>CAYOQR010000036.1:0-55623 GCA_964406155.1 uncultured Rhodospirillaceae bacterium | reverse complement strand
CCCAGCTTCACGCCGGCGGTAAGTTCGACCAGAATTCCTACAAGGTCTCCGGCGGTCTGCACGGCGTCGGCGTTTCCGTCGTCAACGCCTTGAGCGAACATCTCGACCTCACCATCTGGCGCGACGGCAAGCAGCATTACATGCGCTTCCGCCATGGCGATGCCGAAGCGCCGCTGGCGATCACCGGCGACGCGCCGGAGGTCGAGGGCAAGGTGAAACGCGGCACGGAAGTGACGTTCCTTGCCTCCAAGCAGACCTTCACCAAGACCGAATTCGACTATGCCACGCTGGAGCATCGCCTGCGCGAGCTGGCCTTCTTGAATTCCGGCGTGCGCCTGATCCTGACCGATGCGCGCGGCGTCGAGCCGAAGCAGGTGGAGCTGCATTACGAGGGCGGCATCGAGGCCTTCGTGCGCTATCTCGACCGCAGCAAGAACGCGCTGCACCAACCGCCGATCGTGATCCAGGGCGAGAAGGACGGCATCACCGTCGAAGTCTCGATGGAATGGACCGATTCCTATCACGAGACGATGCTCTGCTTCACCAACAACATCCCGCAGCGCGACGGCGGCACTCATCTCGCCGGCTTCCGCGGCGCCCTCACCCGGCAGATCAACAAATATGCCGAGGATAGCGGCATCGCCAAGAAGGAGAAGGTGACACTGAGCGGCGACGATGCCCGCGAAGGCCTGACCTGCGTCCTCTCGGTCAAGGTGCCGGATCCGAAATTCTCCTCGCAGACCAAGGACAAACTGGTTTCCTCGGAAGTCCGCCCGGTGGTCGAGAACATCGTCAACGAACGCTTGAGCCAGTGGTTCGAGGAACATCCGGCCGATGCCAAGCGCGTCGTCGGCAAGGTGGTCGAGGCCGCAGCGGCCCGCGAGGCGGCGCGCAAGGCCCGCGAATTGACGCGGCGCAAGGGCGCGCTCGACATCTCCTCCCTGCCCGGCAAGCTGGCGGATTGCCAGGAGCGCGATCCGGCCCTCTCCGAACTCTTCATCGTCGAGGGCGACAGCGCCGGCGGCTCGGCCAAACAAGGCCGCAACCGCAAGAACCAGGCGATTCTGCCGCTGCGCGGCAAGATCCTCAATGTCGAACGCGCCCGCTTCGACAAGATGCTCTCCTCGGCGGAAATCGGCACGCTGATTGCCGCCCTCGGCACCGGTATCGGCTCCGAGGAATTCGATGTCGCCAAGGCGCGCTATCACAAGATCATCATCATGACCGACGCCGATGTCGACGGCTCGCATATCCGCACCCTGCTCCTGACCTTCTTCTATCGGCAGATGCCGCAGCTGGTAGAGAAGGGTTATCTCTATATCGCCCAGCCGCCGCTCTATCGCGCCGCCCGGGGCAAGTCCGAGCGTTACTTGAAGGACGACCGGGCGCTGGAGGATTACCTGATCGGCAACGGGCTGGAAGATGCCGTGCTGCGCCTGGATGGCGGCGCCCAGATCGCCGGCGTCGATCTTCGCCGCCTGGTCGATCAGGCGGCCCAGGCGCGCGGCCTGATGCAGTCGCTGATCCGCAAGGTCGGCTCTCCGGATGTGGTGGAACAGGCGGCGATCGCCGGTGCCCTCAATCCGCAATCCGCCAGCGACGCGACGATCGCCCAGCTCATCGCCAGGCGCCTCGATGCCCTGTCGCCCGCCAATGAACGCGGCTGGACAGGCCTCGCCGACCAGGATGGCGGGCTTGCCTTCCAGCGCCGCCTGCGCGGCGTCACCTCATCGCATGTAATCGATGCCAGCCTCATTCGCGGCGCCGAATGCCACCGGCTGGAGGCGATGAAAACGGAACTCGCGGAAACCTATAGCGGCGCCGCGACCCTGCTGGTGCGTGACAAGGAAACCGCCATCCACGGCCCCATCGGTCTCGCCGAAGCGGTGATGGAGCTCGGCCGCAAGGGTATCACCATCCAGCGCTATAAGGGTCTCGGTGAAATGAATCCCGAGCAGCTCTGGGAAACCACGCTAGATCCGGAAGTGCGCAGCCTGCTGCAGGTCAAGATCAGCCATGCCGACGAGGCCGAGGAAATCTTCTCGACCCTGATGGGCGATGTCGTCGAGCCGCGCCGCGATTTCATCCAGCAGAACGCCCTGAACGTCGCCAATCTGGATGTGTGAATCACAGGTTGCCAGAGCAATATGTAGTTTGACTCAAACTCTAGGGTAGCCCGACTCAAAAGCGCTAGAAGGCAGACTCTGGCGTGTGAACTGACAAGAAAGCGAGGGCCGCAACTGACAAGCTGCGGCCCTCGTTCTTTTGACCAAATAGTTGCCCGAAAGTTAGGCGACCCTCACCACCTGACAAGCGCGACTTGCAAAAATTGATCCGTAAGCTCGCTCTCGTTCTCCTAGCTGCCTGCCATTGCGGCGCCTAAGCAGTGTCACCGATCGCCTCAATCTGCTCTTCAATGAGCTTTCGAAAAGCAGCGAATGCAGCGCCGCAAAGGCTGCACTCTTTCTCGAGAAGCATGGCAACATGAAACAGATCCAAAGGCTGCCGTCCTCCAATATTGTACTGAACGCCACCAATCGCCGGGAGATGGCGATCTACTAGCTGCGTTATTCCGGCGACGATTCGAACAGGATATCGATGATTATAAGCGTTCCTGAAGTCATCTGAGTCTTCCTTGAACTTCGTACCTGCGACCAGCTCACATTAAGTGTAAGCGCGTTGATGATATTCGCTAGCTCCAGGGTGAAGTCGCTAAGCATCAGAAGCTGGATGGACGCATATTCGTTCCTAACCCCCTCTAAAGCCTCTCGCGAATTGGCGAGCCGCCCAGAAACCAATACCCAGCCTGCAATTCACTGGCTTGCATTTTCAGTCAACCTGATGCCCGCCGCTCACCCCTTCCGAGACTCCGCACTAGCCAAGGTAAGGAGCGGCGCACATCAGGTCCCAGCGCTCGTACGAACATCCATGGTGGCTTTTTGCAAGAGGTCCAATCGATACTTGTCCGTCGTGTCCTGGAAGATCACCGTGGCGACATCTGCAAGTTGCTGCAGGAATAGCTCCGCTGCTTCATGGCCGATCAGCGGGTCGCTTGCCCCACCCAGCCAGTGTACGAGCAGTACCTCGGCTCCGGGGTTTAATGATTTTTTTGTTCGCCGTGCCGTAGCGGCAATGTCCTCTCGATTTAGATAGTACAGCACTTCTGAAAAAATAATGAGGTCATAGCGACCTTGCGGCCAGTCACCGGGTACAGCCGCTTTTCTTACCGCGACATGCGCCTTATCCTTACATCGCTCGCGGCACGCGCGTAGCGCCGTTTCAGAAACATCTATTGCCACAACTGCGTCACACCGCTCAGACAGCATCTCTGTAAATATGCCAATTGAGCAACCTACCTCTAATGCACTTCCATAGCGGGGCCGCGCGAGGGAACTTAAAGTAGCGACGTATTTTTGGCGCTCATAGTCGCTGTTTTCGAAATTCCACGGGTCACGTTTCGCTCGGTAGCGCGCTTCAAAGTATTCCGCAGGCAATGAAGAACGTGGCAGCATCGGAAAGAAGTAACCTCGAAATATCGCTCGCAGGATTGAAGCAAGGCGTCGAGAAAGATCGACGGCAGACGCACAGGGTCTCGATCATAAAAAAATCACGCCATCGTCTGCGGATTTCTGCTCCTTGTTAGCAGATGGGTTAGGACTAGTCCGACCGAGAGCAGGGAGGCGGCGCAGTCAGCAGTTCGATATCACCTAATTGCGCGAGCGACTGGCCGGGGAACGCGTCTTCATTATGGAGCCCCTAGCGGAGGCGGACAAGGAACTTCCTCTTAGCCTACATGTGTCTCATCCCGCTGGCTCGGCTATTCCTTGCGAAGATTAGCCAGATGATTACGGCACCCTAGGAGTGAGTCAGACTATTCGCTTAAGACTGTTACAGAGAGTCTATTTATTCTGAGAATTGAGTCAGCCTTTGCCATTCACCCAGAGAATAAAAATACAGTATTTTCAATGAGCCCAGCTGAGAACTGAGTCAGTCAACAGATTTGGCCCACAGAATTGTCAGCGATTCCTTTGACCGCTCTACCTACCTATTCAGCCAGTCTTCTGGGGAGGTATCTCTAGTCGATCAAGGCCAGCCCAAGACCTTACGCAAGCTATCTACTTGGGGGTGAAGTGAATTGCTGAACGTCCTTACTGGGTAGGAGCCTAATATCTGAGACCTTCCAAATGCGTCCACAATTGTGGAACGGCTGAACGTTGGCCTGACTTGGAAACATATGCCGCACAGCTTCTCAGTCTTTACAGCAGAGAATAGCTGCGCCGCAATTACCGCAAGAGGATTTCTAGTCGGGTCTTCTTCTGCATTGTTTAGCCAACACTCACGGACCTCTTCCTCCGAGATATCCTCACACCTGACATATAGCACTGGGGCGCTGCACCCCTTTAGCTGACCGCCCAGCGATGCTTCAGCTACTTTCCTCAGCGTCTTACTCCAATTTGGCTGACTACTTGAAGAAAAGATAACTGCGAATTCCAGCTTTTCCAGGCGGGCCGCATTTGCCCATTCAACTGTGCCAGTCCAATCTGGATCGTGTCGCGCGGGGTATTGTCTGAGCGCAGTGAGATCCTCGGGCGACAAGGATTCGTCGACGCCCAGAATCCGTTCGAGCTCTGCTTCGATTGGAAGAAGGGCGATCTCGACAACTCCATTTTTATTGTTCGGCCCTTCACCCGCCAACAATCGGCCGAGGAGCTCGTTGATTGCTTTGGGTATATCAGCCACGGAGTTAGGTCTTGACACCTTCTTAATGTGAAGCAGCTTTCGTCGCACCGCATCCATATTCTGCAAGAGTGTGGGCCGGATTGCGTTTAAGATCGTATCCGTCTCTTTGACTTTCGTGGCACGTCCATTGTCACCTGCAAGTACCTTGCAATCGACTTGAACCTCATCTTCATTGTATCTGACCCTGTAGTCGAATTGGCCAGTCGTGCCATACTCGACAAATTCCACCTCTCTCATGGCTCTCGTTAGCACGGAAGCGACGTGCATTTCATATGCTAGCGGCACCATGCCAAGGGTGTTGTCGAAGCCTGAATTGAAAGCCCCAGCGATCCTAGCACGCCCGTTCTCGTCTGCCTGCTCATGGGCCTGCTTCAGGACGGACAGAAATTCCGCCGTTTCATAGCGCGCACTTAGCGCCTGTTCCGATGGGAATATGTGAAGATGATCTCGTTGTTCGGGTTCCAGCAGGTTCAGGATGGCCGTTTCCAGATAGTGCCGTTGACAAAATGTCTGCCCCATATACCGCGAGCGCTTGGCCGCCTTGTGCCGCTTCCGAAGGCTTGCTCGTTTTTGCTTTTTGGTGATTTCCTGGACAAATGTCTTAAGGACATGACTTTCGAAGTTGAGAAAGGTCGGCGATATGGAAGGAATCAAAGTCATTGTTCTCTCAAGGACGGTAACGGATTCAAGGTATGCTCAGAAAGAGCCATAACTTGGTCCCATGAGACTCAACAGATCGTTAACTGGCAATTGGCACCCCTGTGAATCCGGGAGCCTCCGGGGTGTTCCCTTATCTGGCCCCGGTCCTCTTCGTCTTTTCATTGGCATCGGTTAATCAGTAAGTTGGGGTTCTACGCTTGCAGATTTGGCCCCCGGTCAAAGACCACGAGGGCCCATAGCCAGATTGCTTTGATTAGCTTATTCAGCGATTGCCGAAGCGAAATACGTCCCGACACACGCGGATTTGGGTGGAGAACTTTGCCGTGTGCCCAAACGGCGGATCATTTCTAGCGACGTAGCCGCCACACGCCCTTCCTATCCTAGCTCAATATTCGAGAGTCTGACTTACCCGACAGAGCTGGAGGTGAGAGTCATACTTTTCCGAAGATTGAGTCTAAGTTTGCTGATATGTTTAATTATATTTGCGTTTAGATCTAGGATCTTAGCTTTTCCCGTGAGTCAGACTTTCGGAATCGGTGACAGGTGTTGAAGGACGCGGGCTGACGCGCCTGGTCTCATATCAGGTGGCGGAAGAAGTGGCTGCGGGCAAATTGCAGATCGTCCTGCGGGATCCCGACGAAGCGGCCTTGCCGGTGCATCTGATCACGCCCGAAGGCCACCTTTCCGCACCGAAGGTCCGCGCCTTCGTGGACTTCGCCGTGCCGAGGCTGAGGAGCGATCTCACCCGGATGGGGAGCTACTAAACCGGGCCGCGCCACCATCTCCCGCATCCGGTTTCAACTTTTGCCTTCTGCGGCCTTGATAAGATTGTCGCGCAGGGTGACGACGCCCCGCTGCATCTTGACGAACTCCTCCGGGTTGAGGCCGGAGGCTTTGACGAGATTCATGCCGAGCCCCTTTTCGCGCAGGCGCCGGCCGGCTTCCGTCAGGCTCACCCGGACCTGGCGCTCATCCGCCGGATCGCGCTGCCGTGTCAGATAGCCCATCGCCTCCAGCTTCTTCAGGATCGGCGTCAGGGTATTGGATTCGAGAAACAGCTTCGCGCCGAGATCGCTGACCGTCTGGGCGTCTTCCTCCCAGAGCGACACGATGGCGATGTATTGCGTGTAGGTGAGGCCGAGTTCCTCAAGGATCGGTTTATAGGCCCGGCCATAGGCAAGATTCGCCGAATAGATGGCGAAACAAAGGAAATCCGCCAATTTCGGGCTCTTCGGGTCCGCCGGATCGGGGCGGTCGGCCTGGTCGGGGCTGGCCCCCATATCCGGAGCTTTCACTGGATCACACTGTCTCATTTGCATCCTCGCAACAGGCAGGAATTCAAGTTTCCTAATTATAATATATCGTATCCGATTAAATCGGAAGGACTTGACAATGATTTAATCATGCCTATTTTAAATCGTGTCCGCTAAAATCGGATACGATAAATAATCATTCAAAAGGACCTCAAGCCATGACCCAGATCGAAAAGGTGCTCTATACCGCCAAGACCCACACCACCGGCGGCCGCGACGGCGCGGCCCGCAGCACGGATGGCCGCCTCGACGTCAACCTCTCTTCCCCGGGCAGCACCGGCAAGGGCACCAATCCCGAGCAGCTCTTCGCCGCCGGCTGGTCGGCCTGCTTCATCGGCGCCATGGGGCTCGCCGCCGCCAATCTGAAAGTGGCACTGCCGAAGGAGACGGCGGTGGATGCCGAAGTCGATCTTGGCACCACCTCGGGTGCTTACTTCCTGCAGGCCCGCCTCAATGTCAGCCTGCCGGGTCTCGCGCGTGACGTGGCACAGACGATCGTCGATGCCGCCCATCAGACCTGCCCGTATTCCAAGATGTCGCGCGGCAACATCAACGTGGACATCAACCTTATCTGAGCGGCAAGGCCTGCCCCGCGCATCGTGGCAGGCCCCGTCTCCCATCCGGTTTCAACTTTTTCCAACCCAAGGACAACCATCATGAAACGCCTCTCCATTGCCGTCATCGTCGCAGCCGCCACCCTGTCAACCTCGGCCGCCTATGCTCGACATCCCGATAGAAACGAGGCCCGGACGGCATCGTTGAGCCAGGCTCAGATCCAGGTCCGGGCTCAGGTCCAAGCCCAGGTCCAGACCGACAAGTCGCAACCCGCCGCCGACCAGCACGCCAAGGTCCCGACCACCGATCAGTACTCGGCCAAGGAGTAACGTCCATGAACGCGACCGACCATCGCAACGGACTTCATATCGGCCGCCGGCGCTTTCTCGGAGCGACCACCCTCGCTTTGGCTGCAGTACAACTCGGTGCCATCGCGACCGCACGGGCGGATGCGACACATCCCGCTGCCGTACCATCGGTCGTGCCGGGAACACATACAACCTTCGGACCGTTGAAGCAGATAGATGCCGGTGTGCTGAATATCGGCTATGCCGAGGCCGGCCCCATCCATGGACCAGCCGTCATCCTGCTGCATGGCTGGCCCTACGACATCCACAGCTTTGTCGATGTCGCGCCCCTCCTGGCCGCCGCCGGCTACCGGGTAATCGTGCCTTATCTACGTGGCTATGGCACGACCCGCTTCCTGTCAAACGCGATGATGCGCAACGGTCAACAATCGGCGCTCGCCGTCGACATCATCGCCTTGATGGATGCCCTGAAAATCGAGAAGGCGGTATTTGCCGGTTTCGATTGGGGCGCCCGGACCGCCGATATCATCGCGGCGCTCTGGCCGGAGCGCTGCAAGGCCCTGGTCTCCGTTAGCGGCTATCTGATCGGCAACCCGAAGACAGCTCAGACGCCCTTGCCGCCGAAGGCCGAGCAGCAATGGTGGTATCAGTATTATTTCACCACCGAACGGGGCCGCGTTGGCTACCAGCAGAACACGCGTGATTTCGCCGAGCTGATCTGGCGGACCGCGTCGCCGAAATGGAATTTCGACGACGCCATGTTCAGCCGCAGCGCGGCGGCGCTGAACAGTCCGGATCATGTCGACATCGTCATCCATAACTATCGCTGGCGGCTTGGCCTGGCCGCAGGCGAGACGAAATATGACGCGCTGGAAAACCGCCTCGCCAGTGCACCGCCCATCACGGTTCCCACCATCACCCTGGAAGGCGATGCCAATGGTGCCCCGCATCCGGACAGCGCCAGTTATGCCAAGCAATTCTCGGGCAAATATGCGCACCGGGTCATCACCGGCGGCATCGGCCATAACCTGCCCCAGGAAGCGCCGCAGGCTTTCGCCCAGGCAGTGATCGATGCCGATACGCTTTAACACATATGGCTGACCGCTGACCTCGGCTCCTGACATCATCTGAGTTTAGGAAACGCAGATCATGACATTCTACATCCTCGCTTATCTGGCTGGCCTCTTCACCATCGCCACGCCTTGCATTCTGCCGGTTCTCCCCTTCGTCCTCGCGCGTGCCGACGTCCCCTTCCGGCGCGGCGGCCTGCCGATGCTGGTCGGCCTCGCCGTCGCTTTCGCGGCCGTCGCAAGTCTCGCCGCCTTCGCCGGCGGCTGGGCGGTGGCCGTGAATCATCAGGCGCGAACCGTGATCCTGGCGATGCTGGCGCTGTTCGGCCTGACGATGTTCCTGCCACCTTTGGCAACCCGGTTGCTGACACCGGTCTCGTCGATTGGCGACCGGCTCGCGCAATGGGCGAGCGGGCGGGCAAGTGATCGTGGTGCCGGGTTGGGGACATCCCTGCTGCTCGGTATTGCGACGGGTCTGATCTGGGCGCCTTGCGCCGGTCCGGTGCTGGGCTTGATCCTGAGCGGCGCGGCGCTGCGTGGCCCCAGTCTGGAAACGTCCCTCCTGCTTCTGGCCTACGGATTGGGTGCGGCGACATCCCTGGGTATCGGGATCGTCTTCGGCCGGCGCCTGCTCAGCCTTGTCCGGTGGTCGGCGCGCTGGGACGATGTCTTCCGGCGGGTAGTCGGCGCCGGTGTCGTGGCAAGCGCCGCCACGATCTGGCTCGGTGCCGATACCGGCCTTCTCACGCGTCTCTCCTCAACCACCACGACCAGGCTGGAGCAGACGCTGATCGAAACCTTCCGGCACACCGGCGCAATCGAGCTGAGCACGACGGCGCAGGCGGCAACGCCCGCCCTGACCGGCCCGCTCGCCTCGCTGCTGGAGGCCAGCCCCTGGGTGAACGCCACGCCCCTGCGCGCGGAAGATTTGCGGGGCAAGGTCGTCGTGCTGAATTTCTGGACCTATTCCTGCATCAACTGCCTGCGCACGCTGCCCCATGTCCGTGCCTGGGCCGAGAAATACAAGGATCAGGGGCTGGTCGTCATCGGCGTGCACACACCGGAATTCGCCTTCGAAAAGGACGCCGCCAATGTGCGCAAGGCCGTAGCCTCGCTCGGTGTCGGCTATCCGGTCGTGCTCGACAACGATTTCGGCATCTGGCGTACCTTCGGCAATGAGGCGTGGCCGGCACTCTATTTCATCGGTACCGATGGACGGATCCGTGACCAGAAGTTCGGCGAGGGTGATTACGAGGAATCCGAACGGCTCATCCAGCAACTCCTCTCCGAAGCCAAGGGGGCGACCGTCACCAAGGACATCACTCCCGTCACGGGCCAAGGCGCGCAGGCGGCTCCGGATCTCCAGGACATGTATTCCGGCGAGACTTATCTCGGCTATGACAAGGCCACCAATTTCGCCTCGCCCGGCGGAGCCGACGGAGACGCAGCCAGTCGCTATGCACACGCCTCGACACTGCCGCTCAATTACTGGAGCCTCGCCGGCCTCTGGACGATCGGCGGTGAATTCGCAACGCTGACAGAAGCCGGCGGCAGTATCGCCTATCGTTTCCATGCCCGCGATCTTCATCTCGTCATGGGCCCATCCGACCCGGATCGCCCCGTCCGCTTCCGCGTGACAATCGATGGCGCGGCACCCGGCGCCAGCCACGGCGCCGATGTGGACGCCGACGGCTGGGGCATCCTGCGACAGACACGGCTCTATCAGCTCGTCCGGCAGGCCGGATCCGTCGGCGAGCACACCTTCAAGATCGAATTTCATGATCCTGGTGTCCGGGCTTATTCCTTCACCTTCGGCTAGAGCGCGTGACATAAAACCCAATCATTGAGAATGCGAAAAAGGTGCGGCACCCGAGATGGTGCCGCGCTTTTCCTTCGCCACGAGACGGGGAATTGAGGGCAAAAAACTGGCGGCGCAAGCCTCGGTTCCAGCAGGCTTCTTTCAGGAAATCCGTCAGACCCCACCGGCCCGATCATCATTTCACCGAGCGAACGAGAGGCATTCACCCACGGCCTTGCGGCGACATGCTATGAGCCCCCCATCGCACTGATCGCATGGCCGCTTCGTCGTCAGCGGATAGATCTCGGAGACAGAAATCATGCCGGCAACCTTGCATGTCGAACGTCATTTCATGGGATCGGAAAGCATCCGCGATGTCGTAATCGGCATGGCCGATGGGCTGACGGTTCCCTTTGCCTTGGCAGCAGGCCTGTCGGCCGTCGTGCAATCGACGGATGTCATCGTGACGGCGGGCCTGGCGGAGATCGCCGCCGGTGCCATCGCGATGGGTCTCGGCGGTTATCTGGCGGCCCGGACCGACCAGGAACACTATGCTTCTGAATATCGTCGCGAACATCATGAGATCGAGCACCTGCGTAGCCACGAGGTCGAGGAGGTTTCAGCCATCCTCGCCGATTATGGCCTTGAAGGCGACGACCTGACCCGTGTCACGACGGCCATTACCAAGGACCCGAAGCGCTGGGTGAATTTCATGATGCGCTTCGAACTCGGTTTGGAAGAGCCGGATCCCAAGCGGGCACCCGTCAGCGCCGCCACGATTGGCGCTTCCTACATTGCCGGCGGACTGGTTCCACTGGCGCCCTATATCGTCGCCCCGACCATGTCTCTCGCCTTCAAGGCCTCCGTCGCCGCGACAGGTATTGCGCTCATGCTGTTTGGTGCGGTGAAGGGGAAACTGACCGGCATCAACGCCATAAGATCCAGCCTGCAGACACTGCTGGTCGGTGGCGCCGCTGCGGCGGCCGCTTACTATCTGGCGCATCTCTTCGGATAAGGCGATTGGAGATGGCTGATTGAGGTATGGGAGCAGACGCATGTCGCTCCAACCTCACTCCCGCCCAATCTCACTTCCGCAGCGGCACGCAGCAGTGCCCCTGTTCCTGGTGGACCTCCTTCTGTCCCTGCCGCCTCGCTCGCCGCCAGATCGGCGCTATCGCTCGCTCTCCGAGGATGATCACGCGCTAGCCAAGGACGATATCAGACAATACAGTCGGCACGATCACCATCCGCGTCGTGCAAGGAGACAACCATGTTCATCGCCATGAACCGCTTTCAGGTCATTCCGGGACACGAAGCGGATTTCGAGAATATCTGGCTGGGCCGCGACACCTATCTTAATGACGTGCCGGGCTTTATCGAGTTCCACCTGCTGCGGGGCGAGACGGTCGAGGACCATACTCTCTTCTCATCGCATACCGTCTGGCGCTCGCGGGCCGATTTCGAGGCCTGGACAAAATCGGAGGCCTTCCGCCAGGCCCATCGCAATGCCGGCAGCAACAAGCCGCTTTACCTCGGCCATCCACGCTTCGAGGGCTTCGAGGTGATCCAGACCGTCAAGCCGTCCTGATCCAATCCTGATTCAAGCGGCCGCAGCATCTTCGACCAGCAAACACCAGGTCGCGAAAAGCGGCGTGTCGGCGGATTTCATCGCATGCAGGACATCGGGCTGATTATAGACGATGCCGCCGACGCCCGGTTCCCACCAGGGTTCCTGTTCTTGCCGCCAATATCCCGGCGTCAGGACCAGATAGACCTCCGCCGGCGGGTGATGATGGTCGACATATTGAATGCCCGGCGCCATCAGACTGACCCCGACCAGGACATCCGGCCGCCGTTCCAATCCGCCGGGTCCGACGAGATAAGCATTGGCATGGCCGCGGACGAAGTCGTCCTCATCGTCATAGGCCCGCCCGGCGGCATCTGTCTTGCGCCGTTGCCAGGCGAGGTGCGGCTGCAGGGCCGCGAAACTGTCGGACACCGCCGCCAGATCGGCGGCACGCTCCCGCCCCTTCGCTAAAGCCGCATCGAGGAAGCGATGCGCTGGCAGGGGCTCCGTCGGGGCTACCTCCGCCGCCATGCCGCCAACCCGGTCAGCCGGCGTCTTCAGCCGGGCGAAGATTTGCCGTGCCACCTCCCCCGCCTCGGTACCGGATGCGGTACGTGCCAGGAGCGCTGTCTCCAGCGCGGAAAGAAAAGCTTGCAGTGAAATATTCCGCCCCATGATCACGCCCTCGGTCCTCTCGACTTCCATACTCCGGATTGTAATGGCGCCGGCAGGAAGCGCAATTGCCGGTCCTATCGTCAGCCATGTTAGGTTAGCAACCCTGCTTTCGATTGATCCCGGTCAAGGATGCCGCCATGACAACGGGTAGGATGCCGGGACCAATCCGTGGAGCGCCATGAGGAGAAAAGCCATGCAGGCCTCGGATATCATGACCGCGACAGTCGCGACCCTGCGACCGGAATCGCGCCTGGAAGATGCCATCCGCACCATGTTGACGAAAGGCGTCAGCGGCATCCCGGTGACCGACGGCGATGGCGGGTTGCTGGGAATCGTGACGGAAGGCGATCTCTTGCGGCGGGCCGAGATCGGCACGCAGCGGCAGCATTCGAGCTGGCTCTCCTTCCTGATCTCCGACGGGCGGCGGGCACGCGACTATTTCCTCTCTCATGCCCGCCGGATCGGCGATGTCATGACGACGGATGTCATCGCCGTCACGCCGGAGACATCCCTGGAAGATATCGTCACCCTGATGGAAAAGCGTCGCATCAAGCGTGTCCCCGTGCTGCAGGATCGCCGGTTGGTGGGGATAGTCGCTCGTTCGGATATCCTCAGGGCCGTCATCCGGAATCTCGCCGTCGTCGCCCAGGCAACCGATGAAAGCATCCACGAACATGTCCTCGGCGAGATCGCCAAACAATCCTGGGCGCCGCATGCGACGATCGACGTAGCCGTCAAGGACGGAATCGTGGAGCTGCGCGGCACCATCATCGACGAACGTTTCCGCAATGCGCTGCGGGTGATCGCGGAGAATGTACCCGGGGTCAAATCAGTTCAGGACCGCCTCGTTTGCATCGAGCCCATTTCGGGCGTCGTCATCGATCCCGGCACGTAACGGCCACACACCTGACCGCTGCACGCGGGCCGTTACGTGCCACCGGGCGGTCAGCGCAAGCTGGCGGCGGCAACCTTGCCGCGCCATTTGCGCCAGGTGTAGATCGGGATACCGGCCACCAGGACGAGGAAGCCCCAGAACACCGCCTCCTGCCCCGATCCATAGAGCGCCCAGATGGAGAAGCCGAAGGCGCCCAGGGCAATCAGCACCAGCAGCACGGCGCTGGGCGGGAAGACCGAGCGCCGGTCGACCATCAATTGCAGCAGACCAGCCGAGCAGAAGACATAGGGCACGAGCGCGGTCATGGTGCCGATCAGCACGATGACCTGGAAAGCATCCACCAGCCCGCCGTGGAAATTCATGCAGATCAGCAGCGTCACCAGGCTGCTGGAGACCACCAGGGCGATGCCCGGCACCCCATGCTTGTTGAGCTTGCCGAGCGATTCCGGCAACAACCCGTCCCGCGCCGCCGCCAGCGGGATCTGTCCCTGCAGCAAAACCCAGCCGTTCAACGCGCCAATCGCGGCGATGACCGCGCCGCCGGCGATCAGGTAATAGCCCCAATCGCCGACGATGACGCGGGCGGCATCGGCGAAAGGCGCCGTGGAGGCGGTCAGGCTCTTGGCCGGCAGCATGCCCTGCACCGCCGTCACCGCGACGATGTAGACGAGGCCGGCGACCAGCGTGCCGAAAAGCGTAGCGCGCGGGATGGTGCGTTCCGGATCGCGCACGCCATCGGCCGGCACCGTCGCCGATTCCAGGCCGAGGAAGGACCACATGGTGAGCGCGGAGACCGTCGAAACGGCACCCATCCAGGAATGTTCGGGGATGCTGTGACCGTAGATGGGTGCGGCGAAATTATCCGCGTTGAAGAAGAACCAGCCGCAGATGGCGATCAGCACCAGCGGAATCAATTTCAAGATCGTGAAGGTGTTCTGCACCAGGCTGAAGAGCTTGATGCCGCCCAGATTGACGAAGGTCAGGAACCACAGCAAGGCGATCGCCGCCGCGGCACCTGCCACCGGATTGGCGAGCTTCGGGATGAAGACGGTGAGATAGCCAACCACCGTGACGGCGATGGCAGCATTGCCGATCCAGGCCGCCTTCCAATAGCACCAGGCGCACAGATAACCGGCGAAATCGCCATAGGCGTCGCGGCTATAGACATAGGGGCCGCCAGCGCTGGGGATGACGCTGGAAAGACGCGCGAAGACCACCGCCAGGAACAGCGCGCCGATCCCTGAGAGAACCCAGCCCCAGACGCTGATCGGCCCATAGGCGGCCAGCACGGAAGGCAGCAGGAACACACCGGAGCCGATCATGTTGCCGACCACCAGCGCCACGCAGCTCCAGAACCCCATCACTCGTTTCTGCACGATGCCGCTCCCCCGCCCCGCATTGTCTGCCTTGACCGCCGACCTTCTTGATCACCAGCCTTGACCGCTCGCCTTGACCATTCGCCGTTACGTCACGCTCATCCCGCCTGGACGCTCATCCCTGATCGGGATGGCGGCGCAGATATTCCGCCCTGAGCAGCGCCTCGATTTTCTCCCGGTTGGGACCGAGCAGAATGACGACGAAATTGTCCACCGCCCAGACGCTGCCATAGGCCTTCAAGGCCCGGTAACGCAGGTTATGCAGGCTCGCGACCATCGCATCCCGGTCTTCCGCATTGGCGAATTGATGCACATTGACCACGGTCGGATCGGCCGGATCATACTCGTCACAGCTCGGGGCGACGCCGATGCTGAAGGATTTGATCGCCCGGTTCATCCGCGAGACGGCGGGATCGATGGCGACGATCTCGCAAGTCTGCAGGCCGGCGGCCTTGAGGAATTCCTCGGCGCCGGCAATCGTCATGACGGGCTGCGGAGACGGAGACTGTGTCGTCGGTTGACTTTGCTGGGCCGTTTGATTTTGCGCCGCTACCGGCATGGTTGCCAGGCCGGCCAGCAGACCGATAGCGCCCAGACTTAAAAGGGGAAGAGGGGTTAGCCGCATCGGAGTCGACCCATCACGCCTGGAACGGATGGTTGCCGGCACATGTCGCGATATCGGAATGACCCTTTACATCGCTCATGCCCGCGAGCTTATTCTCAAGTGACGCGAAGCGACAAGACATTTTATCCTAAAGATCGACGCATGGTTGCGGCAGGCTGCATCGGGAGCCATGGCATGCATTCCCCCATCGATTCACCTCGAGCCGGTTCCGACCCGGAAGGCTTTTTCGGTCAGGACATTGCCCTGCAGCGCTGGCTGGGCACCAATGCCGCCGCGCTGCTCGGCGAGTATCGCGACCGCCTGCGCCGCTTCGGCGCCTGGGCGGCGACCGATGCCGATGCGGCCGCCGCCTATACCGACCGTCTGGCGCCGCCCCAATTGCAGGCCCTGCCTGCGGATAGCGATCCACAGGCCAGCGGCCCCGGCGCAGCCCTGGTGACGGAAGTGATCCATAATCCGGCCTATCTCCGGATCCATCGCGAGGTCTACCAGCACGGCATCATCGGGCTGAATTACGGCGACCGGCCGGCTCCCTTCCTGCTCACCTTCGCCATGGGCTATCTGCTGGCCCAGGCGGATATTTCGATTCACTGCCCCGTTACCCTGACCGGTGCTGTCGCCTATGTGCTGGACCGCTTCGCGCCGCCGGCGGTGAAAGCCGCCTATCTGCCGGCGCTGATCAGAATGGACGGCATGGCCGCGACCGGCGGCACCTGGGCGACGGAGCGCCAGGGCGGCAGCGATATCGGCGCCAATGAAACGACGGCGCAGTATCACGACGACGGCACGATCGGTCTCGACGGCTTGAAATGGTTCTGCAGCAATGCCGCCAGCGATCTCGCTTTGGCGACCGCGCGGCCCGATCCCGCATCAAGCGGCGGCGACGGACTCGGCCTCTATCTGGTACCGAAATATCTCGCGGACGGGACACGCAACAGCTATCGCATCCGACGGCTGAAAGAGAAGCTTGGCACGCGCGGCCTGGCGACCGGCGAGATCGATCTGTTCGGCGCCACCGCGCTCGAAGTCGCCGCTCCGCCCCGTGGCCTGCGGATCATGATGGAAGCCCTGGCCTATAGCCGCGTGCACAACGCGATGGCCGCCGCCGGGATGCAGCGCCGCGCCTTCCTGGAGGCCCTGCATTACGCCCGGCATCGCCGTGCTTTCGGCCGGGCCCTGATCGATCAGCCGATGATCCGCGTCCAGTTGCTGGATATTCAAATGGAGCATGAGGCCTCGCTCAGCCTCGCTTTCGCCACCGCCCAGGCTTTCGATCTTGCGCAGGAAGGCGGCAGCGGCCCCGATCTGTCGGCGCAGACCTGGCTGCGGCTTCTCACGGCGCTGGCGAAGTATCGGACAGCGGAGCAGGCCGTCCGCGCCGCCAGCGCGGCGATCGAGATTTTCGGCGGCAACGGTTATATCGACGATTACGTGACACCGCGTTTGCTGCGCGATGCGCAGGTCCTGACGGTTTGGGAGGGCCCCGCCAATATCCAGGCGCTGGAAATCCTGCGCCTGGTGCTCGGCAAGAATGCCGGCGGTGCGATCTTCGCGGCCCGGATCGGCGCGATCCTCGATGCGGCGGATACGACGAGTGCCAGCGATACCGCCGTGCTGCGGATCGCCCTACGGTCTTGCGGCGAAACGCTCGCTCATCTGCAACGGCAGCCGGCCGAGGCGCCACGTCACGGTTTCGCACTGATGGAACTGATGGCTGATCTCGCTTGCGCCGCCTTGCTGCTGCGCGATGCCGGTGCGGAAGCCGCCGCCGGCGACCGCCGCAAGGCGCTGCTCGCCGGCCGCTATATCGCGCGCCGCTTCAGCCGGCCCCTGCATGCCGGCCCGGATCTCGCACCCGATCCTGTTGCCGGGCATGAGCTGGATCTGCTGCTGTACCGGCCAGTCCCGCTTTAGATAGGCCCGTTTAGATAGGCCCGCTCTAGGTTTTGTCCCGCTTCAGCTTTTGCCCTGCGTTAGCCTTTGCGGGGTGCGAAGGTACGGTGGAACATCTGTGCCGCGCCCTTGATGATGCTTTCTTCCGTCGGGCAGTCCGGCGGCAGATCGATGGTGAAGAGGCGGTGGATGCCGAGCGGGCCGCGCACCAGCCAGATCATCTGATCGGAGGCCAGGCGCGGATCCGGCACGTCCAAGAGGCCGAGCTGGTTCGCCTCGATGAAGAAATCCGAGAGCTTGCGGGTCAGAGGCAACGGGCCGCTGCCGAAGAAGGCCTGCGGCAGTTCGGGAAAACGCGGCCCCTCCGCCACGATGATGCGGTAGACCGCCATGGGCTCCGGCGACAACAGGTGGTCGACGATCGACTGGGCGACCTGTTCCAGCGCCGCCAGGATATCGGTGTCGCGATCGAGCGCCGGCAAGACCATATTGGTCTTCGTGATACAGGCCCGGAACACCATTTCGGTGAAGAGTTTTTCCTTGCTGGTGAAATGGGCATAGACCGTGGCCTTGGAGACGCCGGCCTGGCGCGCCACCTGATCCATGCTGACCGCACCGAAACCCTGTTCCATGAAGAGGTCCTTGGCGGCCGAGAGGATTGCCATGGCCTTCTGGTTGAAGCCGGCATCCTGAACGGACGAGTCCGGGATACCCGGACCGGGCGCGGCTACGGTCTGGGCAATCTTTCTCTTCTCAGATTCCTGACCGACCTTGGCGGATCTGCCGGCGGTCTTCGCCTGGATGGGGGTTGCGGGTTCGGCCAAACATTCCTCCAACGAAACTGAACTGAACGGTTCAGTTCCTTCTTGACTTTAGGACTTTTTAGGCGCATGTCAAGGATAAATGAACTGGACAGTTTAGTTTTCTCCACCCAGTCAGCCCTTCCAGCAGGGGGCGCCATCCATACCGGACCCCTGCCTTGCTCGATACGTAACACGGGACCGAGGCCCAGGACCATGCCAAGCGCCAAGAAGATCGCCCTTACCCTGCTCATCCCCGTCATCGCCATCGGCGCCACCGGCGGCGGTTACTGGTGGTGGACCAAGGGCCGCTTTCTGCAGAGCACGGACAACGCCTATGTCGAGGGCGACATGTCGACCATCAGCCCGCAGATCGACGGTTATGTCGCGGCCGTTCAGGTCGGCGACAACCAGGCGGTGAAGGCCGGTGATGTCCTGGTCCGCATCGAGGACCGCGATTTCCGTGCCCGGCTCGACGCGGCCAATGCCGGCGTCGCGACGGCGCAGGCGACGATCGCCACCATCGACAGCCAGATCGGTTATCAGCAGAGCCTGATCGCCCAGGCTCAGGCGCAGTTGGAAGCCGCCAATGCCGAGGCGCGCCGCGCCCAGCAGCAATTCGACCGCTACGCCAAGCTGGTCAATGACAAGGTGATCTCGCATCAGGAATATGACGATGCCGAAGCCACCCTGGTGAAGGGCAAGGCCGACGTCATCCGCAGCAGCGCCGCAATCAACGCCCAGCAGGCACAGCTCATCGTCATCCAGGCCCAGCGCAAGGAAGCCGAGACCAAGCTGCACGATGCGGAAGCCCAGGCACGGCTCGCCGCCAATGAACTGGACAAGACGGTGATCCGCGCGCCGATCGACGGCGTCGTCGGCAATCGCGGCGTGCGCGTCGGCCATTACGTCCGGTCCGGTACGCAACTGCTTACGCTGGTGCCGAACGACGTCTATATCGTCGCCAATTTCAAGGAAACCCAGCTCACCCATATGCGGCCGGGCCAGAAGGTCGAGATCGATGTCGACGCCTATCCCTCGACGCCGCTGATCGGCGAAGTGGAGAGCTTCGCGCCCGCCAGCGGTGCGATGTTCAGCCTGCTGCCGCCGGAAAACGCCACCGGCAATTTCACCAAGATCGTGCAGCGCCTGCCGGTCCGCATCAAGGTGGCGGCGGATAATCCGCTGCACGGCCTGCTGCGTCCGGGCCTCTCGGTGGAAGCCAGTGTCGACACCTCGTCCGAGACAGTGCCCGGCAAGGACGGCCAGCCCGGCAACGGCAAGTCGCTGATCAGCCAGAGCGGCGGCAGCCTCTTCGGATCCGCGCAAGCGAGCCCGATCGAAGAGGGTGCCAACGGCAACGGCGGCGCCAAGGCCGGCAACTGACCCCAGCCATCACAGCATCGCCACCCAGCATGACATCGTCCCGATGAGCGCCGCATCCACATCAGCCCCCGTCACCCCCGCAGCCGGCTCCCCCCCGTCGGCTGCCCCCGCAGCGCAACCGGCGGAACCTGTTCCGCCGGTTGCCGCACGGGCGGTCACGACCCGGGACTGGGTCGGCTATTTCATCATGGTGCTCGGCATGTTCATGGCGATCCTGGACATCCAGATCGTCTCCAGCTCGCTGAACGAGATCCAGGCCGGCCTCGCCGCCAGCGCCGACGAAATCAGTTGGGTACAGACCTCCTATCTGATCGCCGAAGTGGTGATGATTCCGCTCTCCGGCTTTCTCTCGCGCACCTTCTCCACCCGCTACATCTTCACCCTCTCGGCGGCCGGCTTCACCATCAGCAGTCTGCTTTGCGCCCTCTCCTGGGACATCAACTCCATGATCATCTTCCGCGCCATCCAGGGCTTCCTGGGCGGCGCGATGATCCCGACCGTCTTCGCCACCAGTTTCACGGTCTTCCCGCCGAACCGGCGCGCCGGCCTCTCGGTGCTGACCGGTCTCGTCGCCACCATGGCGCCGACCCTCGGCCCGACGCTCGGCGGCTGGATCACCGATGCGATGTCCTGGCACTGGCTGTTCCTGATCAACATGGCGCCCGGCCTGTTGGTCACCCTTGGCGTCTGGTTCCTGGTGGATTTCGACAAGCCGGACTGGAAGCTGCTGAAGGTGATGGACTTTGCCGGCCTGATCCTGATGGCGCTGTTCCTCGGCTGCCTGGAATATGTGCTGGAGGAAGGCACAAGGCTGGACTGGCTGGGCGACGATTCGATTCGCATCTGCGCCACCATCTCTCTGGTCGCCGGCCTGCTTTTCGTCTGGCGGACCCTGAGCTATGCCGAGCCGATCGTCGATCTCCGGGCCTTCGCCGACCGCAACTTCCTATTGGGTTGCATCTTCAGCTTCGTGATCGGCATCGGGCTTTACGGCTCGGTCTATCTGATCCCGCTCTTCCTCTCGCGGGTGCGCGACTACAAGCCGATGCAGATCGGCATCATCATGTTCGTGGCCGGCGTCTTCCAGTTCATGTCAGCCCCGGTTGCCGGTCGCCTGTCCCGCATCTTCGAACCGCGCCTGGTTCTGTGCTTCGGTCTGGCGCTGTTCGGTGGCGGCGTCTATCTGCAGCACTTCCTGACGGCGGATTGGGGCTATTGGGAGTTCTTCCTGCCCCAGGCGGTGCGCGGCTTCGCCCTCATGTTCCTGTTCATGCCGGTCAACATGGCTGCCCTCGGCACCCTGCCCCAGGCACGCATGAAGAATGCCAGCGGCCTCTATAACCTGATGCGCAATCTGGGCGGCGCGATCGGCCTTGCCGGTATCAATTACCTGATGACGGAGCGGCTCAACCTGCATTGGGCCCGGCTGGTCGACCGCATGACCGCCGCCAATCCCAATGTCACCGCCTATCTCGATCAGATCGGGCGGAGCATGGGTACCCGCCTGGGCTCGAGCGGCGACAATGCCGCCCTGAAATCGCTCGCCAATCTGGTGATGCGCGAGGCGCAGGTTCTGACTTTCGCCGACGTCTCGCTGATCATGGCCGCGATCTTCATTGCGGCCATCGCCCTGGTCCCGCTGCTCCGCGTTCCCAAGGGAGTCGTGACCGGCGAGGCTCACTGATCAACCATTGGCGATCAGCCGAGGCGGATCAACAGATGGGGGGATCGACAGATGAGCGCTAACGCCGCCAGGAGGACGGCAGCAGATCGATATGCTGTTCCAGGCGGTCGAGATGATGAGCCATCAGCTCGCCGAGCCGGTTATGACCGATCGGCGTCTGATGGACACGCTGCAGGAACACGACATCCGGCAGCGCATTGGCCTCGATGATGGCAGGCCCGTCGGGCGTGACGGCGATATCCCAGCCGGCAATCATGCGATCGGCGATGACTCGATGGGCCGCGACGGCAATGCGGCAGACCTCGGGCCAGAGCGGTACCAGGCGGCCGGCGACCGGCTGGCCATTGACCGGATGCTGCGGGTAGCGTTCGACGAAAGTGTCGGGCATGTCCCCGGCCAAGGCCCGCAAACGGCCGGTCGGCAGGTCGATCGGGGCCGCCCATTCCGTCTCGGTATGCCAGCGCGGCTCCAGCTTGCCGAGAATCCGCAGCATCGCCATCACCACCTCCGGCACCCCCGTCTCGTTGAGGCAGGTGAAGACACGCAGGGTGATCAGCGATTCCTCCGCCAGATCCGCAAGCGCCGGATGATTCCTGAGTCGCGGCAGGACAATCAGAGCCGCCGATGCCGACCGCTCGACCAAGACGGCCACGAGTTCGTCCAGTGACAGCGTCCGCCCTTCGTAATCGTACCGGCCCGAGCCCAGATAGCGGATGCACATCGCCCCTTCCGCCCCCTTGCCATAGCGGGTCTTCAGGAAGACGTCGCGTTCGAAAGTGACGGGATCGATGGCGGCCGGCGTCGCCGCTCCGGCTTCACAGCTCAGAAGCAATGGGATGCCAGGCAGGCCGTGCCGCAGCAGAAGATCGGTGAAACGCAGTTTGTCCCCGAGATCCGTCTGCTTGCCACGCCCTTCCCGGGCGATGCAATTGAGAGCACGGACCAGACCGTTCTTGGTTTCCCACCGCGTCAGATACTCGCCGACACGGTCACGTTCTTCCGGGCGATAGAGCTCGAACATATAGTAGAGCTGCGTGTGCATGTGCTCGCGCCACATCAATTGCCAACTTTCCAGCAATTGATGCCAGCGGGAAATCCGATATTTCCGCTCCACGCTGGGCGCCGCCAGCCACCAGTAATAGAGCCAGCGCCCGAGCTCGATCGCCACCGGCATGCCCGGCCAATAGGCCTGACGCCAGCTATGCTCGCGCTGAGTATGACGGATGAGATGGCGGAACAGGCGCCGGGCGCGATGCCCGACCGGCTCGCGACCGTAAACAGATACCGCACGCCGGAGCCTGAGCGGCTCATGGGCGTTCCGCGAAGACCATTCCGGGCCAGATCTCTTGATCAATCTCATTGCGCTGCCCGCATCAAACGCTTCGCTACTGGTCCGAATGTAGAAGTCCAGCCTGACAGGAAGATAATATACCGGCAAGCCTGTTTACCTTTGGGCCTGATCACACTCTTGGCAACGGAGGGGGTCCGGCTCTACTGAAGGAGGAGCGGAACGCCTCCGGAGTGGAAAGGAATGCCGTCATGGCGCGGATCGTCAATGCAGCTACGGCTGATTTCATCACCTACGACCTGGAAGGGCCGGAACAGTTGCGCCTGATCCGCTGGCTGCCCGTCACGTATGACCGCCGGACGGGGATCGGCAGCTACTACTTCAAGATGTTGCCCGGCGCGGTGACGACACCGCATACGCATCCGCATTTCGAGGAATTCTTCGTCATCGAGGGCGAAGCGGTGGAAAGCGACGGCCGCGTACTGAAGGCAGGCGATTTTGTGAGCTTTCCACCCGGCAGCCATCACAATACCCGGACGGAGACGGGCTGCCTGATGATCGTCGTGGAATGGCCCGCCTGACGAAACCGCCTTACGGAACCGCTGGCCGGCTAAGCCCCTGCCTTCTTCCGGCGCATCTTCGCCTCCAGCCTGTCGAGGTGATGATGCAGGAGCTGGCCGAACCGGCTCTGGCCGAACGGCCGGCGATGGACCCGCTGGGGGAACTGGCAGTCGGGCAGCGCATTGCCTTCGAGGATGACCGGGCCGTCCGGCGTGACGGCGATATCCCAGCCGACGAGGAAACGATCATTCGCCATCCGATGCGCGGCCAGAGCGGTTGTTTGCACCTCCGCCCAGTATGGCAATTCCAGGCCCTCGATCTGCGCGCCGGTATGGGGATGCGTGGCAAGGCGCCGCGTGAAGGATTCCGGCAGATCGCCGGTCAGCAGCCCCAGCCGCCCGGTCGGCAGATCGACCGGCGCCGCCCATTCCACGATCGTGTGCCAGCTCGGCTCGAGCTTGCCGAGGATGCGCAGCATGGCGAGCATGATTTCCGGGACGCCCTGTTCATCGATGCAGGTGAAGACCCGCACCGTGATCAGCGATTCCGCCGCCAGTCCGGCAATCGCCGGATGGTTGACGAGACGCGGCAGGACGATCAGGTCCGCGGCCTTCGACTGCCGGGTCAATTGTTCGATCAGTTGCGCGAGCGAGAAGTCGCGACCGGCATAGCGATAACGATCTTCGCCGAGATACTTGATCATCCCGGCTCCGTCCGCGCCCTTGCCGGCCCGCAGCTTGGTGAAGAGGTCGCGGCGGAAATCCGCCGGATCGATCGCCGCCGGTATTGGCACGCCGCCATTGCAGGTCAGCAGGATGGGGATGCCCGGCAAGCCGTGTTCCAGCAGGAGCTGGGTGAAGGCGACCTTGTTCCCGAGAGGTGAGGCGCCGGCGATGCGCGGCACCAACTGGTGGCGCAACTCCCGGATCAGGCCGTTCTTTGCTTCCCAGCGGGTGAGATATTCGCCGCGCCGGGCCTGTTCCTCCGGACGGTAGAGCTCGAACATGTAATAGAGCTGGCCGTGCAGCCGTTCGGGCCAGGTGAAGCGGCAGATCTCGACAAATTGCCGCCAGCGCGAGACGCCGGTCGCCCGGGCGACCGGGCCGCTGGTCTGGCTCCACCAAACGAACAGGCGATAGAGATCGATGAGCAGGCCGGCCCCCGGCAGATGTGCCAGTTTATGGCCAGGATCGCGACGGGTATGGGTGATGCCGAGCTCGACGAACAGCCGCCGCGCCCGGATGCCGAGCGGCTCGCGCCCCGATACCGGGATCGATGCGGCGTCGGGTACCGTCTCGAGAACACCACCGGCTGCGCCTTTAAGCGCCCCTCCGGATACCGCCGAGGCATCAACTTGTTGTTTCATCTACTTTTCCAGCCGATCAGCCGTCCCTGCGAGGCCTTCGACCGGATATAGAAGCGCCGATTGTCGTAAAGCTGACGTTAACGACCAGCGCGGTCCATCATTCTCGGCCGGCCCCTATCTAGCACGACGCCGGAGCCGCTCGGCAAGGATCACCAGCAGGAGGCCGGGAATGAAGATCACCGTGGCGATCGCCGGATAAAGCGGCGAGGAACCGACGGCGATACCGCTGAAGACGAAGGTCGGCAGGGTGCGCACCGAGCCGGCGAGACTGTAGGTCAGGTAGAAATTCCCCCAGCTCAGCAGGAAGGCGAAGATCGCCGCCGAGAAGATCCCGGGCCAGAGCAACGGGATGGTGACATAGCGGTAGACCTCCCAATTGCCGGCGCCGCAATCCCGCGCGGCATCCTCCAGGGTGGCGTCGAAGTTGAAAACCTGGACGGCGACGATCACCAGCACGAAGGGCGTGATATAGACGATATGGCCGATGATCGCGGTGGCGAGGCCGGTATTGAAGCCGAACCAGCCGCCCAGCACCGAGAACCAGAGCAGCAGGACGATCCCCAGCAGCAATTGCGGAAAGGCGAGCGGCGCACCGCTCAAGCCCCGGAACAAGGTGCGGCCGGCAAAGCGGTAGCGGATCGAGACGATCGCCGCCACGGAGCCGATCACCGTCGAAACCAGCGTGGCGATGGCGGCGATCAGGGTCGAGTTCCACAGCGCCATGCCGGCATTGCCGTTGCGGAAGAGATCGCCATACCATTTCAGCGAGAAGCCGTCGAAAGGCAGGGTCAGGAACCGTCCCGACTGCACCGAGAACGCCATCAAGGTGAAGATCGGGATATAAAAGAAGATCAGCGTGGCGGCGACGCTGCCGTAAAGCATGACACCGATCAGCCGGGATTGCAGACGATAATTCATTCGGGGCCGCCTCGCCTTCAGATCGCCGCTGCCGCGCGGCGCATGCCGTAGAGCCGGCTGAACAGGAGAACGACGAAGATCGCCGCCAGCATCAGAACCAAGGTAAGCGCCGCCCCCAGCGGCCAGTTCACCCGGGTTTCGAAGGTCTGGCGGATCAGTTCCGCCGACATCGGCGACTTGCCGCCGCCCAGCACCTTCGGCTCCAGGAAGACACCGACGCCGAGCAGGAAGACCAGGACGCTGCCGGCCCAAATGCCCGGCCGGCACAACGGCAGGGTGACTTCCCAATGGGCCCGCCATTTGCTGGCCCCGGCATCATAGGCCGCGAGGATCAGGGAGCGGTCGATCATGTCGATCGAGAGATAGAGCGTGAAAATGGTGAAGGGCAGCAGGTTATAGACCATACCGAGCAGGGTCGCCCAATCGGTGAAGAGGATCGCCACCATCTCCGGCGGGAAGCCGAGCTCCTGCATCACGAAATTGGCGCCGCCGGTCTTGTCGAGGAACAGCACCCAGCCGAAGGTCTTCAAGGTCGTATCGGTGAGGAAGGCAAAGGTGACCAGCACCTGGACATGATTCTTCCAAGCCTGCAGCCGGGTCGAAAGGGCATAAGCGACCGGGAAGCTGATCAGCAGGCACAGCACCACACAGGCGACCGCCATGAAGATCGTATGGCCGAGAATGGTCCAGTAATAAGCTTTGGTGAAGACATCGGTCCAGGTATCCAGCGACCAGGACCATTCAAGGCGAAACATCTTGGTGCGCTGGAAGGTGAGGATGAAGGTCATCACCAGCGGCGCCAGGAAGAACAGGGTCTGCAGAATGACGCTGGGCAAGGCTTTGCCGAGCAAAGCGGGATCGGTCCAGCGGCGGGGGATTTCGTTTTCCATCGCGCGGTCCCTCGCCTCAGGCCCCAGTCGACGTCAAGGCCGGCATCAGGAAGGCATCCTGGCGCCGCCAGCCGAGGCGGATGCGGGCACCGAGTTCCACCGGCGCTGTATCGGTTCCTGGAATTTCGAAGACCAGATCGGTGCCGGCCTCCGAGCGCGCACGATACTGGATGGTGCTGCCCTTGCCGAACATCTCCGTCACCTCGGCGGCGACCTCGCCATCGGCGCTGTCGCCCGGCGCCAGCAGGGTCAGCAGTTCCGGCCGCACCATCAGCAAGGCCGGCCCCGGCCGCAGATCGGGCGCCGCCCGGTCCGCCGGCAGATGCTGCGGCGCCGGGAAATCCGCACCGATGAAGTCGAAGCCCGCGGCATCGATCCGCCGCAGCTCAACCGGCAGCAGGTTCGTGTCGCCGATGAAGCTGGCGACGAAGGCATCGACCGGCCGGTAATAGATGTCGTTGGGCCGGCCGACCTGCAGGATCTGGCCCGCGCGCATGACGCAGATGCGGTCGGCCAGCATCATCGCTTCCTCGAGATCATGGGTCACATGCACGAAGGTGACGCCGACCTGGCGGTGCAGGCGCTTCAACTCCGCCTGCAGCACCTTCTTCAATTTCACATCGAGCGCCGAGAGCGGCTCGTCGAGCAGCAGCAACTTCGGCGAGGAGATCATCGAGCGGGCCAGCGCCACGCGCTGCTGTTCGCCGCCGGAGAGCTGCTTCGGAAAGCGGTTGAGATATTCCGGCTTCAACTGCATGAGGTCCAGCATCTCGCGGACGCGGCCGGCGATAGTCGCCGGCTGGACGCGGCGCAGCTTCAGCGGAAAGCCGATATTCTCGGCGATCGTCATATGCGGGAACAAGGCCAGCTTCTGGAACACCATGCTGGTTGGGCGCTGCGAGGCCGGCACATCCAGCATGTCTCGGCCCTCGATGCGAATGCTGCCCGACTGTGCGGTCTCGAAACCGGCGATCAGCTTCAGGAGGGTTGTCTTGCCGCAGCCCGACGGACCCACCAGGGCGATGAATTCTCCCGGACGCACCCCCAGGGAAACGCCTTTCAGCGCGGCATAATCGCCATAGCTGCGCTTGATATCGTCGATTGCCAGGATATCGCCGTCGGAAGTGGCCAAAGCGGGCATGAGAGAGACCGGATTCAGTTTTCAAGAAATGGATGCCGCCCCCCGGCAAGACACCCGGCGCCAGTCAAACATGAGGAACCGACGACCGCAAGGGAAAGGCCTGGAAATCATTCCGGCCGGATGGCATCGCCACCCGGCCGGAACGGAGATCATTTGGACGCGGCCAGCTCTTCCTGCCAGATCTGCAGCATGTCGTCGATATTCGGCGCGATGCGGTGCATGTGGGAGTTATCGTAGGCGTGCCACATATAATCCATCTGCAGGATGCTCTTTTCCTCGGGCGAATAGGTCTTCTCGACCTCCTTGTTGGTCACGACGTTGCAGGTCGTGTCGAGCAGCGAGAGGATATGGCCGACATCCTTGGAAACGATATGCTTCACCATCTTGCGGGCGAGATCCGGCTGATCGGTTTCCTTCAGGATCGCCGTCGCCTCGACCCAGATGATGCCCTGCTTCAGGCCGTTCTTCGGCTCCGGCACCAGGCCGAGGATGTTCTTATGACCCTGTTTGCGCAGGGCGTTGGTGAGATAGGAGCCGGCGCCGATGCAGCACAGCAGCGATCCGTCGAGCAGCCCCTTCTGCGCCAGGGTCAGATCACCGACCAGCGTGCGGGTATTCTTGAACATCGCCCGCAGGACCTTGCGCACCTCTTCCAGCGCGTTCTTGTCGAGCGGCTGATAGGGATCGACACCGGCATAGAGCGCCATGGGGAGGATCGGCCAGTCGCCCCAATCCATGACGCAGATCTTGTCCTTGTTCTTGGCGTCGAAGACCGGGTCGTAGGAGCGCCAGATATCGGGATTGGTGACGTCGGTGTTGCAGCACGGCCCGACCCAGCCCCAGCGCGTCGCCACGCCGATGGTCTTGCCTTCATACAGCAAGGGCGGGAAAGGCGGCTTGAACTGGTCGTAGAACTCGGCATAGACGTCCTGGTAGTCCTTCGGATCGAGATCGGCGGCGAGGCCGGCCGGACCCATGCGGGTGATCCAGGGCATGTCGGAAGAAATCACATCGACCTCGCGCGAGGCGCCGGCCTGCAGCTTGGCGAAGCCGCCCGGCGAATCGACGATCAGATCGAAGGTGACATCGCAGTTATTGGCCGCCTTGAAGGGGTCGATGATGCGCGGATCGTTATAGCCTTCCCAGCACATATAGCTGAGCGTGGCGCCGGCCTGAGCCGAGCGGGCGCCGAGGCCGGTCGCGGCAACGGCAGCCGCGGCGCCAGCCGTCTGCAGCAGGCGGCGGCGCGACATACCGGCATCGTCGAGGCCCAACGCCTTGATCTGGCGCTGGTAATATTGCGGCAAGTCGGCATACCAGGACTTACTCATTGTCATCCTCCCAGGATCGTTCGTAACCGTGTTTTGCTCTGAACCAGCCGATCGCCCGGCCATGCGCGACCAAGGGCGTCCCCGTTGGATAACAGTAACCAAAGCCGGCGGAGGGTCGGGATACCCCTAAGGGGGTAGCGGTGCCTGATCGCACGGGAAGGATGGGCGCGCCTCGCCACTGCCCGAGTGCTGCACTGCAGCGTCCGGATCGGTGAAGGGAATCTCAGCCGACGAAATCGAGGAAAGCGGCGAACAGTTCCGCCTGGGTCGAGATCCCCAGTTTCCGGTAGATGTTGCGGCGATGGATCTTCACCGTCCCGGGGCTGATATCCAGCAGCCGGGCGGCGGAATCGGTGGAATGCCCCTGCAGGACCAGGGTCACGATCTGCCGTTCGCGGACCGAGAGCAGGCGATGGCCGAATTGCTCATAGGCCGCCGTCATCTGCGGCGAGCCGGATTTGCGCCCGCGCTCCTTGATCAGCATGCGGGCGGCGCCCTGCCAATGCTGGGTGCAGAGCGCGGTGATGGCCGGGCTCATGCCGGCGAGCAGGGCGAGATCGTGCCGTGAGGCCGGCGGACTGTCGGCCCATTTCGACAGCGACAGGACCGCCGTCACCTCGTCGCCGATATCGCAGAAGAAGCCGATTTCCTCGCCGATGCCGGTGCGCTGGTAATGGGCGCGGAAATATTCGCTCTGGCGGAAACGGTCCGGTGCCAGATGGCGCAGACGGAAACAGCCGTGATTTGTGCCGTCCTGAATCGCCTGGAAGAACGGGTCCAGCATATAGGGGCCGTTAAGATAATCGTTAACAATCACCCGTCGCCGAACCGGATCCAGCGTATCGCCCAGGGCCGCCGGGCGCTGATTGTCGCGATAGGCGAAGGCCATGACGAAATCGACATCCACCAGGCGACGCACCGCCTGGAGCAGCGTGGCCTCGAATTCGGGCCGCTGCACGGTCTGCATGATCTCGCCAATGCCACGGCTCCATTGCGCCAGCAGCAGGCCGGCCCGCGACAGGGGCTGGGACGCTGCATCGCCCGCTGCAGATGGTGCCGCCTGTTGCGGGCCGGCTTGCAGCAACGAAACCGGCTGGCCGGCGGATGATGTCACTGGCATAAGCGTTCCCGTTCCCCAAGACGCCGTTCCCCGCCTTTATTGCTTTGGGGGTATGTGTCGGTCAATGGCACTTCGCCTATCTTGAGCCTGAAAACGGCGGAAGCCGGATATGGAGAGACCATCGAGGGGAGCCCTATGGCAAAGAATGCGAAGGCCGTCACGGCGGTAAACACGAAAGCGGCGACGATGAAGGCGGCGGTGCTGCGCAAGATCGGCACTGAACTGACGATCGAGACACTGCCGGTGCCGACACCGGGACAGGGCGAAATTCTGATCAAGGTGGTGGCCTGCGGCATCTGTCACAGCGATCTGCACGCCGTCGATGGCGACTGGACGCCCCATCCCACGCTGCCGCTGATCCCCGGCCATGAAGTGACCGGCCATGTCGCCGCGCTCGGCGAGGGCGTCACCGACTTCAAGATCGGCGATGCCGTCGGCGTTCCCTGGATGTTCAGTGCCTGCGGCACCTGCGAATTCTGCCTGGCCGGCATGGAGACGATCTGCAAATCGGGCGAGGCCACCGGCTATAGCAAGCCCGGCGGCTATGCCGAATACATGGTGGCGCCGGCCGCCTTCGTCGGCCGCCTGCCGAAGACCGCCGATCTCTACGACCTGGCGCCGATCCTCTGCGCCGGTGTCACCACCTATCGCGGCCTGAAGCGGAGCCAGGCCCGGCCCGGCCAATGGGTCGTCATCGTCGGCGTTGGCGGGCTCGGCCATATCGCCGTGCAATATGCCAAGGCGATGGGATTGCGGGTCGCGGCCGTCGATGTCTCGGCCGACAAGCTGCGCCTGGCCAAGAGCCTTGGCGCCGAAGTCACGGTGGATGCCTCGCAGGGCGATCCGGTGCAAGCCATCCAGGACAAGATCGGCGGCGCCCATGCCGCCGTGGTGACAGCGGTCGCCACCCGGGCTTTCGAACAGGCGATCCTGATGCTGCGGCCGGGCGGCACCGTCGCTTATATCGGCCTGCCGGGCGGCAAGGCGGATGAAATCCGCACCTCGATCGCCGCGATCACCAATTGGGAACTGACGATCCGGGGCTCCAATGTCGGCACCCGGCTGGATTTGAACGAGGCCGTGGCCTTCGCCATCAACGGCCAGGTCGAAGCCAAGATCAAGACCGTCGGCCTGTCGCAGATCAACAAGGTCCTGGACCAGATGCGCCAGGGCAAGATCGTCGGCCGCATGGTCCTGAAACTGGCCTGATCCCCAGCTTGATCCCAGGTCCATCCTTGGACCGATTGTTAACGAAATCGAGCGGCCCGCCCTTCCGGCGGGCCGTTGCGCTTTCGGATTTCCCCAGACCTGGAACCGGCCTATACCGCTGGTTGTTTTTATGGGACATTTTTCCAGATCCTGACTGAGCGGCCGGATCGGTATGCCTCGGGAGCGATATTCGCACGCCTCTCCGGCCGGTGATTGCTTACAGTTGCCCTGGTCCCAAAAAGCCTCAGGAAGCATGAAGTCCCATCTCTCGCGCAGCGTCCTCGTTCCGCTCATCATCGCCACGGCCTTGTTCATGGAAAACCTGGATTCGACGGTGCTGGCAACCGCCTTGCCGGCGATCGCGCAATCCCTGGGCACCAGTCCGCTGCGGCTCAATCTGGCGATCACCTCCTATCTCTTCAGCCTGGCGGTCTTCATCCCCGTCAGCGGCTGGCTGGCGGACCGCTTCGGCGCCCGCCTGATCTTCCGCCTCGCCATCGTCATCTTCATGCTGGGCTCGATCCTGTGCGGCCTCGGGGAATCGGTGACCGGTTTCGTTTTAGCTCGACTGCTACAGGGCTTGGGCGGCGCCATGATGGTGCCGGTCGGGCGCCTGGTGCTGATGCGCTCGGTCGAGCGCCATGAACTGGTCCGGGCCATGACCTATCTGACCTTTCCCGCCTTGATCGGGCCGGTGGTGGGGCCGCCGGTCGGCGGCTTTCTGGTCACTTATGTCTCCTGGCGCTGGATCTTCTGGATCAACATCCCGATCGGCCTGCTCGGCATCCTGCTGGTGACGCTGTTCATCGAGGATGTCCGCGAAGAGGTCGTGCGCCCCTTCGACTTCCCCGGCTTCTGCCTGACGTCGCTGGGGTTCACCGGATTGATCTTCGGCTTCGAGGCGGTGGGCCGCAACGTCATCCCCAACAGCCTGGTCATCGGCCTCATGGCGGGTGGCGCCCTCAGCCTGCTGCTCTATGTCCTGCATGCGCGGCGCAGCCCACATCCGATCATCGATCTTTCGCTGATTCGGATCGGCACCTTCCGCGCCGGCCTGGTCGGCGGCTTTCTGTTCCGCATCGCCATCGGCGCCACGCCCTTCCTGCTGCCGATGATGCTGCAGGTCGGTTTCGGCATGAGCGCCTTTCATTCCGGCAGTCTGACCTTCGCCGCCGCTGCCGGCGCGATGTTGATGAAACTGACTGCCGGGCCGATCCTGCGCCGCTTCGGCTTCCGCCAGGTGCTGATCGCCAATGCCCTGGTCAGCGCCGCCTTCATTCTCGCCAACGGCCTGTTCCGGCCCAGCACGCCGGGCCTGCTGATCCTGGCGATCCTGCTGGTCGGCGGCTTCTTCCGCTCGCTGCAGTTCACCAGCATCAATGCGCTGATCGTCGCCGATGTGCCGCGCGAAAGATTGAGCCAGGCCACCACCTTTTCGGCGATCGCCCAGCAGCTTTCCCTCAGTTTCGGGGTCGGAGTCGGCGCCCTCACCCTGCATCTGACCGTGCTAAATCTCGGCCATGGCGAGGTCACGGCAACCAGCTTCACCATTCCCTTCCTGGTGATCGCCGCCTTCTCTGCGCTTTCGGCCCTCACTTATCTGAGCCTGCCGCGCAATGCCGGCGCCGAAGTCGCCGGACAATCCGCAGCACCGCGTGAAACGCGGGCCTGATCGCTCCGGCTCCGGTTCTAGTGGATGCCGCTGCTTCCCTGGACACGGAGCAGTCGCCCGCTTCCCCGCCCGGCCACGGTTTCGCCGGCGCGATAGGCGCAGGCGCCATTGACCAGCAGAAGCTCGATCCCGCGGGCCGGCGCGATCGGGCGATCGAAGGTTGCCGTATCGGCCACCGTCTTGGGATCGAAGACGCAGATATCGGCGAAATAACCCGGTGCGAGCATGCCGCGATCGGTCAGGCGGAACCGCCGTGCCGGGAGCTGGGTCATCTTGCGGACGGCCTCTTCCAGCGAAAACAGGCCGAGATCGCGCGCATAATGCCCAAGCACCCGGGCAAACGCGCCCCAGAGACGGGGATGCGGATGGGCATCATGGGGCACCCCGTCCGACCCGATCATCACCAGGGGATGGGCGATGATGCGGCGCACATCCTCCTCATGCATATCGAAATAGACGGCGCCCGCCGGCACCAATCCGGCGCAGGCTTCCTTTTGCGAGACGCCCCATTCGGCGGCGATATCGGCGAGGTCACGGCCGGCACAGTCGGGCCGCTGGCTCGACCAGGTGACGATGGTGCGGATGCTCTCATCGACCGCTTCCGCCTTCAGAACCCAGGAGCAGGCGGCATAGGGATAGGCATCGACGCCCACTTCCTGGCGCCCGGACGCCGCCTCGATTGCCGCCAGGGTCGAGCGGCTGCGTCCCCAATTCTTGCGGCCGGCGCATTTGTGATGGGAAATGACCACCGGCACATCGGCCCGGCGCCCGGTCTCGAAACTCTCGTCCAGCGATTCCAGGACCAGATCGTCCTCGTCGCGCATATGGGTCGTATAGATGCCGCCCACGGCCGCCACTTCCTTAGCAAGGACGACCACCTCATCGATCGTTGCCGATTTGGCCGGCGGATTGAAGAGGCCGGTCGACAGGCCGATCGCCCCTTCGGCCAGCGCCGCCGCCAGACGCTGCCGCATCGCTTCGATCTCCAGCCCGGTCGCCGGCCGTTCCAGATCCGCCATCGCCGCCAGCCGCAGCGAAGTATGGCCGACCAGGGCCGCGACATTGACCGCCGGCGCGGCCCGTTCGACCGCTGCCACGTAATCCGCCATGCGTTCGAAACGGAAATCCGCGGCCTTGCCCAGGGAATCCAAGGGCTGGGGCGGTTCCTGGTCGTGCAGGATCAACGGTGCCAGGCTCATGCCGCAATTGCCGACGACCACGGTGGCGACGCCCTGGCTGACCTTCGGCGCCATCCGCGGCTCGATCAGGACCAGACGGTCATCGTGGGTGTGAACATCGATGAAGCCGGGGCTGACGCAACGCCCGGCGACATCGATCACCTCGTGCCCGGCCAACGTGCCGGATGCGTCGATCGCCGTAATCCTGTCGCCATCAATGCCAAGGTCCCCTGACCGGCCCGGCGCGCCCGTCCCGTCGATCAGAATGCCGCCACGTAGAACGATGTCGTGTGTCCTGTCTTGCGTCCTGGCGCTCATGGCGTCTCCCCTCCTCTTTTGCCCATGTCAAACGATGCGGCGTCGATTTTAGAAAACCAAAATCACTTGACATAGATTTAGAAAATTTTCATATCTTGTATACAAAAATAGTATCCGTTGCTTGTCAATAAAAAGAAGAACAGCGCAGACAGGGGACCGCGATGAGCACATCCGCGAGCACGCGCAGGCTCGAAAATCCGGCCCAGCAACCGGAATCGCGTCACCCGAGCCTATGCAACCTGGCCGATCCAGAAGCCAGGCGAGCCGACAAACCAACCACCATCCGTCATTCAACCTGGGAGAGAAAAATGAAATCGCAGATACCGTCACTGAAGCAAACGGCCATGGCCGTCATGCTGGGCGCCCTGTCGATCGGCTCTATCGTACCGGCGGCGGCGCAGGAGGTTACCTTCGTGGTGCCGTCGGACCGGGTCGGCTCATCGAGCTACAACCCGATCAAGGCCAGCATGATGAGCCCGGCGACCAGCCTCATTTTCGACCGGCTGCTGATCCAGGATTCCGACCAGACCTTTCACGGACAACTGGCGACATCCTGGGAAGCATCGCCGGACGGCATGGAATGGGTGTTCAAACTGCGCAAAGGCGTCAAGTTCCATGACGGCGAGCCGTTCAACGCGAAGACTATCGAATGGTGGATTTCCGCCTTCAAGGGATCCGATAACGAATACCTGGTTTCCGCCATCGACAAGGTCGTCGTCCTCGACGATTACACCGTCAAGTTCCAGATGAAACATCCGGATCCCAATCTGCTCTTCAATCTCTCGACCGAATTCATGGGCATTCCGGCACCGAAGGCCTATCAGGAGCTTGGCGATAATTTCGGCGTTACGGGGGCAGTCGGCTCCGGCCCCTTCAAGCTGGAGAGTTTCGAGATCGGCCAGGAGACGGTCCTGACCCGCAATGACGACTACAATTCCGCCTCGGATCTGTCGGAGAACCAGGGGCCGGCCAAAATCCAGCGCCTGATCTATCGGGAGATTCCCGAGGACTCCACCGCCCTTCTCGAGCTGAAGACGGGCGGCGTCGATCTGTTGATGATGACGCCCAATGATTTCCTGCCGGAACTGAAGAAAGTCCCGACCGTCTCGGTGATGACGAAGGCCGGGCTCGTGGTGATGTATATGGCGATCAACACCTCGGTTGATCCCTTCACCGATATCAAGGTGCGCCAGGCCGCCGCCCTCGCCGTCAATCAGAAGGAGATCCTCGACAGCATCTATGGCGGCGTGGGCGCCGAAGCCCATAACTTCCTGATCAGCTCGCTGAAGGAAGCGACGGTCGATCCGAAATACAATATCGGCTACGACCCCGAGAAGGCCAAGGCGCTGCTGGAGGAAGACGGCTGGAAACTGGGTGAGGACGGCGTTCGCACGAAAAACGGCAAGCCGCTGGCCGTGAAGCTGTGGACCCAGGGAGATACCGAGTTCAAGCGGGTGACGGAAGCCGTGCAAGCCCAATTGAAGGCGATCGGCATGAAGGCCGACATCACCATCTTCGATTCAAGCACGATCCGCGATCAGTACAAGAAGAACGAGCATCAACTGGCGGTCCGCTCCTATAGCTGGGCCAATGCCGATATTCTCGACTGGTTCTTCAATGGGGAACGCCTCGGCTATCCCAATATCTCCATGTGGAACGATCCCAGGTCGCAGGAACTGAACCAGAAGGCCATGACCGGGTCGAAGACCTGGGACGAGCGCGTCGCCAATTTCAAGACCTATCATGAATATCTGCTGTCGCAATTCGTCTTCGCGCCGATCTATCAGCCGGTGGTGAACATCGCCTATAACAAGGACCGCCTGATCATGCCCAAGACGATCCGCGGCCTGCAGCTCGAAAGTCAGAGCGTCCTCGATATCGGCGTGAAGGAATAACGGCCGGTATATCGTGCAACACAAGTGACGCGTCGGGACCGGCCATCAGGAAGCTGATATGGCCGGTCCCGATGCCTTCTATACGTGCCGCGTTCTATACGTGCCGCGCTTGGCGGCATGCTCCGCCGCAGCCCAGGCGAGCAGACCGGGCAAGCCGATCACCAGTTCACGCGCACGCTTGATCAGCGCCAAAGCGAGAGCGGCATCGGCCGGCACACCGACCCAGCCACAGAGCAGCAGCAACGCGCCTTCCTGCACGCCAAGCCCCGCCGGCATCAGGAAAGCCGCCGAGCGCACGGCACCCAGCAGACCTTCGATGGCGGCGGCATCCAGCAAATCGACCGGATAGCCAAGCAGGCGCAGGACCATCCAGGTCTCGCCGGCCCGGCAGACCCAGGCCAGCAGGTGCCAGAAGATCGCCACCGCGACGGCGCGGTGCCGGGCATAAAGATGCCAGACAGCCTGTTCGAAACCCAATCCCGCCTGGCTGCCGGATGGTGTCCCGTCTTTGTCGGCACGGGAAGATGATGCCTTGATCAGACCGAGCCGTCGCGCAAGGCTCGTCGTCGCGCGGATGACCCCGGGCGATTGCGCCAGCAGCAGCAGACCCAGCGGCAAGGCGGCGATCCCCAGGCAGCCCAGCATACGGCCGAGGGCGAGGTCCCAGGCATACCAGAGCTGCCACAACCCCGGCAGGGCGAAGATCAATTGCGCAAGCTGATTGAGGGTGAGATCGGCAACCACTGTCGCGGCAACCGACACACCGCCCGGCACGCCATGGCCATGCGATCCCGCAACAGGCTGCCCCCTGACGGCATCCGCCTCCTTATGAGCGAGGTCGGCCCGCACCAGATCGTGGCGCAGCAGGCGGCCCCGGATGACGTCGCCGCCGACCTGCCCCACCGGCAGCAGGGTATTGATCGCTTCGGCGATCCAGCGCCCCAAGGCCGTCTGCCGCAGCCGTGGCCGGAACGGTGCGACGAAGAGCGCACGCCAGCCGGCGCCGGCCAGGACAAAGGAGGCGCAGCGCCAACCCAAGGCCGGCAGCAATCCCCATCCGGCCAACAGCGCCGCCGACCAGATCGCCGTCAGATCCTGATGCGCCAGAATGGCGGCAATGACGGCGAGACCGGCCGCCAATCCGATGGCGGTGCGTAACTTCATGCCTGCATGGCTCCCCGCAGCCCCATCCATGCCGCTCCACTCAAGCCGTTCCGGCCGGTGCGGCCTCAACTCAGCCAACCGGGCCTAGACAGCTCTATGCGATAGAATGAGGGCCCGGCCTTTAGTGGAGATAACCGTGCCGGCCGAACCAGTCGACCGCATCGGCGATGGCGGCCTCAGCCGGCCGCGGACGATAGCCCAACCGGTTGATCGCCCGGTCGCTGCTGAAATACATTTTCTTGCGCGAGAGCCGCACGCCGTCCCGGGTGGCGAAGGGCTCGCGTCCCGTCAGGCGCGCCCAGATCTCCGCCAGGCCGGCAATCGGCATGACGACATCATGGGGAATCTGGAAGCGCGGCCCCGGCCGGTTGGTGAGCCTGGCGACGATGCCGAGGATCTGGGCAAGGGTCAGGTTCTCGCTGCCGAGAATGTAATGCTCGCCGATCTTGCCCCGGTCCATGGCCAGCAGATGACCCGTCGCGACATCGTCCACATGCACGACATTGAGGCCGGTATCGACGAAGGCCGGCATGCGGCCACAGGCGGCATCGACCACGATCTTGCCGGTCGGCGTGGGCTTGCTGTCGCGCGGGCCGATCGGCGTCGAGGGATGTACGATGACCACCGGCAGGCCCTGGTCGTCGATCAGGCGCTTCACCACCGCCTCGGCGGCATATTTCGACTGCTTATAGGGCCCGATCATATCGGCCTGGCTGGCCGGTGTGTCCTCATCGGCGGGTTCCGCGCCGACCGGCAGGCCCAGGGTCGCGACGCTGCTGGTATAGACGATGCGCCGGACACCCGCCGCCCCGGCGGCTTCCATGACATAGCGCGTGCCCTCGACATTGGCCGCGAACATCACCTCGGGTTTCGGCACCCAGAGACGGTAATCGGCGGCGACATGGTAAACCGTCTCGCAGCCCTGGACCGCCTGCTCCACCGAGCGCCGGTCGGTCAGGTCGCCGACGGCGATATCCACGCCAAGGCCCTCCAGGTTGCGACGGTCGCTGCTGGGCCGGATGAAGGCCCGAACCGCTTCACCCCGTTCCAGCAGTTGCCGCACCACCGCGGAACCGATGAAACCTGCCGCGCCCGTGACCAGAGCGGTCATTGATAAGCCTTTCGTTGCATACCTTTACTCTATCGCCCCAATACATATTTGGCCGCAATATAGACTCAATTCGGCCGGATTCCAGCGATCTATAGAGCCTCTAGTCCCTTCCGGTCTACGGTGCCTTGCGATAGCCTGACAAAGCAAGGAAAATGCGGCCGGCGGACCGGCCTGGACAATGCCATCTCGATGTAGTTCCTTGCGCGCTCAGGAAAATTTATCGCAATCAAAGTTAAAAAGACGATGTTCAGCCTGAAATCCGTCGCGACGGTCGGCGGCCTTACCTTGACCAGCCGCGCGCTCGGTTTCATCCGCGAGATGATGATCGCTCATCAATTGGGTACCGGTCCGGTCGCCGAAGCCTTCTTCGTCGCCATGCGGCTGCCCAATCTGTTCCGGCAGATGTTCGCCGAAGGGGCCTTCAACTCCGCTTTCGTGCCGATGTTCGCCCGCAAGATCGAGGAGGAGGGCGGGGCCAACGCCAAGCTCTTCGCCGAACGGATCCTGGCGGTGCTCCTGATCGTCCTGCTGGTGGTTACCATCGGCGCCGAATTGACCATGCCCTGGCTGATCCGGGTTTTCGCCCCGGGCTTCCATGTCTTCCCCGAGAAATACCGGTTGGCGATCCTGCTGACCGCCATCACCTTTCCCTATCTGCTCTTCATGTCGCTCTGCGCGCTGCAGGGCGGCATCCTCAATTCCCTGCACAAATTCACCGCCGCCGCGGCGGCGCCGATCATGCTCAACATCACGCTGATCTGCACGCTGCTGATCCCCACGAAGAGCGACGAACAGGCCGGCGTCATCCTCGCCTGGGCCGTCACGATCGCCGGCGTCCTGCAATTCCTCTGGCTCGCCTGGTCCTGCCACCAGGCCGGCATGCGGCTGCGGCTGCGGCTGCCGCGCCTTACCCCTGACGTGACGCGGATGATGAAGCTGATGATCCCCGGCCTGATCGGCGGCGGGCTCAACCAGATCAACATGGCGATCGCCACCATCCTGGCGACCCTGCAGGCAGGTGCCGTTTCCTATCTTTACTATGCCGACCGGCTCTATCAGTTGCCCCTGGCCCTGATCGGCTCGGCCATCGGGGTCGTGCTGCTGCCCTCGCTTACCCGCGCCTTGCGCAGCGGCCAGCCGGCGGAAGCCAACCGGGTGCAGAACCGGGCAATCGAAATGGGGCTCACCTTTTCGTTGCCGGCCGCCGTCGGGCTGATGATCGCCAGCCATCCGATCATCGCCGCCGTCTATCAGCGCGGCGCCTTCTCCGTCCATGACACGGCGGCCGTCGCCGCGGCGCTGTCGGCGGTTGCCGCCGGCCTGCCGGCCTATGTGCTCAACAAGGCGCTGGCGCCGGGTTTCCTCGCCCGCGAAGACACCATGACGCCGTTCCGTTTCGCCATGGTCGCGGTCGCCGCCGATATCATCGTCGCCGTCGCCCTGTTCCAGGTGATCGGCTATGTGGGGATCGCCTGCGGCACCGCCGTCGCCGCCTGGCTGAATGCCGGTATGCTGTATGTGCGGCTGCACCGCCAGAAGATGCTGACCCCGGATGCCAAACTGCGCCGCACCCTGCCCCGTCTGCTCCTCAGCGCCGGCCTGATGGGCGGTGCGCTCTGGGGGGCGATCCGCCTGGCGGAACCCTATCTCGTTGGCGGCGAGGTCCAGCGCATCGGCGGCCTTGCCGTGCTGGTGCTGTTCGGCCTCGGCGTCTATGGCCTCGCCGTGCTGCTGACCGGCGCCGTTTCGCTGTCGGAGCTCCGGCAACGGCTCTCGGCGCGACGGGCGCGGCAAGGTAAGGTGGCGCCGGGACAACAACCGGCGGAACAGGGCGCGGAGCGGCAGGATGGATGAAGTCGAATGCGTGGTCGCGGGTGCCGGTGTCGTCGGTCTCGCAATCGCCCGGGCACTCGCGCTCGCCGGCCGGGAAGTCCTGGTGCTGGAGGCGACCGGCCTGATCGGCAGCGAGACCTCCTCGCGCAACAGCGAGGTGATCCATGCCGGCATCTATTATCCGAAGGACAGCCTGAAGGCGCGGCTTTGCCTCGCCGGCCGCGATGCGCTCTATGATTTCTGCCAGGGCCATGGCGTGCCCCATGCCCGCCTCGGCAAGCTGATCGTCGCCAGCGACGCGGCGCAGCTCGACGAATTGGCCGCGATTGCCGGTCGCGCCCGGGCCAATGGTGTCAACGACCTGCGACAGCTCGACGCCGCCGCGACCCATGCGCTTGAACCCGCGTTGCGGGCCGCCGGCGCCCTGCTCTCACCCTCGACCGGCATCATCGACAGCCATGCCTATATGCTGGCGTTGCAGGGCGATGCGGAGACTGCCGGCGCGGCCTTCGCCTTCCATGCCCCACTGCAGCAAAGCGCCATCCTGCCGGACGGCTATCGTCTGGAGATCGGTGGTGAAACACCGATGCAGTTGAAGGCGCGCATGCTCGTCAATGCCGCCGGGCACGGCGCCTGGGATATCGCCCGCGACATGGCGGGCTATCCGGCGGCACTCATCCCGCCGCATGTCATTGCCAAGGGCAGCTATTTCACCCTGCGCGGCAAGTCGCCCTTCCGGCGGCTGGTCTATCCGGTGCCGGAGCCGGGCGGCCTTGGCATTCACCTGACGCTGGATCTCGGCGGTCGCGCCCGGTTCGGCCCCGATGTCGAATGGATCGAGAGCTTCGACTATCGCATCGATCCCACCCGCGCCGCGCGTTTCTATCCGGCGATCCGGCATTACTGGCCCGATCTGCCGGACGATGCGCTCGAGCCTGGCTATACCGGCATCCGCCCCAAGATGGCGGGCCCCGGTGGCGGCGATGCCGATTTTCGGATCGACGGCCCGGCCCGGCATGGCCAGCGCGGCCTCGTTCAGCTCTTCGGCATCGAGAGCCCCGGCCTCACCGCCTCGCTGGCGATCGGCGCATTGGTTGCCGGGATGATCGCCTGACACCTATTCAATAATACGGCGGCTTCCAGTCGCCGCCTTCCTCCGGTCCTGCGCAAGACTGTCGATCCGGCGACCCTGTAACAGCGAGATGATGAATGGGTCGGATCCCGGCAGCCGGCCGCAAGCGGAACTTGCGGCGCCGCTCAGGTAATCTCGGTTGATCATGGCGGCCCGATAGAGATTTATAGGACACAGGATCGATGCCGGAATATCGGCATCCATCGGCGGCGATCGATGATCGGCAGACCGATGATTGTCCGGGACCGGCGACCGATCCCGCGATAATGAAGGAGAAGCTGAATGAGCCAGATCGCTGACAAGCGGGAGCCGTACGGCATCAGCCGTCGATGTAGACGCATCTAAGCGGACGCGCCATCGGATCGCATGATCCGGCCGCCTCGCGCGTTCCATCTCTATCGCCGCAGTCTTCCCCGACATGTCATGGAGAGAGCCATGCAATCCTCTTCGCGTTTCCGCTCGTCGCCTGCCGATTTCCCACCCATCACGGCAACGACCCGACGCGTATCGGCGACCACCGATATTCGCACCACCGAGATTCGTTATGCCGACACGCCGGTCGGCCTGTTGATCGCCGAAGCCATGCCGCAGACGCAGCAGCCAACTTACCGTTTCAAGGCACTCGACACGCGGTTTCATCTGCTGGATGGCAGCCGTTTCTTCGGATCGCAGAAAGCGATAACGGCGGTGCAGCGGATCGGCCATCTGCCGAGCCGCCCCGTCGCCGCCAACGAAGCCTGAGACCGGCGCCATCGAGATCTGATCGACGACAGAAATTCACGTACCGCCGGCAGCGGCCGGTTGCCGCTGTCGGATGCGCGAATGGGCGATGCCTCCCCTCCCAGAACCATCGCTCGACACTGCAGGGCAGCGCCACCGCGCTGCCCTCTTTTTTGCATCATCATGACATCGCCGTCGCCTTCCCAAGCGAGAGCCAAACTCGCCGCGCGCGCGATTTAATCTCGTTTGTCGCGATCATCGCCCGGGCCTTACCGTTCGGTTCACGACAATCCCGACTTCTGAGACGCGCCAACGGCGGAGGAACCGTCATGACATTGATACAACCCGATCTCGACCGCACCGCTTTGCTGCAGCCTACGGATCGCGCCCTCGCCGATCACGCATCAGGCAAGGCCGCCGCGCCCGCCTCCCTGCGACGCAACTATCTCTCCTTCTATGAGGTGGTCGCGCAATCGGTCGCCACGGTGGCACCTTCGGGCACACCGGCCCTGGTCATCCCGGTGGTTTTCGCCGCCGCCGGCAACGGCACCTGGCTCGCGTATCTCTTCGCCACCATCGCCCTGCTGCTGGTCTCCTGGAACATCAATCAGTTCGCGGCCCGGTCGGCCACGCCCGGCGCGCTCTACGTTTTCGCCGGCCAAGGTCTCGGCGCCGTGATCGGCGTCATCGCCGGCTGGTCACTGGTCATCGCCTATCTCTTCACGGCGGCGGCCGTCATTTCCGGCTCGGTCAATTACATGCTGGTCCTGCTCGGCGGCACGATCACCGCATCAGGCGGCGCGCTGCTGATCGCCGGCCTCTCGGTCGCCGTGGTGGCCGTCTCCTGGGGCCTGGCCTATCGCGATATCAAACTCTCGACCCGCACCATGCTGGTGATCGAGTTTTCGACCGTTGCTCTGATCATCATCACCCTCGTCACTTATTTCGCGGCCAGCGGCAAGTGGCATGACGGCGCGCAGGTTCATTTGGAGAATGTCACGCTGGATCACCTGCGTCTCGGCCTGGTGCTCGCCTTCTTCAGCTTCGTCGGATTCGAAAGCGCCACCGCCCTTGGTCACGAGGCGCGCCAGCCCTTGCGGGTCATCCCGCGCGCCGTGATCTTCAGCGTCATCGGCATCGGGGTATTCTTCACCGCCTCGTCCTATGGGCTGATCGATGCCTTCCAAGGGGCGTCACAAGGCCTGGACACCGTCAGCGCACCGCTTTCCGTGGTCGCCGACCGAGTCGGTCTCAGCGGCTTCGGCCCGATGATCGCCGCCGGTGTCGGGCTCAGTTTCTTCGCCTGCACCCTGGCCAGCATCAATGCCGGCGCACGGGTGCTCTATGCGATGTCGCGGCACGGTTTGTTCCATGCCGCCGCCGGCAATGCCCATCCCAGCAATGCGACACCCCATGTCGCCGTGACCCTCACCGCCGTGCTGGCCCTGCTGCTGTCGCTCGGTGTCACCGCCACCGGCGCCGGACCGCTGGATAATTTCAGCTATCTCGGTACGGTCGCCACCTTCGGCTTCCTGTTCGCCTATATCCTCGTCTCGATCGCAGCACCGGTGCTGTTGAAGCGGCTCGGCATCCTGCGGGTCCGGCATATTCTGGTGGCCGTGGTCAGTGTCGCCCTGCTGCTGCTTCCCCTGATCGGCAGCCTCTATCCGGTGCCACCGGCTCCGTTCAATTTCCTCCCCTATGTCTTCCTCGCTTTACTCCTGGTCGGCGTCACCTATTTCATCGGCCTGAAAATCCGGCGACCGGACCGCGTGGCGGCGATCAAGCGTGACCTCGAAGATCTCAGCCAGTCGTCATCACATCCCGATACGGAGTGACTTTCCATGTCATCGACAACAGCCGCGAAAGCACCCGCAACTGGCCAATCCGCCGAACCGGATACATCCAGCTTCTCCTCGCAGCGGCATTGGGTGACCCTGCCCAACGACAAGCACTACCGCGCCGTCAGCATCGGCGATCCTGCGAAGCCGATCCTGCTGCTGCTCCACGGCTATACCGATTCCTGGCGCAGCTTCGAGCCGCTGATCCCGCTGCTGCGGGATGACTACCATCTGATCGCCTTCGACCAGCGCGGTCATGGCGATACGGCGCATCAGTTCGACAGCTATACGCTGGAGGATTTCGCCGTGGATGCGATCGCCTTCACCGAGCGGTTCACCGACCGGCCGGTGGCACTGGTCGGTCATTCGCTCGGCACCCTGATCGCCCAGCGCGTCGCGGCGGCACGTCCAAACCTGGTCGCGCGCCTCGTCCTGATCGGTGCCGCCGCCTCCGCCACCGGCAATCCCGCCCTCAACGAGCTCCGTCAGGCGGTCGATAACCTCACCGATCCAATCCCCGAGGCCTTTGCTCACGAGTTCCAGTCGGGCACCGTGCATCGCCCGATCGATCCCCGGCAGCTTGCGATCTTCGTCGCCGAGAGCCGGCGCGTCAGGGCCATTGTCTGGCAGGACGTGTTGCGGAGCCTTGCCACCGATACTAAGATCGTCGCTGCGGACATCGCGGCACCGACGCTTCTTCTCTGGGGCGACCGGGACGCGATCTTCGATGAGGCACAGCAGCAGCGCCTGGAAGCGCAGCTTCGCCAAGGAACACGCATCACCTATCGCGATACCGGCCATGCGCCGCATTGGGAACGGCCGCTGGATGTCGCCGCAGATATTCGCCGCTTCGTCTCGTAAAGTCCGCAGGAGCAATCGTCATGCCGTTGGATCATCCCCTGCCGCAGGTGACTGCATCCGTCGCAACCAGCATCGACGATCTTGAGCTTGCCTTGCGGCAATATCTCGGCTGGGTCGATGATCCGCTGGCGACGCTGGCCGGCGCGGTGGCGCGGGACCCGGATTTCGGCCTTGGCCATGCGTTGAGCGGCACGCTTCGGCTCCTCTCCGGCGAGCCCGGCACCTCGCCTGGCGTCCGGGAGGCATTGCAGGCAGCCGAGAAAACCGCCGGCAGGCTGACTGAGCGGGAACGCGCCCATATCGCCGCCTTGCGGGCCTGGAGCCAGGATGAGATCCGGAAGGCGGCAGCGATCTGGGAGGCGATCCTGATCGATCATCCGCGCGACGCCTGGGCCTTGCGCTTTGCCCATGACACCTATTTCTATCTCGGCGACAGTGCCAATCTGCGCGATTCCATCGCCCGCGTCCTGCCGGCCTGGCCGGAGGACGATCCGCTCCACGGCTTCGTTCTCGGCATGCATGCCTTCGGCCTGGAGGAGACCGGCGATTTTCGCCGCGCAGAACTAGCCGGCCGCAGCGCCGTCGAGCGCAATCCAGCCGATACCTGGGCAGTCCATGCAGTCGCCCATGTATTGGAAATGGAAGGCCGCACCTTGGAGGGGATCGGCTGGCTGACCGAGCTGAAGCCGCATTGGACATCGGCACCCGGCCTCGCGGTCCATCAATGGTGGCATCTGACCCTCTACCTGATCGAGCGCAACCGGCTTGACGAGGTCCTGGCGATCTATGACACGCAGATTCGCGGCAACAAATCCGGTGCCATCCTCGATCTGGTCGATGCCGCCGCCTTGCTCTGGCGCCTGCAACTGATCGGCGTCGATATCGGCGACCGCTGGCAGGAGCTGCAACAGCATTGGTATGCCCATCTCGATGAGCATGTGCTGTTCTTCAACGACGCGCATATCGCCCTCGTGGCGAGCGGCAGCCGCGACGACGCAACACTCGACCGGCTGGAGCGGTCCCTCGAAACCTATATCGGCGGAAAGAAAAGCACCAATCGCGACATCTCGGCTCAGACCGGTCGGCATATCCTGCGGGCGATCCGTGCTTTCGGTGCCGGCGATTTCGCAACCACAGTGGATGAGCTGCTGCCTGTTCGCTATGACATCCGCCGTATCGGCGGTAGCCACGCCCAGCGCGATCTCTTCAACCAGACCCTGATCGCCGCCGCGATCAGCGCCGGCCGCCGTAATCTTGCCCACGCCCTGCTGGCCGAGCGACGGGCCTTGAAGCCTGCCAGCCCGCGCACCCAGGCGCTCTATGCCGAGGTCGCGGGCGGGTAACCGGTGATTACTTGATAAGACCGGCGAGCTGGGTCAGGGCCTGATCCAGCACCGCATCCTGCTTGGCAAAGCAGAAGCGGATCACCGAGCGCACCGGCCGGGCACTGTAGAAGGCCGAGACCGGGATGGCGGCGACGCCGTGGCGTTCCACCAGCAACTGGCAAAAGCGCTCATCCCCCTCGGCAAGGCCGAGCCCACCGATCTCGATATTGGCGAAGTAAGTCCCCTCACAGAGCAGAGCGTCGAGGCCGAGCACCCGCAGCCCGTTGACGAAGCGGTCGCGGCGGCGCTGCATCTCGGCGGCAAGATCGTCGAAATAGGCTGCCGGCTGGCTGAGACCAAAGGCGACCGCCGCCTGCAGATTGGGCGGCGTGGTGAAGGTGAGGAACTGATGCGCCTTGGCGAGCAGCGTCATGATCCGCGGCACAGCCGTCACATAGCCGACTTTCCAGCCGGTCAGGGAGAAGGTCTTGCCGGCGGAGCCGAGCTTGATCACCCGGTCGCGCAGGTCCGGCTGGGCCAGCAGGGTCCGGTGCCGGGCGCCGTCGAACACGATATGCTCATAGACCTCGTCGGCGAGAATGAAGGCATCGGCACCTTCGGCGAATTCGGCGATCAGCGCCAGCTCCTCGGCATCGAAGACGCGGCCGGTCGGGTTCATCGGATTGTTGACGATGATCATCTTGGTGCGGGGCGAGAAGGCCGCCTGGAAATCGGCGCGCTCCAGCCGCCAATGCGGCGGACGCAACGAGATGAAGCGCGGCGTCGCCCCGGCACGCAGCACCAGCGGCAGATAAGCGTCGTAGAACGGTTCAATGAGGACGACTTCGTCGCCGGGCTCGACCAGTGCGAAGATGGCGGCGGCCAGCGCCTCGGTCGCGCCCGAGGTCACCATGGTCTCGCTTTCCCAATCGACGCTCAGACCATAGAAGCGCTCGGCATGCGATGCCAGTGCCTGGCGCAACTCGGGCAGGCCCATCATCGGCGGATATTGGTTGGAGCCTTCCAGCAGGCTCTGCGCGGCGCGCGCCAATACATCCGCCGGGCCGCGATCGTCGGGGAAGCCCTGGCCGAGATTGACCGCCTGATGCTGCCGCGCGAGGCGCGACATGGTTTCGAAGACGGTGGTGCCGAGGCCGGCATAGACGGGATTGACGCTGCGCATGCGCTTGCTCGTTGCTGACGCGGAGATGGCGATCATTGCCAAGCCGGGCGCGGCGTCAAGCCCGTTCGCCTTGTCCGGCGGATATCGCGATCAGGCGCAGGCGGAAATTTCGCCGGCAACGGCGGTGCTGCGCTCGGCGCCCCCGGCGATTTCGCCGGTGATCCAGTCACGGAAGGCGAGGTTCGCCGGATTGCCGGCACGGTCGGGCGGATAGACCAGGAAATAGGCCAGCTCGATCGGCGTCGCCGCGCCGCCCAACTGCACCAGCCGGCCGGCAGCGATGTCGTATTGCACCAGGGACGCCTTGGCGAGGGCAACACCGATGCCGCTTGCCGCCGCCTCCAGCACGAAATTCGACTGGTTGAAGCGGGGACCGCGCTGCCAGTCGACATCGCCGATGCCCGAGGCCTTCAGCCAGCTTTTCCAATCCGGGCAGGTGGGGTCCTGGTCCGGGCTGTCGTCATGCAGCAGGGCCGCCGAGCGCAACAGACCCGGCAGATCGGTTTCGTCCCGTCCTTCCAGCAATTTCGGGCTGGCCACCGGAAAGACACTTTCGCGCATCAGCAGATCGGCCTGCAGGCCGGGATAGTGGCCGCGCCCATAGCGGATCGCGAGATCGATCGGGTCACTGCTGAAATCGGTCAGTTCGACCGTCGCCAGCACCCGCACATCGATCTCGGCATGCTGGGCGACGAAGCGGTCGAGGCGCGGCAACAGCCATTTGGTCGCGAAAGACGGCGCCACCGAGACGGTCAGGGTCTGCACGCCGCCGGGATTGGTGCCCTTCGACAGGGTCGATTGCAGTTGGGAAAAGGCTTCGCTGACGCCGGGCAGGATCTCCGCGCCCTGGGCGCTCAGGACTAGGCCCTTCGGCGTGCGCTGGAACAGCTTCACCCCCAGTTCGTCCTCCAACTGGCGGACCTGCAGGCTGACGGCCGAGGCGGTCACATGCAGCTCGCCGGCGGCGGCGGCGAAACTGCCATGACGGGCGGCGGCCCAGAAAGCCCGCAACGCATTCAGTGATGGAAGTCTGCGTACCGGTCTCGACATGTCCCCGGCTCCCTCGCTCGAAACACTATATACTCTATCAATTTAATAGAGATTATTTTGCTGACGCAAGGAGAATTTGCCGCAACGGCGCGAAGAACATGTGGACCGGGTCAGGTCACCTGCCAATCTCGGGCGACCTAACCTGCTCATGAATATGAGCATTTTCCCTCCCGAACCTTTTCAGGGACGCCTCTTTTCAGCCGGGCCGTCATCTGACGACGGAGGCTGTCGGTCGGCTTGATGCCGGCTGTCGCCGGCTATGCGGTGGCATGACCACGGCTCCAGCCCGGCGCTCGGGAAAGGTCAAGGCGACGCAGGTACCGAGCCAGAATTCCACCAGGGCCATGAGACGGCTGAGATCGTTGCCGCTTTCCTCGAGCCAATAGAGATCGGCCGGCTGCCGTGCGCTAACGGTCGGCTCAATGTCCCGCGCGCCCAGGAGAGCGGCATAGCTGAGGAGCTGAGACGCCGACCTGCCTGGGCCATCTGCCGCGTGGTCCCCGGGAACCAGCCGGTCACAGATCAATGTGAGACCTCCAGCAGCCTGGCCTGATGCATCGAGCAACGGTCGCCAGCGCGTGAGCGCGCGGCGGCCTTGCAGGAAGACATAGCGGTATTCCGCCGAAACCGATGCGCGATTACCTGCCGCCGTCAGTGCCGACGGTAGCGGCCGGACCTCGCCGCCCAGCGACCAGACAGCAAGGGCGACCACCAGAAGATGCGGGCCGAGATCGCCATCGATCCACAACACATCGGATGCGCTGAACCCAAGACCCCGCAAGCCGTGATCCGCCTCCCGCACCTGTTCCCTGAGATCACGCCAGCGCCAGAACCGCCAACCGCCTTGATGACGGAGCCGCAGGGCGATGGCCTCGGGCCGCTCCTGCGCCAGGAGATCGAGGCGACCGGGAAACAGGGAGACGTTCATGTCCGGCGGCAATGCGCCGGGGTGCCGTGGGTCCGATGTCGGATCGAAAGCGAACATCCGCAAGCTCCTTTACCTGGCGATAAAGACGTGCCGGCGCTGCGGAGACGCATGACCGGCGGAAGAGAGTTTCGAGGATAGGCGGACAATCTCTACCCGCCCTATCGAGTATTTCTCCGCCCACGCCGCAAGAAATTCTCGCTGGGGCGGCGATAAAATCTGGCGCGGAACCTGCTTTACGATGCCGGCTTCTCTTTATCCGGCGATCCGCTAGATTGCCGCCATGATCCACATCACCAACAGCATCGCGCTCGATGAAGACGAGATCGAGATCCGCTTCATTCGCGCCTCGGGTCCCGGCGGCCAGAACGTCAACAAATTGTCGACGGCGGTCCAACTGCGCTTCGACCTGCGTAACTCGCCGGCACTGCGCGAGGACATGCGGGAGCGCGCCATGCGCCTCGCGGGCCGGCGCCTGACCCAGGACGGCATCCTCGTCATCACCGCCCAGCGCTTCCGTACTCAGGAGCGCAACCGACAGGACGCGATCGAGCGCCTGGCCGAATTGCTGCGCGCCGCCGCCGTCGCGCCGGTCAAGCGGCGGGCCACCAAGCCCACCCTCGCCTCGCGCGAACGGCGCCTGGATGGCAAATCGCGCCGCTCAGGGGTGAAGGCTTTGCGCCAGAGGAAGCCTTCGGCCGATTGAGGCCTGATGCCCCGCCCGTCATTTCGGCGGCGTGAAGACCACCGGTAGATTGATCGACTGCAACCGGGCATCCGCGTAATCGGGCGGCGGCGGCGGCAGGGGATTGGCGCGGTCGATCAGGTTCAGCGCCGCTTCGTCGAGCCTGTCGTCGCCTGAGCTTTGTGCCACGTTGCGGGAGAGAATCTGTCCCTGCCGGCCGATCGCCACATGGATATAGGCGGTCATCGGCTGGCGCTGTCGCATCCGTAGGCTGCGCTTGTGCTTGAAGAGATGCGCCGCCACCAGCGATTCCCAATTCTTCATCGCGGCTGCGGAAGCGGCGGCACTGGCGGCACTTTCCTGCGCCTTCGCCGCACTGGTCGAGGCTTCCTGGATCTGGCTCTGCTCGACCGGCTTCGCCGGAACGACGGCGGGCGTTTCCGGCGCCTTCGCCACCGGCTGGGGCGTCGGCACGGGCGGTTTTTCGGCCGGCTTCGACTTCTTCTCCTTGGGCTTCTTTTTCTGCTCGACCTTGGGTTTCTCCGGCCTGCGCTCCTCCAGCGCCACCTCGGATTTCACCTGCGGCACCTCGACTTTCGGCTGTTCCGGGACCGGCGGCGTCGGCTGGACCGGGCGCGGCGGCTCGATAACCGCCTGTTGCGGCGGCGGAGGCGGCGGTGCCGGCTGGGCCGCGCCGAGATCGATCATGATGGCTGGCGGCGGCAACTCCATCGGTGGGACCGGCTTGCTCCAATCAAGCAGGCTGGCGGCACCGGCCGCATGAACCAGCAGGACCAGCACCAGGCAACCGCCCCAGCGCAGCATTTCATGCCGGGGCATCATGCCGGAATGCGTTGTCACCAATCCCGTCGCCGGCTTCCCGTGGGTGGATATGCTCATTTGACCGACTGATCCAGGCCGACCAGCGCGACCTTCAGGTAACCCGCATCGCGCAGGGCATTCATCACCGACATCAGGTCGCCATAGGCCACCTTCTTGTCGGCCCGCAGGAAGATACGCTGCTCCTTGTCGCCCTTGGTCGCCTTGTCGAGCATCGGTGCGAGTTGTGCCGTGTCGATCGGGTCATCGCCCAGCGCCAGGCTCAGATCCTCCTTGACGCTGAGGAAGAACGGCTTGCTGGGGCGTGGCTGGGGTTTCGCCGTGGCACCCGGCAGATCGACCGGCACATCCACCGTCGCCAACGGCGCCGCCACCATGAAGATGATCAGCAGCACCAGCATCACGTCGATGAAAGGCGTGACGTTGATCTCGCTGTTCTCCGGCAGATCGCCGTCGCCGTGATCGAGCTTGACCGCCATGTCTCACTCCGCCGCCTTGGCGTAAGGCACAGCGTCACGGTCCAGTTCCCGCGACACCAGGCGCAGCACCGCCGCCGCCGTATCAGCGACAATTGCCTTGTTGGCGGCAATCAGACGGGCGAAGAGATTGTAGATGACGACGGCGGGAATCGCCGCGACCAGGCCGATCGCCGTCGCCAGCAGAGCTTCGGCAATGCCCGGTGCCACCACGGCGAGATTGGTGGTCTGGGCCTTCGAGATGCCGATGAAGCTGTTCATGATGCCCCAGACCGTCCCGAACAGGCCGACGAAAGGCGCGGTCGAGCCGATCGTCGCCAGGACGCCGGTGCCCCGGGTCATCATCCTTGTGGTCGCCGCCTCGACCCGCTCCAGGCGCGAGGCGATACGTTCCTTGAGGCTCTCCGGCGAGGCATCGGCCGAGAGGCGCAGTTCCGCCTTCACCGCACCAAGCAAGGCGATGCCGGGGCCGCGCGCCGAGCCGAGCTGATCGCTGGCCGCCATCAGCGAGCGCGCTTCCGCCAGAACCGCGAAGGCCGCCTGGGTCCGGCGCCGTACCATCAGCAATTCAGCCGCCTTGGCCAGAAACACGGTCCAGGTGATCACTGAGGCGAAAGCGAGGCCCAGCATCACCACCTTCACCACCATGTCGGCATTCATGAACATGCCCCAGGGGGAGAGGTCATGGGGCAGCAGGGCCTCCGCCACATCCGTCTCCGCCCCAGCCGTACCAGTCGCGGAAGCGGCATCTGTGACTGCCGGATCGCCGTCAGGTACCGCCACTGGATCTCCGGGCGCCTGCGAATTCGCCTGCGAGGCCGCTTGGCCCGGTGTTGCGCCATCGGCAGGCGATGCCGATGCGGGCGCCGGTGTCTCGGCCGGAACCTGAGCCGGAGCGGCCGACATTTGCGGCGCCGCGTCCTGTTGGGACTGTGCCTCGGCTGCGGTGAAAGCGAGACCCGACAACATCAGGGCCGTCGCCAATATCCCGACCGAAATCTTCGCCGCTTTCATCATCGTGACCGCTTTCTTCTGGTGGATTGGATCGCCGCCGCCGACCTCTACACGGTACGGCGCAACGCCCCGGGCCATCGCCGAAGGCGGGCCAGAGGTATGAATTCCCGATATCGCAATTGAGAACAATTCGCAACAAGAAACTGTCAGCTCCCGGTCAGCCAATCGGTCAGCCGGCCAATCCGGCCCCGACCGACCTCTGGAGCGATGTCCGGCAAGCCCTGTTTCGATCTTGCATGACTGCCCTGCTATACGCCGGTCAGTATCGTTGCGGATCAATTGATTAGCAAAAATCGGTCTTGACCGACGCGATATCTTTACGGCGCCTTTACGCTGCCCCTTTCCGAACCATCTCGATTTCTTACGTCCCGCTGATCAGGCTTCTAAAAGCGTGAAACAGCAAAGGGCCGACTGTGATCGGCATCCTGAAATCGGGGTTTGAACATGTTGGACACGATCTACCTGGGGGCCGGTATCGGCCTCTTTGTTCTTGGCATCATTTATCTTTTCGCCTGCGCGCGGGTGTGAGGCAGCCATGACACTCGACATCGCCATCGGCGCCATCATCACCGTCGGCCTGTTCGTCTACATGGCCATCGCCATGATCTGGCCAGAAAAGCTCTGACGAAAAAGCTCTGACGCAGAGGCACCATCATCATGACATTCAACGGTTTTCTTCAGATCGCGATCTTCGCGGCTCTGATCATCGCGCTGGTCAAGCCCTTCGGCGGTTATATGACGAAGGTGTTCGACGGCCGGCGCACCTTCCTCTCGCCGGTCCTGCAGCCGGTCGAGAAGGTCATCTACAAGATCTGCGGCGTGCGGCAAAACGACGACCAGCATTGGTTGGTCTACGGCACCGCCATGCTGCTCTTCAACCTGGTCTGCTTCGCTTCGCTCTATGCGATCTTGCGGCTGCAGAGCTACCTGCCGCTCAATCCGCGCGGCTTTCCCGGCATGACGCCGGATCTCGCCTTCAACACGGCGATGAGCTTCACCACCAATACCAACTGGCAGAATTATGGCGGCGAATCGACCGTCAGCTATTTCAGCCAGATGGCCGGCCTCGCGGTGCATAACTTCGTCTCCGCCGCCACCGGTGTCGCTCTGGCTCTGGCGCTGATCCGCGGCTTCGCCCGCAAGCAGGTCCGGGGCGTCGGCAATTTCTGGGTCGATCTGACCCGCTGCACGCTCTACATCCTGCTGCCGATCTCCTTCATCGCCGCCCTCTTCCTGGTCTGGCAGGGCATGCCGCAGAACATGAACGACTATGTTCAGGCAACCACCCTGGAGGGCGCGCAGCAGACCCTCGCCCAGGGCCCGGTCGCCTCGCAGATCGCCATCAAGATGTTCGGCACCAATGGCGGCGGCTTCTTCAACGCCAATGCCGCGCATCCCTATGAGAACCCGACGGCGCTCTCCAACCTCCTGCAGATGATCCTGATCTTCGCGATCGGCGCCGGCCTGACCAATGTGTTCGGCCGCATGGTCGGCAATGAGAAGCAGGGCTGGGCGATCTTCGGCGTCATGGGCATCCTGTTCGTGGCCGGCGTCCTCACCTGTTATTGGGCGGAAGCCCACGGCAACCCCGCCTTCTCCAGCCTGCCGGTCGATCAATTGGCCAGCAGCCTGCAAAGCGGCGGCAACATGGAAGGCAAGGAAGTCCGTTTCGGCATCGCCAATTCGGCGCTCTTCGCCACCGTGACCACCGATGCCTCCTGCGGCGCCGTCAATGCCATGCATGACAGCTTCACCCCGATCGGCGGCATGATCCCGCTGATCAACATGATGCTGGGCGAGGTGATCATCGGCGGTGTCGGTGCCGGTCTCTACGGCATGCTGATCTTCGCCATCATCACCGTCTTCATCGCCGGCCTGATGGTGGGCCGGACGCCGGAATATGTTGGCAAGAAGATCGAGGCCCGGGAAGTCAAGATGGCCATGCTGGCATTGCTCTGCATCCCGCTGGTCGTGCTCGGCTTCAGTGCCGTTGCCACGGTCCTGCCTTCGGCCCTGAAGAGCGTCGCCAATGGCGGTCCGCACGGCTTCTCGGAGATTCTCTATCTCTATGTCTCCAGCGCCGCCAATAACGGCAGTGCCTTCGGTGGCATCAATGGCAACACGCCCTTCTTCAACACGACAGGCGGCATCACGATGTTCGTCGGTCGCTTCTTCATCATCATCCCCTCGATGGCGATCGCCGGTTCGCTGGCCGCCAAGCGCCTGACCCCGCCCAGCGCCGGTACCTTCCCCACCGATAGCGCGCTGTTCGTCGGTCTGCTGCTCGGCGTGATCATCATCGTCGTCGGCCTGACCTACTTCCCGGCCCTGGCCCTCGGTCCGGTCGTCGAGCATCTGATGATGCTTGCCGGGCAGTTGTTCTAAGCCGCGCCGACAAAAGTATTCTTGGAGTCAAACATGACGCAGAAGGCAAAACAGATCTCCATCTTCGATGGTGGAATTCTGAAAGGTGCGATCCGCGATTCCTTCGTGAAGCTGGATCCGCGCAAGATGGTCCATAACCCGGTGATGTTCTCGGTCGAGGTGGTGGCGCTGGGCGCCAGCATCCTGGTGATCCGCGATATCGCTATCGGCAAATCCGTTCTCTTCTCGGCACAGATCGTCTTTTGGCTGTGGCTGACCGTGCTGTTCGGCAATTTCGCCGAAGCGGTGGCGGAAGGCCGCGGCAAGGCCCAGGCCGATGCGCTGCGCAAGACCCGCAGCAAGGCCATGGCGAAGAAGCTGCTGCGGGCCGATGGCTCCGACCATGAAACCGTCTCGGCCTTGACCCTCGGCCCTGGCGATCTCGTCCTGGTGGAAGCCGGCGACCTCGTCCCCGGCGACGGCGACGTCATCGAAGGCATCGCCTCGGTCGACGAATCGGCCATCACCGGCGAATCCGCGCCCGTGATCCGGGAGAGCGGCGGCGACCGATCGGCCGTCACCGGCGGCACCCGGGTGCTGTCCGACTGGATCAAGGTGAAGATCACGGCAGCCCAGGGATCGACCTTCCTCGATCGCATGATCAAGCTGGTCGAAGGCGCCAAGCGGCAGAAGACGCCGAATGAGATCGCCCTCAACATCCTGTTGGCCGGCATGACCCTGATCTTCATCCTGGCGGTCGCCAGCATACCGAGCTTCGCCAGCTATGCCGGCGGCAACATCTCCTTCATCGTGCTGATCGCGCTGTTCGTGACTTTGATCCCGACGACGATCGGCGCCCTGCTCTCG
>CAYOQR010000035.1:0-55676 GCA_964406155.1 uncultured Rhodospirillaceae bacterium | reverse complement strand
CCACCGGGGCGCGCTGGATCTCGCTGTTCCAATAGGAGCCCGTCACCAGCCGCACCATCATGCGATGGCCGCTGCGGCGCGCCAGATCGATGACGTAATCGAGCACGAAGGGCGCCCGCTTCTGATAGGCCTGCACCACGAAGCCGATGCCGTTCCAGCCCGCCAGTTCCGGCGCGAAGCACAAGGCCTCGAGGAGATCGAGCGAGATTTCCAGGCGGTCCGCCTCCTCAGCATCGATATTGAGGCCGATATCGTAATTGCGCGCGAGCACCGCCAATGATTTCAGCCTGGGCAGCAATTCGCCGATCACGCGGTCGAACTGCCCTCGCGAATAGCGCGGATGCAGGGCCGAGAGCTTGATCGAGATGCCGGGGCCTTCATAGATGCCGCGCCGGCCCGCCGCCTTGCCGATGGCATGGATCGCCTGTTCGTAATCCCGGTAATAGCGGTCGGCATCTGCCGAGGTCGCCGCCGCCTCGCCCAGCATGTCGTAGGAGTAGCGGAAACCCTTGGCTTCCATCTTGCGGCTATTGGCCAAGGCTTCGGAGATGGTCTGGCCGGTGACAAACTGCTCGCCCATCATCCGCATCGCCATATCGACGCCCTTGCGGATCAGCGGTTCACCGCCACGTCCGATCAATCGGGTCAAAGCGGCGGAGAGGCCGGATTCACTGGTGGTCGAGGTGAGGCGCCCGGTGACGACGAGCCCCCAGGTCGCGGCATTGACGAAGAGCGAGGGGCTGCGGCCGACATGGGATTCCCAGTCGCCGACGCTGATCTTGTCGCGGATCAGGGCATCGCGCGTCGCCTTGTCGGGAATGCGCAGCAATGCCTCGGCAAGGCACATCAGGGCGACGCCTTCCTGGCTGGACAGGGCATATTCGTGAATCAGGCTCTCGACGCCACCGCGCTGGCCTTTTTCACGCAGCGCCTCCACCAATTTGCGGGCAAGGCCGCGCGCGGCCTCGGTGACCGGCTGCGGCAACGTGGCATCGCTGACCAGAAGCGGCAGGCATTCCTGCTCCGGGCGGCGATAGGCGGCGGTGATCTTGGCGCGGAGGACGGTCTGCGGCTGCACCGTCTGGGCGAATTCCAGGAAAGGCTGCGACGTCTCAGGCGTCACGGCCTGGCCGTCCACCACATCCAGGTCGCGATCTTCACCGCCGAGGCCGGCGATGCTCTCGCCCCGCTCCAGACGTTCGAGGGTCAGGACGATGGCCTGCTTGATCAGCCAATGGGGCGATCGCCCCTGCTGCTCCGCTGCCTGTTTCAAGCGGGCCCGCAGCCCGTCATCGATTTTCACCCCGATCGTCGTGGTTGCCATGTCCTGCCTCAGCCAGAAGGGTTGCGACACCCCTCTGAAAAGGGGTTGCGCCAACCATACCGTTTTCCCGAGATCAGGCGCAACCACGACTTAAGGGTTGCGCCCCATTCCATCGCTACCGTGTAAAGTCGATCACCATCCGCCCATCGACCGCTCCGGCCGCCAGCCGCGCCAGGGCATCGTTAATGCCGGTCAGGGACACCGTTTCGATCGGCATCTCCAGTTGTCCCCGGCCGCCGATCGCCAGCAGATCGGCCAGCTCCTGTCGGGTGCCGACGCTGGAGCCGGTGATGCGGACGCCGTTATAGGTCAACCATTCCATGCTGAGCGCCACCTCATCCGGCACCATGGCGATGGCCACGATCCAGCCCCGGGGATTGATGGCGGCCAGCATATCACGCCAGGGCTTCGGCGACGGTGCGAAATTCAGGCAGGCATCCGCCCCGCCCAGCGCGCGGATCTTCGCGCCGGGTTCTTCCTGCGCCAGAAAAACGTGCTGCGCCCCCAGGCGGCGGGCCAGATCCAGCTTCGCCTCGCTGGTATCGACGGCCACCACATCTGCACCGAACTTTCTTGCAAGTTGAATGGCATAGAGGCCGAGGCCGCCACATCCGATGATCATGCAGCGCTTGCCGGGTTCGAGCTCCGCCTTGCGGATGGCGCCATAGGCGGTGACACCGGCGCAGAGCATCGGCGCGGCATCGATCGCCGACAAGGTATCGGGGATCCGGGCGGTAAAGGCCTCCTTGACCACGGCATAATCGGCGAAGCCGCCATGGACAGTGTAACCATGAGCCCGCTGCTGGGCGCAGAAGGATTCCCAGCCGGTCAGGCAGTCGCGGCAATGGCCGCAGGTATCGTGGAGCCAGGGCAGTCCAACCCGGTCCCCGACTTGGTATCGCCCGCATCCCGACCCCAGCTTCACCACCCTGCCGATCCCTTCATGGCCGAGGATCAAAGGGCCGCCATCGGCACTGGGGATGCTGGCCGCAGCTTGGACATGCAGGTCGGTGTGGCAGACGCCGCAGGCTTCCAGCTTGATCAGCAATTCGCCCGGCCCCGGCTGCGGCACCGGCATCTCCCGCAGCTCCAACGCTGCACCCGGCTTTGCCAGAACCGCCGCCCGCATCTTGTCCAAGCCCATATCCCCACTCCTTGATCCACCAATTTCCAATAATTTGGATGACTATCCAAATTACTATATAAATGTCAAATCGAGGATATGCCGACAAGCTGGGCGACCGGCCGGCTGGCAGTCCAGGCAAGGAAAGTCGAAAGGAGAGCCGGTATCAGGTAGGCGGGATCGCTGAAGGATCAGGCAATTGAGAGCTCAAGCAACCGGAGTCGTCTTGCCCTGTTCCGCCGCGTCGCAGATGACCTGCCAGAGCGCCGCCACATCCGCCTGCTCGGTCAGGGCCGCGCCGATGGAGACACGGACCATCCATCGCCCGTCCAAGATGGCCGGCGTGAGATAGGCCTGGCCCGACCGATTGATCGCCTCCACCCATTGCAGGGTATGGCGATCCAGCGCCTCATCCTGGAGCGCCTCATCCTGGAGACCGGACGGTTCATGCCGGATACAAAGCGTCTGCAGGCTGACCGGCGCCAGCAGCCGCCAATCCGGCCTGGCCGTCACGAGGCCCGCGAGAAACTGCGCATTGGCGAGGTCGCGCCGCAGCCGCGCCTGCAAACCGGTGACACCCTGCTCGCGGATCAGGAACCACAGCTTCAGGGCCCGGAAGCGACGGCCCAGCGGCAGGCCCCAGTCGCGCAGATTCTTCACCTGGTCATCGGCCGCGCTGCGCAGATAACTGGGATTGGTCGACATGACCCGGACGAGATGATCGCAATCGCGGACGTAATAAAGCGAGCAGTCGAAACTGACCCCCAGCCATTTATGCGGATTGATGACCAGCGAATCCGCACCCTCGATGCCTTGCCACATCCAGCGGCATTCCGGCAGGATCATCGCCGACCCGGCCATGGCCGCATCGACATGCAGCCACAGACCATGATCGCGGGCGATCGCGGCAATCGCTTCGACCGGATCGATGGCCGTCGTCGCCGTGGTGCCGACGGTGGCGACGATCGCACAAGGCTGCAATCCGGCGGCGAGATCCGCCTCGATCGCGCGCCGCAGGTCGGCCGGCCGCAGGGCGAAATTTTCGTCATGGGGGATGTGGCGGATATTGTGCCGGCCGAAGCCGGCGAGCAGGGCCGCCTTGTCCACGGAACTGTGGCTCTGGGCGGAGCAATAGACCACCAGCGGCTTTCCCTCCGCCTGCAATCCGCCGCGATCGGCGCTGAAGCCGGTCGCGCGCTCGCGGGCGCAAAGCAGCGCGACCAGGGTGCTGGTCGAGGCCGTATCCTGGATAACCCCGCTCCAGGCTTCGCCGAGGCCGACCATGCGCCGCAGCCAGTCGGTCATGACCTCTTCAAGCTCGGTCAAGGCCGGGCTCGATTGCCAGGACAATCCCAGCACACCGAGGCCGGTGCTGAGATAATCTCCCAGCACGCTGGAAAGCAGGCTGTTCGACGGGAAATAGCCGAAGAAGCGCGGATGCTGCCAATGAGACAAGCCGGGCATGATCGTTCGCGTCACGTCGGCGAGCACGTTCTCCATCGCCTCGCCGTCGACCGGCGGCTCCGCCGGCAATTGCGCCTTGACGCTGCCCGGCGCGCTCGGCGCCATGACCGGCAAGGCCGCTGTCCCGGCGCGGTAATCGGCGATCATGTCGATCAGTTGATGGCCGAACTTCCGAAACTCTTCCGGCGTCATGGCATCTCCCTTACCGGCTCGCGGGATCGATCGACCCTCGGCAGTCGGCCGTCACGCCTCGGTCTCGTCGACGGCATCGATCTCGGCCAAAGTCGCCAGGATGACGCGGATGGCCTCCGTCGTCTGCACAATCTGTTTCGGCGTCAGGCGCGACACGACGACCGTTTCCTCGGCATTGAACTTCGGAAAGAGGGAACTGATCAGCTCGGCGCCCTGGGCCGTCAGATTGACGATGACCAGCCGCCGTTCCAGCTCATTGGTCCGGCGGCGCACCAGCTTGCGCCCTTCCAGGGTATTGAGGATGCCGGAGAGCGTGCTCTTGGCAACACCGGCTTCGACGGCCAGCCGGCGGGTTTCCAGCTCGCCATAGATCCACAGGCACCACAAGGTCACGAAAGCCGACCAATGAAGATTGGCCGAGGTCAGAACCGTATGCTCGAAATGCTCCCGGATCGCCGTCGAGGCCCGGTGGATATTGGAAACCAGGGCCATCGAATCGAGATTGATCCGCAGGCCCTCGACCCGTTTCTCGCCGAGCAGTTCGGCGAGCGGCTTTTTCGGCCCCGCCTTGCCCGGTTGGTCGCTTTTCGCGAAATGCGTCTGCTTTGTCGGACGGGCGCTGGATTTGCCCGCACTGCGCTGAGTCAAGCCGAACTCCCTGACATGATTGACAACGGCATGATAGATGACGACGCGATCGACCACGGCGTCATGGCTAACAACGGCATTCCAACGGCCCAGTAACGACCGGCGACAGTCTTATAACATCTTCCGCCAAAGCCGCAGAAGCATAGATTTGTATGCTGCCCCACCAGCCCGGTGCCGGTGGTTCCAGCCTCGGTGGCTCCGGGTCAGAGCAGCCAGGAATATTCATGGAATTCCCAGTCGGTGACATAACGGTCGAACCGCGCGATCTCCTGCTGCTTCAGGCGCATGAAGCCGCCGATGCACGCCGTACCCAATGCCTCGGACAGGACCGTATCCGCCTGCAAGGCAGCCAGCGCCGTGGTCAGCGATGTCGGCAAGGGCCGGCCATCCGTCGCCAGTCCGCTGATCGGCACAGGCGGCTGCAAGCCGCGCTCGATGCCGTCGAGTCCGGCGGCGATCAGGGCCGCCATCATCAGATAAGGATTGGCCGCCCCGTCGCCGCTCCGCACTTCCAGGCGGCTGCCGCCGCCGCGCTCCGGCGGAATGCGAATGAAGGCCGTCCGATTGTCATAGCCCCAATTGGCCGCCGCCGGCGCCAAGGCACCGCCCAAGGTTCGCTTGAAGGCGTTGATGGTCGGATTGAAAAATGCCGTTAAGGCCGGCGCGTGGGACAGGATTCCAGCGAGGAAGGCCTGCGCCATCGAACTAAGCCCATCATCGGCCGTGGCATCGGCAAAGAGATTTGCACCGGCGCGATCCGTCAGCGACAGATGCAGATGAAAGCCGCTGCCTGCCTTGTCGCCGAAGGGCTTGCCCATGAAGGTCGCGCGCAATCCCTGCTGCGCCGCGACTTCCTTCACGAAATGCCGTAGCAGAAAGGCTCGGTCCGCCGCATCCAAGGCATCGGAATGGATCTGGTTGATCTCAAACTGACCGGCCGAGAATTCATGGCTCGCCGCCGTCACGCCGAGGCCGGCCTGGCAGGCCCGGAGCAATCTGGTCAGCACCCCGTCGCGATCGGCGACGCTGCCCACAACATAGCCCGCCGTGTCGCGGTCGAGATAAGCCCGCCAGCCGCGTGGTGCGGTGGCATCGGGCTGGCAGAGATAGAATTCCATTTCGGGACCGACGATCGGGTGCAGCCCCATGGCCTCCGCCCGCGCCACCTGCCGCCGCAACAAATCGCGCGGCGAATAAGCATGTGGCTGCGTCTTGTCAGGCTGCTTGATATCGGCGAGGCAACACATGATGCCCGGCGCATAGGGCAATGGACGTAAGGTGCGCAGATCCGGCAACGCCGCCGCATCCGGGAACCCGGCGCCCGAGGTATCAGGCGCGTCTGCCGGATTGGCGCCCAGATCCGTCAGCATCAAGGCGCTGCAGAATGCCAGGCCATGCTCGACGACACGCGGGAAATCCGCCGCGATAATATCCTTGCCCCGAGCGATACCGTGCAAATCGGACCATAGAACACGCACGATATCCGTATCGGGATCCAGGAGCATTCCGGGCATCTCGCCCAGTTCCCTCTCCTCCGCCATGACGCTCCGTCCTCCCATTCGCTTATCGTTCGCCAAGGAACGAATTTCTTGATTCTTATCCGATCATCTCTGCGAGGCGACACGCTCGTTTCTGCCGGAAATGATCTCTTGTTCCCCTGTTCAAAATCCATTATCGTTCGACATCAAACGAAAAACAAGAGGCCGGACGGAAATTTGTCCGGCAGCCGGGGAGACCCGGTCATCCGCAACGTACCACCGGCGAACACGAAATGCTGCACGCCGGCGCAGTGGATGAAAAACCGGTATGGCAAACATATCGTTCGGGTGAGGACAAATCGGGGGAAGCAAATGACGCAAGAAACACTGCGTTCTCATACGCATCACCGTACCCGGCGTTCATTCGCTCAGTTGAGCCACCAGAAATCGCAGGGGGAGATGCCGGCATGAGAATTCGCCCGTTCACCGAAGACGAAATCGCTGCCTATCGCCGCGACGGTGTGGCCCATCTACCCGCCCTCGCTTCGGCAGATGTCGTCGAACGGCTGATCGCCGCCTCGGAAGAACGGTTCCGGCATCCCGGCCGCTTTGCCGAAGAGATCGCCGATCGCGGGCGTTTCTTCGATGAGCGCTACATCTATCCCGAACAAGCGGATTTCGAGAGCTTCGTTCTCGATTCCGGCCTCGGCGAACAGGCCGGCCGCGCCATGGGATCGAGCGAGATTCGCGCCTATTTCGATCACCTCTTCCTCTGCGAGGCCAATACGCCGCTGGATCACTACTGGCATCAGGATCTGCCTTACTGGCCGGCCGATGGCCGACAGGTCTGTTCGGTCTGGCTCGCTTTGACGGATTGCACGACGGAGAGCAGCGCCCTTGAATTCGTCCTTGGCACCGATCACGGGCCTTTCTATGCGCCGACCAAATTCGGCAACGAGGATGATGAGAGCTTCGCCACGGCCGAGCCCGATAAAGTGCCGATGCCACGTTTCCACGAGCAGCGCGACAAATATCCGCTCGTCTCCTGGGATATCAAAGCTGGCGACGCTCTGTTGTTCAACGCCCGGATCGTGCATGCCTCTGGTGGCAACCGCTCGCCGTCGCAACGCCGCATCGCCTATTCGACCCGCTGGATCGGCGACGACATGGTATGGCGCCTGAAGCCGGGCTTCCAGGACCCTGCCCTTTTCCCAGAGGAAAAGCTGCAGGACGGCGACCGGCTGATCGACCGTCGCTTCCCGCTGGTCTGGCGCCGGGCCGGATAGCCAGCGCCGGCCGCCGTCGCTCAAGCCTGCTGCTTCAGGACCTTCGATAGCCAGTGGAACGAGTCCTTCGGCGTCCGCTTGAGGGTGGCGAAGTCGACATGGACGAGACCGAAGCGCCGCCGCATCCCCTCGGCCCATTCGAAATTATCGAGCAGCGACCAGACCATGTAGCCGCGCAGGGCACAGCCCAGTCCGATGGCGCGATGGGCCGCGACAAGATGCTGGCGGATGAAGGCGAGGCGCTGCGGATCGGCGACGCGGTTATCCTGCGGCGCCGGATCGTCGTAACAGGCGCCGTTTTCCATCACATAGACGGGCGGATTGCCGTAATGCGTTTTCAGATCGAGCAGCACATCGACCAGACCATCCGGCTCCACCGGCCAGCCCATGGCCGTCGTCGGGGTGCCCACCGGCAGTGGGCCGAAGGTCGCACCCTGTAGAACACTGGAGGGCGCATCGACGATATGCGCCTTGCCATAATAATTGATCCCGAGAAAATCGATCTTCTGCCGGATCACCTTCAGGTCATCCGCCTTGATCAAGGGTGTGAAATCCCGCGCCAGGAGATCGGGATAATGCCCCTTGAACAGCGGGTCGAGATTGACGCGGTTCCAAAGCGCATCGAACCGTTCCGCCGCCCGCCAATCCTGATCACGCGTCGTCGACGGTAAGACAGGCTGCAGGGAAATGACCGTGCCGAGTTGCAGGTCGCGGTGGCTTGCCCGCAGCGCCTCGATCGCCCTGCCCTGCGCCAGGTTCTGATGATGCTGGGCGGCGACGTAATTCCCCCAGCCTGTCAGGCCCGGCGCATGCCTGCCGACGGCATGACCGAAAATCGCATGCACATTGGGCTCGTTGAACATGGCCCAGTGCTTCACGCGGTCGCCCAGGCGCGCGGCGATGACCTCGCCGTAATCGGCGAACCAGCCGGCGATGTCGCGATTGATCCAACCGCCCCGATCCTGCAAGGCCTGCGGCAGGTCCCAGTGATAGAGGCAGGCCCAGGGCGTAATCTTCTTTTCCAGCAGGCGATCGACCAGGCGGTCGTAAAAATCAAGCCCGCCCTTATTCGCTTCCCCTCTGCCGGCCGGCAGAATGCGCGGCCAGGAAATCGAGAAGCGATAAGCGCGGAACCCGCCCTTGACCAGAAGGTCGATATCCTCGGCATAGCGGTGATAATGGTCGCAGGCGACATCGCCGTTTTCCCCGGTCGCGATCCGCCCGGGCTCATGCGAGAAGGTATCCCAGATGCTGGGGCCGCGCCCATCCGCCTTGACCGCGCCTTCGATCTGATAGGCCGAGGTCGAGGCACCCCAGACGAAACCCTTGGGGAAAGCCGGAACATCCGTTCCCGCCGCTTGCGCCGCCTTCGCCGACAAAAGAACTGGTGCCGCAGCCATCCCGGCAGCTCCCAACATGAAATCGCGTCGCCGCATCTCTATCGCCCTCGATTATAACCCGCTTTAGATGGCGATCGCCGCCAGCGCAAACAAGGCCAGCAACGCGGCACCGCTCTGCACCAGACTGCCCAGCGTCAGCGACTTCAACCCCTGCCAGGGCCGCAGCCCGACCGAACCGCTCACCAGCCAGAAATGATCGTCATTGACATGCGGGACACTCACAGCGCCGATGCCGACCGCCACCACCGCCAGGGCCCGGCCGGTTTCGCTATCGAGGCCGAGTGCCGCCAGGAGCGGCTGGATCATGCCGGCGGTCGTGATGGCGGCAACCAAGGACGAGCCCTGCAGGGCCTTGAGCACCGCTGCTACCAGGACCGGCAACAGCAAGCCGAGATGCCAGTCCAACAATTTTTCGGCCAGCAGTTCCGCGACACCGGTTTCCTGCAGGACTCTCTGCCAGCCGCCGGCGGCACCGATCAGGAGTAGAAGCCCGGCGGCATTGGCGACGCCGCGTCCCAGCCATCCCTGCTCGGACCATATCGTCCGATCCCAGCGCCGGAGCATCAGCAGCATGATGCCGATCCCGACCAGCAGCAGGGTCAGCGGGCGGCCGGCACCGATGATCATGTGCCGGGTCGCTCCGCCACCGAACGGCTCGCTGGGAATGGAACCGAGAGACTGGACGATCACCAGCGCGGTCATGACGCCAGCGGTCAGGATCAAGGCCAAGCTGCCGCGCCGCGCCAAGGGAGATTCGACCTCGCCTGCCGACGCTTGGACGGCAACCGTGTCAGAGTCGGCCTCGACAAAGCGACAGCCCCATCGGGTGAAAAGGGTGCCGACAGTGACCGCGACGAGCGCGACCGGCAGCCCGAAAAGCGCGACATCCCGCCAATCGCCGCCAATGATCGCCAGAGCGGCGATCGGAATCGGCGACGGCAACAGAACGCCGTGGCTGGCCGATACGGCGAGACCGAGGATAACGGCAGTCCTCTGCTGCCTGGAACCGCTCATCGCCTGGCGGAGCGGATTCAAGACCGCAAAAGCGGCTGTCCTGGATGCGGCTGTCCCGGCGATCAGACCCAACAGAGCCATCAGCGGCGACAGATAACGGCAAGCTTTCATCCGATCGGCCAGTCGTACCGCCGCGCCGCTTCCCGCAGCCAAGGCGGCGATCATACCGGCCACCACGACAATCAGCCCAGGATCGGCCAGGGCTTGGGTGAAGCCGATGCCGAATAAGTCACTAACCTGACCGATGGACCAGCCGGCGGCCAGGCCGTATGCCGTTGCCAGGATGGCGATCGCCAGGAATGAATGGAGGCGCCATTTCTCGGTCAGGAAGACCAGAACCAAAACGGCGGCGAGCAGGTAAACGGCATCAACGATGGGCATCTGTGCCTTGGAGCCTTCCGAACAAACGGCAGGCACACGGTCGCGGCCGCCCAGTCGCTGAGCGGTAACTTTGCCTGGAATGCGTGTCAAGTGACCATTTCGGCTGGGCACCAGCCGGCCAGTCTTCCTATTGCCTGGGCCGATTTGCCCGGCGCCATTGCCTGGAGCGATTACCCGGCACGATAGCGGAGATTGATCGGCCCCGCCGGCGCAGGTAACTTGGCTCCGTGCCTCCAAGACAGATGATGCCAAGCCCGCAACGACAGCAGATGATCCGATGAGCCGCTTCCTCCCTGCCCGTTTCCGCGCTTTGGCCGGAGCCTGCGCTTTCCTTCTGGCAATAACATCTCTCGCCGGCCAGGCGGTGGCGGACAGTGCCGCCAATGCTGCAACAGCAGGTTTCATCCATACCGACGGCAAACGATTCGTCGGACCCGATGGCAAGACCTTCACTATTCGCGGCATCAATCTCGGCAACTGGCTGGTACCCGAAGGCTATATGTTCAAATTCCGCGTCGCCCATGCGCCGCACGAGATCAATGCCCTGATCGAACATGTACTCGGCCCCGAGGAAGCCGCCCGCTTCTGGGAAACCTTCCGGGAAAATTATGTCACCGAGGACGATATCCGGTTCATCAAGGCCGCCGGCTTCAACACGATCCGGGTACCGCTGCATTACGCACTCTTCGTCGATCGCACCGATCCCACGAAATTCGCCGGCCCCGGCTATGCCCTGCTGGACCGTGTGATCGGCTGGTCCCGGGCCGCCGGGCTCAAGGTCATCATCGATATGCATGCTGCACCGGGCGGACAGACCGGTATCAATCACGACGACGGCACCGGCTTCCCGCTCGTCTTCTATGTGCCGAGCTACCGGCGCATGACCATCGAGCTTTGGCGTCATCTGGCCGCGCGCTATCGCGACGAGCCGACCGTGCTCGGCTATGATCTGCTGAACGAGCCGATCTCACCCTATAATGACACCGATTATCTCAATCCCCGGCTGGAGCCGCTCTATCGCGAGATCGTTGCCGCGATCCGCAGCGTCGATACCCATCATGTAGTCTTCCTCGCGGCGGCGCAGTGGAGCACGAATTTTTCCGTCTTCGGCCCGCCTTTCGACAACAATGTCGCCTATAGTTATCATAAGTTCTGGGCCAGCACGGAACGCGATTCCGTGCAGAGCTACGTCAATTTCGCCAATCGCTATAACGTGCCGCTCTTTCTCGGCGAATCCGGCGAATTGACCGACGACTGGAACCAGGCCTTCCGGCAGTTGAACGAGCGCTTCGGCATCAGTTGGTGCTTCTGGACCTATAAGAATCTCGATACAAGTTCGACCGTGATCTCGATACCGAAGCCGGCGGGATGGGACGCGCTCGCTGTTCTCGGCAATCAGTCGCCGGAGACATGGGCCGATCAGCCGCCACCGGCCGATGCCGCCGCGACCCTTGCCGCCTATCTCAACGCGATCAAGTTCCGCAACGGCCATATCAACGAAAGCTATCTGGCATCGCTCGGCCTGCACATGCCGCCGACCATGGCCGCCAATCCGGATGGCAGCCTGGCGATCGGGCAGAAGTAGCGGAGCCTCGCTGCCCGTTCAGTAGAGCTCCAGATATTCGTTGATCTCCCAATCGGTCACATGGGAGCGGAAACGCGACAGCTCGAACCGTTTCATCGCCAGGAACTCATGGACGAAATCCGCACCAAGCGCGGCGCAGAAATCGGCATCGACCTCCAACGCATCCAGTGCCGCTTCCAGGGTCTGGGGAAATTTCTGCAGAGCTGCATTGTCCTCGCTGGTGGTCGCGCGCGCCTGGTCGCGCAGATGGCTCTGCCCCTTGATGCCCAGCAGCCCCGCCGCCAATACGGCCGAGGCCAGCAGATAGGGATTGCTGGCTGCCGATCCCGCTCGCATTTCCAGATGCGTGCGATCGTCATCGGTCGCTTTGACCCGCACCATCGCCGAACGGTCCTGGACGCCCCAGCTCACATTGGAGGGTGCGAAGGTATAGGGTTTGATCCGGTGATAGCAATTCGGCGTCGGATTGATCAGCGGCATCATCGCCGTCGCATGGCTGAGAATGCCTTCGACGAAGGAGCGCGCCAGATCCGACAGGCTGTCCGGTTGTCCTACTTGGAAGAAGACATTCTCCCCCGTTTTCCGATCCCACAGGCTGATATGGAGATGGCAGCCGCTGCCCGCCATATTGCCGAAGGGCTTCGCCATGAAACTGGCGATATAGCCATGCCGGTGCGCCAGTTCCTTCATCGCATTCTTGAAGGTGAAGGCCTTGTCCGGTCCACCCATATTCATCGCGGCGCTGTAATTCGTTTCATACTGCGAGCCGGCATATTCGCAATTATGGGTGATGAGATCGATGCCGAGCGCCTGCAAGGTCGGCACCAGCGTATCCATGAAGGGCACATAATGATTGCGCACCGTGTGGAAGATATGTTGCCCATCGAAAAGTCGCGTGCGAGTTTCCGCATCGAGCAGATAATATTCGTATTCATGCCCCATCATCACGTCATAGCCCAGCCGGTTCGCCTCGGCGACGAGCTGTGAGAAAACCCAGCGCGGCGCCGCACGTTGCGGCTCCTCCCGCGTCCAGTAACCGTTGCAGATCACGCTGGCGGTACGCGACAGCCAGGGAATGACGCGCAGGCTGTCCGGATCTGGAAACAGCATCTGGTCGGCATAATGCGCGGCACCATGCAGTTTCGATCCCGGCACCACATTCGACGAGGTGTCGAGCCCCATGATGCCGCCGTAAAAATTCAACCCATGACGGGCATAGGATTCGACCTTGCTGATCGGCACGGTTTTCGACCGCGAGGTTCCATGCATGTCCGGCAGTTCGAACCGCAAATAGTCGATGCCGAGTTCCTGCAGTGTGGCAACGAGCTGAACAACGCGTTCGGTCGAGGGAATCATGGCATGGCTCGCGGCAAGTGGGAGAGAGCGGGAATATGGGGGCGGCTGGTGCCGCCCCCGCTCTCCTGTTACGGATTGGCCACCCAGGTCGGCGTCACCTCGCCGGCCAGATAGAGCTTGTCGTTCTTCACGCCGAGCAGCGCCACCGTCTTCACCGGCACACGGATATTGGGCGGATAGGAGATCGTGCCGGTGATGCCCTTGAAGCCGTTGGTTGCCGCCAGGGCATCGCGGATCTTTGCGGGTTCCGGCGTGCCGGCCCGGGTAATCGCATCGGCGATCAGCCCGATCGTGTCATAACCGAGGGCGGCGAAGGCATTCTCCGGTGCCGTGTTATAAGTTTTCTGATAGGCTTTGTAGAATTTGACAATGGCCGGCGTGCTGTCCTTGGCCATGAAGGCATGGGTCGAATAATAGACGTTGTTCGCCCCCTTGCCGCCGACACTCAGCAGCAGCGGCGTATCATAGCCGTCGCCGCCGACGATCGGCTGCTTGACCCCGGCCTGCCGCATCTGCTTCACCACCAGGCCGATATCGTCCGGCATGGCGGCGACATAGAGGACGTCAGGTTTCTTCGGCAGAACCTTGAGCTTGGCGATCTGCGCGGCGAAACTCTTGTCGCCGCTCTTGTAATCATCCTTGAGCACGATCTTGCCGCCGCCCTTGCTGAAGGCTTCATCGAAATACTTGGCGAGGAGCGTCGTGTATTCCGTCGAATTATCGCGCAGCAGATAGGCCGTCCGGCCCTTCAGCTTGTCCTTCACGAAATCGGCGCCGGCCGCCGCCTGGACATTGTCGCCGAAGCAGGCGAGGAAGATATCGTCGCCGATCTGTTCCGGCAGCTTGGGCGATGTAGCTCCCGGCGTCACGAAGGGAACGCCGGCTTTCTGGAAGATCTGCCCGAGGGCCAGCACGGAATCGGAATCGGTGAAGCCCAGGCCTGCAACCACCTTGTCCTGATTGAGAAGCTGGCTGGCGGTACTCGCGATGACGGTCGGATCGGTCTTGGTGTCATAGATCATCAGGTCGATCTTCTTGCCCAGCACGCCGCCTGCGTCATTGATCTCCTGCGCCCGCATTTTGGCGCCGTTGAGCGCCGGCGCATCGAGCGACGACAGGGCACCAGTGACGTTGAAAGGCGCACCGATCTTGATCACATCGTCGGCGAAAGCCTGGCGCGGCAGGAAGCCGTCAGCCGCGACGGCAAGGCCGGTCGCGGCGCTATAAGCCAGCAGGTCACGTCTCGTAAGCCTCATCGCATTTCTCCCTTCCCTGTTTTTTCGGTCAGATCGCGGCGCCGGCCGAAGGAGAGTTCCAGATCGCCCAAAATCCCGCTCGGCCGGAAAATCATGACCAGGATGAAGATGATCCCGAGAACGATCTGGCTTGCCCCATAGAGGGGCGGCACAACAAAGATGCCAAAGTCGAATCCACGTTCCAGATTGCGCAATGTTTCGCTGAGCAGCGTCACGGCAACGACGCCGAAGATGGCACCGGTCAGGCTTTGCATGCCCCCGATCACCAGCATGCTGATGAGGGCGAAGGTATAGGCCATGTAGAAGCTGGCGGGCGAGAACGACCCTAGATAATGGCCGTAGAGCGATCCGCCGACGCCGGCAAAGAAGGCGCCCAGGATGAAAGCCGACAACCGCGTCGGCAGAACCTCGATGCCGATCGCCTGGGCGGCGATCGTGTCCTCGCGCACGGCCCGATAGGCGCGGCCCGTGGGGGAATAGACGATGCGCGCCAGAACGAACAATGTGACCGCCAGCCATCCCAGGGCCCAGCCCAGGGTCGTTTCCACAGGGACACCCGCGAAGGTGCGGGCCCCCCTTGTGTAATCCTCGGCATTGATCAGGACGACATTGACGATGATCAGGAAGCCCAGCGTCGCCACCGAAACGAAATGGCCGGAAAGCCGCATCAGCGGTGCACCGACCAGCAGGGCCAGGATCGCGCAGACCAGTCCGGCCACCAAGGTCGCCGGCAGGAAGGACAGGCTCAAAGCACCGAGCCAATGCGGGAGATCGGGAAGATAGGCCGCCTTCGCCTCGACGGAGAGCGACAAAATGCCGGAGACATAGGCGCCGACCGCGACGAAGCCGACATGGCCCAGGGAAAAGACGCCGGTGAAGCCGTTCCCCACCCCCATGGAGGCGACCAGCAGCGCATTGATGCACATCACCGTCACCACGCGTACCAGATAGTCGTTGACCAAGGTCGGCATGATCCAGGCCACGAGCCCGAGCAGCAGGACAATGACCACCGCCAGCAGGAAGCTTCGCATCTGCATCACAGCTTCACCTCCGCGGTCCGGTTCAGGAGGCCATTGGGCCGGAACAGCAGGAAGGCGATCAGCAGGGCGAAGACAATCGCATCGCGATAGGGCGACAGTTCCGACGGCAGGAAGGCGACGATGAAGACTTCCAGCGCACCGAGGAGATAGCCGCCCAACAGGGCGCCGGCAATGCTGCCGAATCCGCCGATGATGGCGGCGACGAAAGCCTTAAGCAGCGGCGTGAAGCCCATATCCGGTTCGACGATCCCCGCCTGTGCCGCCCAGAGAATGCCGGCAAGGCCGGCGAATCCCGAGGCGATGGCGAAGGCGACGACGATCAGCCGGTTGACGTCGAGCCCAACCAGATGCGCCGCCGACATGTCTTCCGCCGCCGCCCGCATGCCAAGCCCGAGATCGGTCCGGGTCACGAACCAGCCCAATGCGCCCAGGGCCACCACCGTCAGGCCGACTGTCAGCAGATTGATCTGGGTGAAGGTAACCTGGGCATCGAAGAATTCGAAGGAATTGTCCATCCAATCGGGAATGGGAAAATTCTGCGGTGAGCTGGTGAAGATCAGGATGCCGAGATTTTCCAGGATATAGGTAAGGGCAAGACTGGTGAGCAGCAATGTGACGCCGGGTGAGCCGCGCACCGGACGATAGGCGACACGCTCGACGATGACGCCGGCCAGCGCCCCGCAGGCGATCCCAGCCAGGACCGCCCAGCCGAAGGGCAATCCCAGCGCCCCCAGTACCAGGGTGGCGAAAGCCCCGACCATCATCATGTCGCCATGGGCGAAATTGGCCATGCGCAAAATACCGAAGACCATTGAGAGGCCGATCGCCACCAAGGCATAGAGGCTCCCAAGGCTGATCGCATTGATGATCTGCTGCAGGACATAGAGTGCCGGTGTCATCGCCGCGCTCCCAGATAGGCCGCAGCCACCTGATCGATATCCGCTTTCAACGCGGCGGCCGTGCCGGCCAGGCTGACTTCGCCGGTCCGCAGGACATAGGCGCGGTCGGCGAGATCGAGGGCGGCGGTGATATTCTGCTCCACCAGCAGCATCGTTACCTGCTGCGATTTCAGTTCCGCCAACTTGGCGAAGATCGACCGCACCAGGAGTGGCGCCAGGCCCAGCGAGGGCTCGTCCAACAGCAGCACGCTGGGACGCGACATCAGGGCCCGCGCCAAGGCCAGCATCTGCTGCTCACCGCCCGACAGCGTGCCCGCCGTCTGCTTCATCCGCTCGCGCAGGACTGGGAAGAGCTCGAACATCCGTGTACGATCCGCGTCGACATCACTGCGATCGGCTCGCCCCACCGCGCCGAGGCGCAGGTTTTCCGCGACCGTCAGGCTGCCGAACAAGCGCCGCCCTTCGGGGCAGTGGGCGATGCCGAGACGGACGATGCGGGCCGGCGGCAGACGGTGGATCGGTTTGCCGGCCAGCAGAACCTGACCCGTGCGCGGCCGCAAAAGGCCGGAAATGCAGCGCAGCAACGTGCTTTTGCCGGCCCCATTGGCGCCCAGCAGGGCGACAACCTCGCCCGGCGCCACCTCGACGCTGACATTGCGTACCGCTTTCACGGCACCGTAATTGATACTGACCTGATCAATCGCCAGAAGCGGCACGGCCAGCGACTGCGTGGCCGGCGCTGCTTGCGCCGCCGCGGCAAGATCGGCGTCGATGGAATGCTCAGCCATGCCCAAGATAGACCTCGCGGACTCTCGGATGCGTCTGTACCTCGGCCGGCGTTCCCTCGAAGATGACCTCGCCATAGGCCAGGACCTGAATGCGGTCGCAGAGATTCATGATCAGGTCCATGTCATGTTCGACCACGATCACTGCCAGCCGATAGCGATGGCGGATGGTGTCGATCAGCGACAGCAACTGGCGCGTTTCGGTCGCATCCATGCCGGCGGCCGGCTCATCCAGCATCAGCAAACGTGGCGCCGTCGCCAGGGCCCGCATCAGTTCCAGGCGCCGCTGATCGCCATAGGGCAGATCGCTGGCGCGGTCCTCGCCCCGGGCCGTCAGATTGACGAGGTCCAGCAGTTCGTCGGTGATGGCCTCGATCTCTCGCGTCAACCGCCGCAACCGGGGTGTCGCGAGAACGGCATCCAGCATGCTGGTGGGGCGGCGCAATTGGGCCGCGCTACGGATATTGTCGCGCAGGCTGAGACCGGGAAAGAGACGCGTCCCCTGAAAGGTCCGGGCAATGCCGAGCCGCACGATACGGGCCGGAGAAAGGTGCTGGATCTCCCGGCCGGCAAATTCGACTACGCCGCCATTCGGCTTGAGAAAACCGGTCACCAGATTGAAGAAGGTGCTCTTGCCCGACCCGTTGGGACCGATCACTCCGATCACCTCGCCAGTTGAAACCGCGAGGTGATGCGCCTTCAGCGCCGTCAGGCCGCGAAAGGATTTGCTGAGATCGCGTGTGACCAGCAAGGGCGGCGCAGCGGGGGAGATGGCAATGGGCGGCTGGGTCTCTCTTGCTACAGCGATCGCCATGGCTGAACCCGATCAGAGCGGCCGGGCGTGGAGGCGCAGCGGAGATATCCCACCGGCAACGTCATCCGGGAGGCGATACGACCTGACCTTGGTGCTGGTGCCCCAATCCGTCACGCGTACCTCTTTCGCCTGCTGCGCGAAAAGCTGTATTTAAAATTTCACATTTTCAAAAATGTGTCAAACCTGTAATCATTATTCGCGCGATGGATCGCCCGATGGGTTGTCCCTGGGCCAACTGACGGAGCCGAGGGACAGTGTCGAGCGGACGGATTCGGAGGGATCGTCGTCATGAAAGAGCCAGTCCTGCGCTCAATCGCCGAGACCCTGCGGCAGAGCCTCGGGGTACTGACGCCGACGGAGCGCAAATCGGCCCTGGTGCTGCTGGCGAACTATCCCATCGCCGGCCTGGAAACGACGGCGCAATTCGCCAAGCGGGCGGCCGTCAGCAGCCCCACCATCCTGCGTCTTGTCAGCAAGCTGGGCTTCGCCAGCTATCTCGACTTTCAGCAGGCCTTACGCGACGAATTGGAACTGCGCCTGCAACCGCCTCTGGCGAAAGCTGGCAAGAGCCGTAAGACAGATGACAGCCAGCGGGATTTCATCAGCGATTATGGCGACGTCATCATCGGCAATATCCGCCAGTCCCTGCGTGAGGTATCACGCGCCGACTTCAAGGAGGCGATCGCCCTGCTTTCCGATAGCAGCCGCCGTGTCTCGCTGCTGGGTGGCCGCTTCACCGCGAGCCTCGCTTTGCATTTCTACCAGCATCTGCGGGAGTTGCGGCCCAAGGTCCAATTGATCGGCGGCCAGACGGCGACCTGGGTGGAGCATCTGCTGGATTTCAGCCGCAAGGATGTGCTGATCGTCTTCGATATCCGACGTTATCAGGACGATGTCGTTCATTTCGCGCGCCAGGCTTCGGCACTCGGCTGTACCGTCATTCTTTTCACCGACCATTGGCTCTCCCCCATCGCCGCCGTCGCGCGCCATGTCTTCGCCCTGCAAACCGGCATGCCATCGAACTGGGAATCCTTCGCCGCCCTCTCGGCCCTGACCGAGACGATGATCGCCAGCCTGCATGAAGCGACCTGGGAGGATGTCGAGCGCCGGATGGGGAAACTGGAAGAGCTGCGGCGGAAACTGTCGCCGGAGTGACGGGAGGATCGCATCCATGAGGGGATCATGCATCGAGAAAAACTGATCATGGCCTGTACCTGTGAAATTGCCGGCAAGGTGCGCGGCAAGGCCTTCCCCGCCCATGAGCTGCCGACCCGCCGCGTCACCGGCGTCGGCTGGGTCCCCACCAACACCATGATTTCCTGTTTCGGCCCGATCGGCGATACGCCGTTCGGTGCGCTGGACGATCTGATCCTGGTCCCAGATCCGGAGACCGAAGTGGCGGTGGATTTCGGTGACAACCAAGCTGGGGAACATTTCTTCCTTGGCGATATCCGCCACACCGACGGCACGCCCTGGGAATGCTGCCCGCGCGATTTCCTGCGCCGCGCCTTGGCCGATCTCAAAGCCGCAACCGGCTGGCAGCTTTACGCGGCCTTCGAACAGGAATTCGTTTATACCGGTGTCGAGACCGTCGCCGGTGCCCCCTACAGCCTCGATGCCTTCCGCCGGCAGGGCATTTTCGGCGAGGTCCTCACCTCGGCGATCCGCCGGGCGGGGATCGAGCCGGATTCCTTCCTGCCGGAATATGGCGCCCGCCAATATGAAGTGACGTGTGCACCGGCCGTCGGCCTGGCCGCCGCCGATCAGGCCGTGATCGTGCGGGAACTCGCCCGGGCCACGGCACATCATCTGGGACACCGGGCGATCTTCGCCCCGATCCTCGATCCGGCCGGGGTCGGCAACGGCGTCCACATCCATTTCAGCTTCCTCGACGCCGATGGTGCGCCGGTAGCCTATGACACCGCGGCACCCTATCGCCTCTCCGGCCCGGCACGGCATTTCATGGCCGGCATCCTGCATCATCTGCCGGCGATCTGCGCCGTCACCGCGCCCAGCACGGCGTCTTATATCCGCCTCACCCCCAATCGATGGGCCCCGACTTACGCTTATCTGGCGGACCGCGATCGCGAGGCGAGCCTGCGCATCTGCCCCGTTCTCGATCTGCCGGGCCGCGATGCCGCCCGCCAGTTCAATATCGAATTCCGCCCGGCCGATGCCGCCGCCAGCCCCTATCTCGCCTTGGGCGCCATGGTTCATGCCGGCGTCGACGGCATCCGCCAGCAACGCCCCTTGCCGCCGCCCAAAGCCGTTGCCGCGATGAGCGACGACGAGCGTCGCGCCGCCGGGATCGCTGCTTTGCCGCGATCTCTCGGCGAAGCGCTGGACCATCTGGAGGCCGATCCCGCCGCGAAAAACTGGTTCGGGCCCGTCTATCTCGAGGCTTATCTGCGGCATAAACGGGCGGAAATCAAAATGCTTGCCGGCTGCGACGAGGCGGAGCAATGCCGGCGCTATGCGGAGACCTATTAGCTTGATGATGAGTTCGATGACTGGGGAGGCAGCACGATGACAGCCAGGCCGCAGAAACTGCTGGAAACAAATGAGCCGCTGGCTTTCACTATCGAACATGGGGACGGCGCCTCCCCCTTTTTCATCACCTGCGATCATGCTGGCAAGAGATTGCCGCGCAAGCTCGGTAAACTCGGATTGCCGGATCATGAACTGGAGCGCCATATCGCTTGGGATATCGGCGCCAGTGCCGTCTCGACCTTGCTGGGCGATGCGCTCGACGCCTTCGTCATCCACCAGACCTATTCCCGTCTGGCGATCGACTGCAACCGGAACCCGGCCGTCGATACCTCCATCGTCACGCTCAGCGAGACCACCGTCATTCCCGGCAACCTGCACCTCGATCCCGTGGATCGGCAGCAGCGGATCAACGAGATTTTCATGCCCTATCACGATCGCATCGTCGCGGAACTGGATGCACGGCAACGAGCCAAGCAGCCGACAGTCCTAATCGCACTGCACAGTTTCACGCCGGTTTTCAAAGGCAAGGCAAGGCCTTGGCATATCGGCATTCTCTATAATCGCGATCCCGCCTTGCCCCATATCCTTCTGGATCTGCTGCGCGCCGAGGGGGATCTGGTCGTCGGCGACAACGAACCCTATGCTGTTGGCGACAGCACCGATTACACGATCCCGGTCCATGGCGAACGGCGCCACCTCCCTCATGTCGAATTCGAGATCCGCCAGGACCTGATCGGCGATGCGGCGGGGCAACGCCGCTGGGCGGACCGGCTGACGCGTATCCTCCCCATTGCCTATCGCCGTCTGTGCGGCGACTCCGCGTCATAATCGTCTCCGCCGGTAAGCCTCTCGGCTAACTGGCCCTTGATCCGGCGCCAGAAAACGACCAATCCTGTGGGGGCGCTGCCAGGCTCCGGACGGATTCGCCGTCGCGGTCCCGGAGCCGTAACAGGGAATATGCGAAGGCAAGATGCAACGATCGCCAAAATTCACCCTGGACGGCCAGGGCCCGCTGTTCAAGCAGATCGGCCGCGCGGTCACCGAACAGATTCTGAAGGGACGCTATAAGCAGGGGGAAAAACTGCCCTCGGAAGCCGAGCTTACCAGCATCTTCAACACCTCGCGACAAACCGTTAACAAGGCGATCAGCGAGCTTGCCAAGAACGGCATGGTCGAGCGCAATCGCCGTGCCGGCACGGTGGTGTCCTGGCAGTTTCAGGAGCGCTTCATCCTGCCATTGCGGGACCTGTCAGAAGAGCTGGCACAAGGCAGCCAGCTCTATGAATTCCGCATCATCGATCGGAAGGTCGTGCGCAACGGCCGGAACGGGCTCACCTGGTCGGCCCTGCCGGCCGGCAGCAAGCTGCTGTATCTGCAAACCCTTCACCTGGCCGACGGCCTGCCGGTCCAGCTTGAGACGCGCTATATCAACTTCGACGCCTTTCCTGGCGTGGAGAAGGAAGACTTCGCGGAAGTGTCGCCCGGCAAATGGCTGCTGGTGAATATCCCCTGGTCGGAAGTCGATCACACGATCCGCGCCACCAATGCCACCGAGGAACTAGCTCACAAGCTCGGTGTGAAGGTTGGCACCTCTTGCTTGGTGGTCGACCGCCAGACCTTCCATCGCGGCAAGCCCATCACCTTCGTCCATTTCGTCTATCCGGGTGACCGTTTCTCGCTCAAGGGCAAGTTCAAGCTGGAGAGCGGCCAGATTTAGTTTCCCGGGGAATGCCCCCGGACAAGCGTATTGGCGACAGGCGTCTTAGCAGGCAGGCATATCGGGCTCCGCTGCCGACTTTCTTATGATCTGCACATTAAGGCCAGTTTCGAGGAACTTAACGGTTAGGTACGGCATATTTACGATTTTCGTAATTTTTGCCGCCCTATTTTGTCTGTACAAAAGAAGATATTGCCGATAGGTTTGCCACGCGGGACAATACGGGCCAGGTTGTTGCCGGAGGGCACATAGTGCCGGACAGGACCCTTGCGACGACCGCGCCCGGATCACCGCGTTACCCCAGCCGGAGGCACGAATATGGTTGATGTCACTTTGCAGCCCGGATCTGTCACGCTTGCCGATCTGCGCCGCATCTATCGCGACGGGCTCGCCGCCCGGCTTGATCGCTCCGCCAAGGCCGCCATCGAGGCCTCCTCATACCTGGTCCAGCAGGCCGCGACCGGTGACGCGCCGGTCTATGGCATCAATACCGGTTTCGGCAAGCTGGCCCATAAGCGCATCGCGCCGGCCGAAACCGAGCTGCTGCAGCGCAACCTCATCCTCTCGCATTCTTCTGGCGTCGGCGCCCCCCTGCCCGATCCCATCGTCCGCCTCATGATGGCCTTGAAGCTCCTCTCCCTGGGGCGCGGCGCCTCGGGCGTGCGCTGGGCGGTGATCACCCTGCTGGAAGAGATGCTGGCTCATGGCGTCCTGCCGGTGGTGCCCGGCCAGGGTTCCGTCGGCGCCTCCGGCGACCTTGCCCCCCTCGCCCATATGACGGCGGTGATGATCGGCGAAGGCCAGGCCATGTATCAGGGCCGCAAGCTGCCCGGGCGCGAGGCGCTCAAGGCAGCCGCCCTGGAGCCGATCATCCTCGGCCCGAAAGAGGGCCTTGCCATGATCAACGGCACCCAATGTTCCACCGCCATGGCCCTGGCCGGGCTGTTCGATACCTGGGACCTCGCCTGCACCTCGCTGGCGACCGGGGCGCTGAGCGTCGATGCGGCGATGGGATCGACCGCCCCCTTCCGACCGGAAATCCATGCTTTGCGCGGCCATCGCGGCCAGATCGATGCCGGCGCGACCCTGCTCAGCCTGATCCAGGGCTCGGCCATCTGCGAATCTCACCGGGTCGGCGATGCCCGGGTACAGGACCCCTATTGCCTCCGTTGCCAGCCGCAAGTTGCGGGCGCCTGCCTTGACCTTCTGCGCAATGTCGGTGCGACCCTGGAGGTCGAGGCCAATGCCGTCACCGACAATCCGCTGGTCCTGACCAGCGACGGCAGCATCGTTTCCGGCGGCAACTTCCACGCCGAACCGGTGGCCTTCGCCGCCGACCAGATCGCGCTCGCCATCGCCGAGATCGGCTCCATCTCGCAGCGCCGCATCGCCACCCTGGTCGATCCTGCCTTGAATTACGGCCTGCCCGCGTTTCTGAGCCCGGCCGCCGGCGTCAATTCCGGCTTCATGATCGCCGAGGTGACGACCGCCGCGCTGATGTCGGAGAACAAGCAGCGCGCCGCCCCCTGCAGCGTCGATTCGACGCCGACCAGCGCCAATCAGGAAGATCATGTGTCCATGGCCGCCCATGGCGCGCGCCGCCTGATCGACATGAATGCCAATCTCTCGGTCATCATCGGCGTCGAACTGCTCACCGGCGCCCAGGGCATCGAATTGCGTGCCCCCCTGCAGACCAGTGCGCCGTTGGCCCGCGTCATCGCCGCCTTGCGCAAGGACGTGCCGTCGCTGGTGAATGACCGCTATATGGCGACGGATCTGGAAAGTGCTGCCGCCCTGGTTCGCGCCGGTGCCGTCATCGCCGCAGCCGGCCCGGACATATTCCCCCGCCTCTCGGCCGGCAAGTAAGAGAAACCGGCAGGTCACCCGTTCCTGCGCAAAAAGAAAGGGCCGGGGCAATGTGCCCCGGCCCTTCTCGTATCCGCGTCGCCGGTTACTGCCGGATCTGCGGTGCCCCCAACTGCATGAAACGATCCAGCTTATTTCGCTTCAATTGACCGGCCGCCGCCGCACCGATCAGGGCGGCAATCGGCACCAGGATCGGCAAGCCGATGGCAAGCGCCCGCGAAGCCCCGGTCAGCAGGCCGAAATTCATGACCACTTGCAGCGCGATGAACGCCAGGATGAGGCCGGCCACGATCGGCGCCAACAGGGCCTTGAAAGGAGATGGAGCCAAAGCCGGTTCGCGCCGGAAGAATGCGAAAACCGAGAAGGATACCAGGGCCATCAAGGTGATCACGCTCAACGTGGCAAGATTGGTGAGCCAGGTGAACAGCGCCAATACCGGGTCCCGGCCGGTGACGATGAATATCAGCACGACGGCCAAAGCGAGCGCGCTTTGCAGGACCGATCCCAGATGCGGGCTCTGATGCGTCTGGTGTGTCTGCCCCAGCCCGGATGGCAGCAACCCTTCCCGCCCCAGGACATAGAAGTACCGCGCAGCCGCATTGTGGAAGGCGAGAAGCGCCGCGAACACGCTGGAAATGAACAACAGGCTCATGATGGTCGTCAGCCAGCCGCCGACATACTGATCGGAGAGCATGAAGACAAAGGTCGTCGGATCCTTCAATCCGTTGAGGATGCCGACCAGCTTGTCGGGTCCCGCTCCATTGACGATGCACCAGGTCGAGAACGTATAGAAGAGGCCGATCAACAACACCGAAAGATACGTCGCGCGCGGCACCGTGCGTGATGGATCACGCGCTTCTTCGCTGTAGATCGTCGTCGCCTCGAATCCCATGAAGGCGGCGAAACTGAGCAGCATCCCGATCGTCGCCGAACCGGAGGTGAAGGCGCTGGGCGTGAAGCTCACCATGCTCAAGCCTTCCGCGCCGCCGGTGCGAACGATGACGGCATCGAGAATCAGGACGGCGATATATTCGGCGATCACCAGAGTCCCCAGAACCTTCACCGACAAATCGATCTGCCGGTAACCCAGCACAGCAACGATGGCCATGGCCGCCAGCGACCATACCCACCAGGGCGCCGTTATATGCAGCAAGCTCTCGAAGGTACCGGCAGCAGCCGCGCCGAACAGGCCATAAAGGCCCATCTGCATCGTGTTATACGCCAACACAGCGATATAGGCCGCGCCGCCGCCGGCAACTCCGCCCAGCCCCCGGGCGGTGAACGCATAGAACGAGCCGGCATTGGCGACATGACGGGCCATGGCGGTATAGCCGACGGAAAAGATCAGCAGGACTGCCATAACCACCAGCGTCGCCGCTGGGACACCCGCGCCATTGCCGAGCAGCATCGCGATCGGAAAGCCACCGGCCACCGCCGTCAGCGGCGCCGCCGCCGAGACGACAAAGAAGGTAATAGCCGCAACGCCTAATACATCCCGGCGAAGCTGATCGGACGAACGTCCGGTCGCCGGTTGTGCCGCTTGATCCATGATTTCCTCCCTGACATGCGAGAATCGAACGATTTCGGTCCTCGCCCCGCAGCGACCGAATATGCCTGCCGCCGGTTTCCACCCTTCCATCCGATTCCGAATTTTTTTCTCTCGAACAGAGTTGATCGATCTGCCGATGAGATGGAACGGTTATCGGTTTATTTTTATTCGATGTCGAACGATATTACAGATCGATGTTACGAGCAAGAGAGCATCTGCACCGATCGCTTCGGCCATCGCGCAGATAGGCCGGCAACAAATATCCCGGATGGATCGGCCGATCCTTATTGCGGTGCAAAATATTTTCCATTCGGTCAGGAATGATCAAGCCGGCTCCACCTCGAAAACCGGCGATCAGATTTTTCACGACCGCCCCCGCAACACGCTTGACATCAACCCGGCTTGAGCAAATTATTCGACATCGAACGATTATGGGAGCCGGGTATGCGTACGACCGTCGAAGGCATCGAGATCGACACCCGTCACTGGATCGGCGGCCGTCGCATTGAGAGCGGCGAGCGCTTCGAGAGCATCTCCCCCATCGACGAAATCCCCATCGCCACGCTCTCCAGCGCGGGCTCGGCCGAAGTGGATCAGGCGGTCCAGGCGGCGGCAACTGCCTTCAAGACCTGGTCGCGGACCAGCCGCGAGGAACGCGCCCGGTTGCTGCACCGGATCGCCGACCTGATCGAGACGCGGATCGAAGCCCTGGCCGTGATCGAGACCCGCGACAACGGCTCGCTGCTTCGTTCCCATCGCCGGGGTGTGATGCCCCGTGTCGCTCTCAACTTCCGCTTCTTCGCCGACTGGCTGCTGCAGCTCGATCACGCAGATTTCGATGTCCGTGGTCACCGCAATCATGTGAGCTGGGACCCCAGCGGCGTCATCGCCATCATCACCCCCTGGAACGCGCCCCTGATGCTCGGCACCTGGCGCATCGCTCCGGCGCTGGCGGCGGGGTGTACGGTCGTCTACAAGCCACCCGAATGGGCGCCGCTGACCGCCTCGCTGCTGGCCGACATCACCGCCGAGGCCGGCCTGCCGGACGGCGTCTTCAATGTGGTGCAGGGCCTCGGCCGCACCGCCGGCGCTCCCCTGACCCGGCATCCCAAGGTGCGGCGCATTAGCTTCACCGGCTCGGTCCCGACCGCAAAGCAGATTGCAGCGGCGGCGGCAGAAAACCTGGTCCCGCTGTCTTTCGAACTGGGCGGCAAATCGCCGTTCCTGGTCTTCGCCGATGCCGATCTCGAACTGGCGGTCAATACGGCGGTCGGCCAATACGACAATGCCGGCCAGGTCTGCCTGGCCGGTACCCGTATCCTGGTCGAGGAATCGATCCGGCCACGCTTCCTGGAGGCCTTCCTCGCCAAGGCGCGGACGATCCGCCAGGGCGACCCCCGAGACGAAGCGACGGATATCGGCCCGCAGATCAGCCGGCCGCATTTCCAGCGGATCGACGATTTCGTGCAGCGGGCCCGGGCCAGCAGCCTGCAGCCGGTCCTTGGCGGCGGCCCGAACACCGATCTCGGCGGCCTCTATTACCGTCCGACGCTCTTCCTCGATCCGGCGGGCGACAGCGAGATCCTGCGGGAAGAAGTCTTCGGTCCGGTTCTCTGCCTGCAATCCTTCCGCGACGAGGACCAGGCCATCGCCATGGCCAACGATACGGAATACGGTCTGGCCGGCGTCGTGATGACCGGCGACGAGGCGCGTGCCGAACGGGTCACAAGCCAACTATCCGCCGGGCTGGTCTGGAACAATTGCTTTTTTGTCCGCGATCTGCGCCAGGCTTTCGGGGGCAACGGCAAATCCGGCATCGGCCGCGAAGGCGGTACCTGGTCCTTCGATTTCTATTGCGACGTCAAGAACAGCGTCTATGCGCCGAACGGCTGGAGGAAAAATGGGTGAGGTCGTTGCCTGCGGATTGATCGCCCATGTCCCGACCGTCATGCTGCCGGAAAAAACCAGGCACGCGCTGAACAACGGCCAGGACTTCACCGTGGTGGAGGGGTTCCGGCGGCTGCATGCAGAGGTCCTGTCGGAGCTTGATTACGACCTGGTGATCGTTTTCGATTCCCACTGGTTCTCGACCGTGGAATTCCTGGTCACCGGCCATCACCATCGCAGCGGCAAATTTACGTCGGACGAGCTGCCGCGCGGCATGTCCCAGATACCTTTCGACTTCCCCGGCGATCCCGATTTCGCCCGGACCGTCGCGGCGGCGGGACAGAAATACGGCACCTGGATCACGGCGAACGACGATCCCTATCTGCCGATCCACTACGCCACGGTCAATCCGCTGAGCTATCTGCAACACGGCAAGGAGGCCTGGATGTCGGTGAGTTGCTGCCAGACCGCCGAGACGGAGGACTTCCTGCGGGCGGGCCGCGCCTTCCGCGATGCCATCGCCGCCGCCGATCGCCGCGTCGTCCTGCTGGCTTCCGGCGCGATGAGCCACAAGTTCTGGCCGCTCACCAAGCTGCGCGACCATGAGGCCGCGGGGATCGAACATATTTTCAGCCCCGATCATGCCGCCGCCGATCTGCAGCGCATCGATTGGATGAAGGCCGGCGACCATGCCAGCGTGTTGCGCTCGATGCCGGAATTCCTGCGTTTCAAGCCGGAGGCGAATTTCGGCCATTACCTGATGATGGCCGCAGCTCTGGGTGAAGAGGCCTGGACGGCACCGGGACGGCTCTACAGCGAGTACGAGAACGCCATCGGCACCGGCCAGGTCCATATCTGGTTCGACCGGCCGGCCGATGGCTGGAATGCCGGCCGGCATTAAACGAACCAAACCATGCAAGCCGGCGGCAAGACCGGCCGGCAATCAGCGAAGAGATCAGTCAGGGAGGATCAAGTGCGGGAGTTTCGTCGGATTCTATTGGAAGGCGCCGTGACCGAAATGGAGCGGCATGGCGAGGAATTGCGGGCACGGGACGGACGGCGCATCGCCATCGCCGATGCCATCCATCTGCCGCCAGCGGTGCCGAGCAAGGTCATCGCCGTGCATCTCAACCATGTCAGCCGCGTGCACGAATTCCAGATCAAGCTCACGCCAACACCGACCTATTTCCAGAAGCCGATTTCCGCCCTGAACGCGCATCGCGGCGCGGTGGTGCGGCCGAAAGGCTGCAAATGGCTGAATTACGAAGGCGAAGTCGCCATCGTCATCGGCAAACGCTGCCGCAACATCTCGCAGCGGGAAGCGCGTGACTACATCGCCGGCTATACCGTAGCCAACGATTTCGGCCTGCATGATTTTCGTGACACTGATGCCGGCTCGATGCTGCGGGTCAAGGGCAGCGACACACTCTGCCCGCTGGGGCCGGGCCTGATCACCGGCTGGGATTTCCACAACAAATATCTCCGCACCTATGTCAACGGGCAGTTGAAGCAGGACGGCAATACCGCCGAGATGACCTGGGACATGCATTACCTGGTCGCCGATATCGCCCGCAACATCACGCTGGAGCCGGGCGATGTCCTGCTCTCAGGCACGCCGGCCAATTCACGCCCGGTCCAGCCGGGCGATGTGGTCGAGGTCGAGGTCGAGGGACTGGGCCGGCTTTCAAACACCGTGGTCGAAGGTCCGGAGCCGATCCGTGACGATGTCGGCGCCCAGCCGACGGAATCCGAGGAAGTGCTTTCGACGGCCCTCGGCGGCGATTGGGAATTCCGGGGCATTCGCGCACCGAAGAAGCCGGGCGCCTGATAGGGGGAAATGCGATGTCGTCTCTGCAAGGTTTTTTCTATCCCCGCAGCCGGACCGGCCAGTCTTCGCTGCTCCCGCCCCCGCCCTGGTTCTATGCCGGTGACCTGCTGACGGTGGAATATCGCACCGATCCCCGCCGGATCGCCGATCTTCTGCCCGCACCCCTCACCCTGGCGGCGGAAGACCCCGGTGCCGTGGCACTGATCTGGGCCGATTGGCAATCCTGCGGCGGGTCCCAGGAGGAGATGCTCGATCCCATCCGGGCGCAATACAAGGAAGCCTTCGCCGTGGTGCGCTGCAGCTTCGAGGGCCGCACCTATTCGCGCTGCATCTATATCTGGGTCGACAAGGATTTCGCCCTGCTGCGCGGCATTCACCAGGGTTACCCGAAGAAACTCGGTTCGATCCATATGACCCGGCCGCATCCTTTCGCCCCGGCCCCGCAGGTTGCCGCCGGCGGCAAATTCGGTGCGACCCTGGCGGCCAACGACCGGCGCCTGGCGGAAGCGGTCATCACCCTCACCGGGCCCGCCGAGCGCAACGGATTCGTCAACGGCCATCCCATGGCGCATCACCGCTGGCTGCCGGCGATCGACGGCAAGGGCGATGCTCATGCCGAGTTGATCGAATCCAGCGGTGCGAAGTTCGAAGGAAATCAACCCTGGAGCGCCAAGGTCGAGCATTTCGCCCTCTTCGACTCCCCCAGCGAAGAGCTGGCACATCTCGAGGTTCAGGAGGTCATCGGCGCCTATTACCGCCAGATCGGTGTCGTCTGGAATGGCGGTAAATCGCTCGTGTCGTCGATCGGCAACTAGAGCCGGATGCCATCAGGTGGGATCGCCAATGCGATTTCACCTGACGGCTGAATCCGCCTCTACTCAATGAATCGCCCTCTAGCATCCGCAACCGGCACGGTACAGCGGGATGCCCCAATGGGACGTCCCAAGGAAGGTTTCCGCGATGACGAACTTCACCCCCACCGATGACGGTCATGCCGACATCTCCAGCCATGATTCCTTCCTGGCCGGTGCGCCGCACAATACCTTTGCCCGCCTGCGTCGCGAAGACCCCCTGGCCTGGAGCGATCTGAAAGGCGGCCAGGGTTTCTGGTCGATCACCCGCCACAGCGACATTCTCGACCTCAACCGGAACCATGAACTGCTCAGCTCCGCGCAGGGCATCCGCATGGAGGATCAGACCCACGAGGAATACATGGCCCGCCGGACCTTCCAGGAAACCGATCCGCCGGAGCATTCGCGCACCCGGGTCCTGGTGGCCAAGGCCTTTTCCAAGCCGGTCGTCGCCCTGTTCGAGGAACAGATCCGCGCGATCTGCGACAACATCCTCGACCAGTCGATCGAGCGCGGCCGTTTCGATGCGGTCAAGGATGTCGCCCGGCAATTGCCCATGCGCATGCTGGGCCAGATCCTCGGCACGCCGGATGCGGACCTCGATTGGCTGGTGGAGAAAGGCGATCAGCTCATCGCCAATACCGATCCGGAATTCACCGATCTGGTGCTCGATCAGGCCGATACGGAAGCCTATCGCCTCATGCCCTTCCGGTCGCCGGCCGGCGCCGAGCTTTACGAATACGCCAAGAAATTGATGGAGGATAAGAAGCGGCGCGGCGACACGACCGGCGTCCTGCATCTCATCCTGCAGCCGGATTCCCATGGCAATGTCATTTCCGAGACGGAATTTCGCAACTTCTTCTGCCTATTGGTCGCCGCCGGCAATGACACCACCCGCTATTCCATCGCCGCCTCGCTCTATGCTTTGGCAAACCGGCCGCATCTGATGCGCGAGCTGCGTGAAGGCGATGCCGCGATCTGGGAAACGGCGCCGGACGAGTTCATCCGCTGGGCTTCGCCCACCATGCATTTCCGTCGCACCGCGACCCGGGACTTCGATCTGCATGGTAAGTATGTCCGCGCCGGCGACAAGGTGCTGCTCTGGTTCGTCTCCGCCAATCGCGACGAGCAGACTTTCGACAATCCGTATGAGCTCAATCTGCGGCGGACGCCGAACCGGCATGTCGCCTTCGGCCAGGGTGGTCCTCATGTCTGTCTCGGCATGTGGCTGGCCCGGCTCGAGGTCAGGATCCTGCTGCAGGAGATGGTGCGGCGCATCAAGTCGATCGACCAGACCGGGCCGCATGAATTCCTGCGCTCGAACTTCATCGGCGGCATCAAGCGCCTGCCGGTCGAAATCAAATTGCACAGATAGATAGCGGCCGGAACAAGAGCCGAGTTGAATCGGCCGGCCAGTATCCGTTTGGGAGGAGAGAATGGCAACGCATGAGAGGCTTCGGCTTCTGTTTTGTGATCACCTCAGCCTGGCACGCGGCAAGTATCTGCCCGCCGCCAAGATCGGCAACGGATCGTCCCGCTTCTGCCAGGGAACATTCGCCGTCACCTATGACAAGGAACTGCTGCCCGCGCCCGGCTCGAAGATGACGGAAGGCCTGCCGGATATGGATGCGGTCTACCGGGCGGAGGATATCCGCGAGGGCTGGGAACCGGGAACCAAGGTGGTCATCGCCGATCTCTATGAGAGTGACGGTAGTCCCCTCGCCCTTTGCGGCCGCAGCCTGTTGAAGCGCACAGTGCAGCAATGGCAGGACCTGGGATACGCTCCAAAAGTCGGCCTGGAACTGGAAGCCTATGCTTTTCAGCGGGATGCCGACGGCAAGCTCGTCCCCTATCGCACGCCCGGCGCCTATGTCTACAGCACCGGACGTCTGGCCGATCCGCTGCGTTTCACCGACGCCATCTGGAACAAAGCGACCGAACTCGGCTTCAAGATCGATTGCGCCACTTCGGAATTCGATGCGCCGCAATTCGAATTCACCCTGACTTATGACGATGCCGTGCGTGCCGTCGACGATATCTTTCTGTTCCGCCTGATGGCGCGTGAGATCGCCCTCGACTACGGCATCGTTCTCTCCTTCATGCCGAAGCCGATCCTCAATCTCGGCGGCAGTGGCCTGCATGTGAATTTCAGCTTCCTCGACAAGCACGGCGCCAATGCCATCGGCGATGCGACCTCGGCGGAGCAAATGACTGATCTGACCAAAGGCTGCATCGCCGGCTTGATGCAGCATCATCGCGGCATGACGGGATTGGTTGCGCCCACCGTCAATTCCTATGACCGACTGAAACCGGCCAGCCTCTCCGGTTATTGGGCCAATTGGGGTGTCGATCATCGGGGCGTTACGACGCGTCTCTCGGCCGAAGGCGGCAAGAAATCCCGTATCGAACACCGGATGGGCGATGCGGCGGCAAATCCCTATACCCTGGTTGCAACGGTCCTGCAGGCCGCCCGGTTGGGCTTTACCGGGCGTTATGAGCTGCCGCCTGCCGAAACGGCGGATTGCTTCGGCAGCCATGACGCCAAGATCGGTGCACCGGAAACCCTGTCGGAAGCGCTCGCGGCCCTGACCGAGGATCGGAAGCTGGTCGATGCCGTCGGCGAGCTTCTGGTGCAGAATCATGTCTGCATCAAGGAATGCGAGATCGAGAAGATGTCAGCTCTCGAAGGCGACGCCCGACGCGACTATTACGTCTACTATGTCTAACCTGTTTCCTGATCGCGAGAGGCGGGGCTTGAAGACGAAAAGGGCTTAAAGACGAAAGGAGTTTACTGATGCCGAAGGTCACCTGGATCCTGCAAGATGGCCGAGAGATCGTTGCAGATGTTCCGGTCGGGCATAATCTGATGGAAGCCGCCGTTGCCAATAACGTCCCCGATGTCATCGGCGAATGCGGCGGCTGCCTCTCCTGCGCCACCTGTCATGTCTATGTCGATCCGGCCTGGTTCGCCAAGACCGGCGGACCGGGCGACATGGAGAACGACATGCTGGAAATCACGGCAGCCGAACGGCAGGAGATGAGCCGGCTGAGCTGCCAAATCACCGCTTCCGACAGTCTGGACGGCCTGATCCTGCACGTGCCGCATCTCTGATCCTACGATTTAGTCGGGAGGAACCCCGATGTCCGATCCAATCGTCATCATCGGTGCGGGACAGGCGGGTGCTGCCTGTGCAGCCAAACTGCGCGCTTTGGGCTATGACGGCACACTGCTCATGGTCGGCGATGAACCGGCCCTGCCATATCAGCGCCCGCCGCTATCGAAGAAGTACATCTCCGGCGAGCTCAGCCTCGACCGCCTGTTGATCCGTCCGGAAAGCTGGTATGCCGAACAGAAGGTCGATATCCGTCTGTCAGAAACGGTCGTCGCCCTTTCTCCCCGGGAGAAGACGGTGACCTTTTTCGGCGGACGGACCCTCCGATACGGAAAACTGGCGCTCACCACCGGCTCCCGACCCCGGCATCTGCCGGCGGCGATCGGTGGCGATCTTGCCGGCGTCTTCACCATGCGCAATCTGAGCGATGCCGATACGATCCGGCCGCTGCTGACGGCCGGCCGGCGCTTGCTGGTCGTCGGTGGCGGTTATATCGGCCTGGAAGCCGCCGCAGTCGCGCGGAGCAGAGGCCTCGACGTCACCGTGATCGAAATGGCGGAGCGGATCCTGCAACGGGTGGCAGCTCCCTTGACCGCCGATTACTTCCGCGCTCTGCATGTCCGGCATGGCGTGACCATCCGCGAGACAACCGGTCTGCGTGAGCTGACGGGGCGTGATGGCCGCCTGAGCGGTGCCGTTCTCAGCGACGGCACGGAACTGGAGGTTGACCTCGCCATCGTCGGTATCGGTATCCAGCCCAATGACGATCTCGCACGAGAGGCTGGCCTGCGGATCGAGAACGGCATTCATGTGGACGGGCAATGCCGGACCTCGGCACCGGATATCTTCGCGGCTGGCGATTGCGCCGCTTTCGACTGGCGCGGCCAGCATACGCGATTGGAATCCGTGCAGAATGCCATCGATCAGGCCGAACATGCAGCAGCAGCGATGCTGGGCGAGACCCGGGCGTACAACCCGCTGCCCTGGTTCTGGTCCGATCAATACGACGTCAAGCTGCAGATCGCCGGGCTCAATCGCGGATATGACAACGTCATCTTCCGGCCGGGCAAACGGGATGGCTGCCAGTCCGTCTGGTATTTCCGTGGCGATGATCTCCTGGCAGTCGATGCTATGAACGATGCGCTGGCCTATGGCCTGGGCAAGAAATTTCTCGAGGCCGGCAAGCCGGTCTCGCGCTCCGTGATCGGCGATCCGGGGCTGGAGTTGAAGACCGCCGTGAGCTGACGGCATCGCCGCCCGATCCAACTGGAATTTTCCGCTGGCGCTGAAAGTCATAAAGCCGGATGACCTTGCAGGACATCCGGCTCTATTCAATGTGATAGCGCGGGAGATATCCGATGCGACCTCTGAAACAGCGGATCATGATCGGAATTGCGGCAGCCACATTGTCCATCGTCCTGGCGGGCGGCTCGCCGGCCTTGGCCGCTGGCGGCGGTTCTGGCGGTGGCTCCGGTGGCGGTTCGGGCGGCGGCGGCTCAGGTGGCGGCAGCTTCTTCAATTTCGACAATAGCGATACGAAACGGGATTCTGATACCTATCATGCGGCTCTGCTGAAGATCGATGCCCATCAATACGATGAGGCGATCCCCATGCTCCGCGAGGTTCTGGCGGACACGCCTGAGAACCCGGATGCACTCAACCAGCTCGGCTACAGCTACCGCATGGTCGGCAACTACAACGATTCCCTCATCGCCTATGAGAAGGCACTGGCCCTGCAGCCGGATCACCTCAATGCCCGCGAATATCTGGGCGAGCTTTATCTGCAGATGAAGCGGCCGGATCTTGCCAAGCAGCAATTGGCAGTCCTGACCCGCCTCTGCCCTTCCGGCTGCGAGCAGCGGGCCGATCTGGAAGAGAAGATCAAAGCCTACTGACGATAACCGGACCGTAGCGCAGCCGCCGTCATTGCGCGGCGGCTGCGTAACTTGAGGCCAATTGCCGGGAGACGAGATGGGCATAGAGCCCGTTACGCTCCAGCAGGCTGTCATGCGTGCCCGTCTCCCTCACCCGCCCCCGATCGAGAACGATGATCAGATCGGCATCCCGGATGGTGGAAAGGCGATGGGCGATGACGATCGTGGTACGGTCAACCTGAAGGCGCCGAAGAGCATCCCGGATCGCCTGCTCGTTGACCGTATCCAGATGCGACGTCGCCTCGTCCAGGATCAGCACCGGCGCATTCTTGAGAAACGCACGGGCGATGGCGACACGCTGGCGCTGGCCGCCGGAGAGGGCGGCACCGCGCTCGCCGACCGTCGTTTCCAACCCGTCGGGCAGGTTCTCGATCAGCTCCCGCAAGGCGGCGCTCTCGATCGCTGTGGCCAGATCCGCCTCGCTGGCATCCGGCTGGGCGATCAGGATGTTGTTCCGCAGGGTATCGTTGAAGAGATAAGTATCCTGGGCGACCAGGCCGATACGCCGGCGCAAATCGTCAAGCCTGTAATCCCGAAGATCGTGACCATCCAAGATGATCTGCCCCTGGTCGGGATCCCAGAACCGCATCAGGAGCTGGGCGATCGTCGTCTTGCCGGCACCCGATGTGCCGACCAATGCAACCGTGCGGCCGGCGGGCACGCTGACATCGACCCGCGACAAAGCCGGCTGGCGCTGCCCCGGATAGGCGAAATCGACCGCCTGCAAGGCCAAAGCCGACGCACCGTTGTGCATCGGCACACCCGGCCCGTCCATTACCGGCACCGGCTCGGCAGTGACGGCGAAAAGCCGCCGCGTGGCACCCAATGTGTCGGCGAGCTGGCGGCCGACTTGGGCGATTTCCGAAACCGGCAGGAAGGCTGCCATGGCGAGCAGAGTGAAGAGCGGTAGCAGAGCCGCATCGACCGCGCCCTGCAGGGCAAGCATGCCGCCCACGACCACCATGGCGAGACCGCCGAGGCCGGTGACGATTTCCAGCAGGCATTGCTGAACCGTCAGCTCGCTGAAGAAAGGATGGCGCAGATTGATATGCCGCTCCGAGAGCTGGTCGAGCTCGTCGCCGCGAGTGCGTTCCTGCTGGAACGCGACGATCTCACCGAGGCCCTGGATCGAATCGACGGCAAAGGCGCCCAGCTCGCCGGCGGCTTCGCGCGCCCTCGATCCCAGCCGGTCCACCCGCCCCCGCATCAGGAACGGGCTGAGGCCGGCGATGAGAAGGAAAGGCAGCAAGGTGACGGCGAGCCAGATATTCATCCAGGCGAGAACGATCAGGACGGTCGCCGGCACCAGTACCGCCACGAAGGCCGGGGCCACGGTATGGGCGAAGAAATACTCGACCATATCGACATCATGGGTGACCAGGGCCATCAGATCGCCGCTGCGGCGGCGCACGAGATAGGCCGGCGCCAGGGCATCGAGCTTGCGGAACAGATCGATCCGCATCTGCGCCAGCAGCCGGAAGGCCATGTCATGGGCGATCCAGGATTCGCACCAATGCAACAGGCCGGACAGCGGCGCCACGATCGCCAGCGCCCAGAGCCAGGGCGCATAGGAGCCGCCATTCTTCAGGGCCGCCAAGGCTAGGGCGCTGAGCAGGCCGACACCGATGAAAGCAAGGACACGCAGCACGCCGAAGGTGAAGGTCGCTGTCAGCCGGCCCTTCCAGGGCAGGACCATTGCCATCAGGGCTCGGACCAAGGCCAGCCAGCCGAGGCCTTCCGCCTTCACGATGCCCTCGGTCACCACCTTCACCCGGCTCTCGACCGCGACCGTTTCTTCGTCACGCTGCGACAGGCCGGCACCCGCCTCACTCTCGATCGATCGTGCGGCATCGCGGGCCTGTTCCGCCATCAGGCGGGCATAGAGACCGCCAGCTTTCATCAACTGCTCATGGGGGCCGTTCTCCACGATACGGCCACCATCGAGCACCAGGATGCGGTCACAGCCGATCACGCTGGAGAGCCGGTGTGCGAGGATCAGGGTGGTGCGGCCTTGCATCAACTTGTCCAGAGCCTGCTGAATGACCGCTTCATTCTCGGCATCCACCGCCGACAAGGCTTCGTCGAGGATGAGGATCGGCGCATCGCGCAGCAGCGCCCGGGCGATCGCCACGCGTTGCCGCTGGCCGCCCGAGAGTTTCATCCCCTTCTCGCCGATGATCGTCGCGTAACCCTGCTGCAGGCCGGAGATGAAATCATGAATGTTCGCAGCCCTTGCCGCCGCCTCGATATCGGCATGGCTCGCTTCCGGACGCCCCATGCGGATGTTTTCCTCGACCGTTCCATGGAACAGGAAGGTGTCCTGCGAGACGACGGAGATCATGTCGCGGATCTGTGCGAAAGAGAGCTGCCGCAGATCATGGCCGCCCAGACGCACCGTTCCCTGCTCCGGATCATAGAACCTCAGCAGCAGGCGGACGATCGACGATTTGCCGCCGCCGGAGCCGCCCACCAGGCCGATCCGTTCGCCGGGCGCCACCTGGATATTGAGCCCCTCATGAATCCAGCGCCGGATACCGGGATAACGGAAGCACACGCCGTCGAAGGTGATCGAGGGGACCAGAGGTCGATCCAGCCGGGCCGCCGGCGCATCGCTCACATCCGGCTTGGCATCCAGGATATGGTAGAGCCCCTGGGCCGCCGCCATCCCCATCATGCCCTGGTGCAACACGGTGCGCAGCTCGCGCATCGGCCGGAAAATCTCCACGCCGAGCATGAGAATGATGAGAAGCGCCGACAGGGTCATGCTGCCCGCCTCCACCCGCCAGGCACCGACCGCGAGGGCAGCCGCTGCACCGCAGGCGATGGAACTGTCGGTGATGCCGCGACCCAGCACATTGGTCGCCAGGACCCACATGGTGCGGCGGAACAGGCTTTGCGCCTCGCCTTCCAGCTTGACGGCCCGCGCCTTGCTTTGCCCGAAGGCCTTGAGCGTCGCCAATCCCTGCAGTGAATCGAGGAACTCGGCGGAGAAAGCGGCATGCGCCGCCTGGAGGGAACGCGCATTGGCGCTGTCCAAGCGATGCCACAAGGCCGGCGCGAAGAGCGCGATCAAGGCGAAACCGAGCATCACCGTCGCAACCGGCAGGTCGATATAGGCGATGGCCGCGAAGATCAGGAACGGCGTCAGCAGCGAAATGAGGAATTGCGGCAGGAACTGACCGAAATAGGTTTCCAGTTGTTCGATCCCGTCGGTCAAAGCCAGCGTGATCGTGCCGGAGCGCTGGCGGCCGATCGTGCCGGGTCCCAAGGCGGCGATCCGGTCATAGATCACCCGGCGCAATTTCTTCTGTACGCGGGAGGCCGTCCCATGGGCCATCATCACCCGGCCGTATTCGAAGACCCCACGCAACACCATGACGAGAGCGATCAACGCGATCGGCCAGGCCAGCTCGGCCATGGTCCTGCCGGCAAAGACGGCCCCGATCAGCCAGCCGAGCAAAGCCAGCCGCGCGACACCGAGCCCAACGGCCGCCAGCCCGACCGCCACTGTGGCCGCGATCCGGCCACGCACGCCGGCCGTGAACTGCAATAGACGCGGCTCGATATGCATGGCTGCTCTCCCTTGATCTTGCCCTCGATCATCCTGGGCAAACTGTCCTGTGCATCACAGTATCCTGAACGGAATTGTTCGGCATTCGACAATATCGAGCAATTGCTGTACGTTTTTGTTCAGAAAACCGGATAGGACGACCAGATGATGAAAGCGGATTGGGACGATTTGCGCGTCTTTCTGGCGCTGTCTCGGGAGGGCAACCTGTCCGCTACGGCCAAGAAACTGGGGGTCAGCCACCCGACCATCGCCCGCCGGGTCAAGGCCCTGGAAACGGCCATCGGTGCGCGTCTGTTCGAACGCCTGCCCGACCGTTTCATCCCCACCGCCGCCGGCGAGGATCTGCTGGGGGACGTCCAGGCCATGGAGCGGGCGGCCGAAGCGATCGACCGCCGATCGGCCGGCCTTGCGGATAATCTCTCCGGGACCGTGCGTCTCTCGGCCAATGAGGCGATGACGGCCTTTCTCGCGCGCAACCTGCCCGGCTTGCGCCGCGACATCCCAGCGGTCGAGATCGAGCTCTCGGCCAGTCACATGCTCGCCAATCTCTCCCGGCGCGAGGCGGATCTAATGATCCGTGAACAGGTCCCTGATCTCGCCAGCATCATTTCCCGGCGTCTCGGCCAGGTCGCCTATGCCGTCTATGCCAGCCCTGCTCTGGCCGAAGCCTGCCAGAATGGGACTTGCGGGAGCGGCGATCTTGCCAAGATGACCTGGATCGGGTTCGACGACGATCACACCTATATGCCGGGCCAGGCTTGGACTCATGACCTGCTCGGCGGACACCGGCCGGCCTTGCGTGTCAATGACTGGCTGGTCTTGCAGGATGCCGCCCGCTCCGGCGTCGGCCTCGCGGTATTGCCCTGCTATCTCGGCGATGCCGAACCAAATCTGCGGCGGATCGGCGGTCTCCTCAAAGAAGTCACCGCCGATCAATGGCTGCTGGTCCATCGCGATCTGCGCGCTTTACCCCGAGTACGTGCCGTCATGACCGCGTTGGTGCAACTGTTCCAGGAACAGCGCGCCGTTCTCTGTGGTCAGAGCAATGTGAAACAGGGCAATGTGAATCAGCCTGCGTTCGACACCGATCAAATGAAGCAGTCGTAACCCCCGCCAACCCAGCCCCTCAACAAGCCCCTGGTGACGTCTCATGCTGCTCGTGGCGAGCGCCATTTTCCTCGCGACCTATCTGGTGATCGCCATCGGCAAACTGCCGGGCTACCATCTCGACCGGGCCGGCGCCGCGCTGCTCGGCGCCAGCCTGATGGTCGGGACCGGCGTGCTCTCGCTGGACGAAGCCTATCGGGCCATCGATTTCGACACCATCACCCTGCTGCTTGGCATGATGATCGTGGTCGCCAATCTGCGCCTCTCCGGATTCTTTCGCCTGGTGAATGGCTGGGCGGTTACATGGGCCCGTCATCCGCTGGCTTTACTGATCGCCATCGTGCTGATTGCCGGTGTGCTTTCCGCCTTCCTGGTCAATGACACGATCTGCCTGGTCATGACGCCCCTGGTGCTGGACCTTGTCATGCGGCTGAAGCGCACACCGCAGCCTTATCTTCTTGCCATCGCCATGGCCTCCAATGCCGGCAGCGTCGCCACCATCACCGGCAATCCACAGAACATGATCATCGGCTCCCTGTCGCATATCCCCTACGGCACCTTCGCCGCAGCCCTGGCACCGATCGCCGTCATCGGTTTGGTTCTGACCGTCGCGCTCATCGCCGCGACCCATCCGCGCGAGTTTTTCACCCGCGACCCGCTGCCGGCGGTCCCGCCCGGCCCGATCCGGTATCACCGGCCGTTGGCGATCAAATCCGTCATCGTCACCTTGGCGATGATCGCTCTCTTCTTCGCCGGCCAGCCCATCGCCAAAGTGGCGATCATCGGCGGTGCCTTGCTGCTCTTTACCCGGCGGGTCAAGCCGCAGAAGATTTATTTCGATATCGACTGGCCGCTTCTGATCATGTTCAGCGGTCTTTTCATCGTCGTCGCCGGCTTCGAGAAGGTCGCGCTCACCCCGTCGGCGGTCGATGCCATGGGGCGTCTCGATCTCGGCAATAGCACTGTTCTCTCGGGACTGACGGCCGCGCTCTCCAATCTCGTCAGCAACGTGCCAGCGGTGCTCGTGCTCAAGCCCTTCGTCGGTGCCCTCGCCGATCCGCAGAAAGCCTGGCTCGCCGTTGCCATGGCCTCGACCCTGGCCGGCAATTTCACCCTGGTCGGCTCGGTGGCAAACCTGATCGTCGCCCAACGCGCCAAGGCGCAGGGCGTCACGGTCAGCTTCTGGGGTTATTTCCGGGTCGGTGCCCCCCTGACGATCCTCAGCATCGCCGCCGGCATCCTCTGGCTCGGCTAGAGCCGGATGCTCACAAGTGGAACCGCTGGAGCGATTTCACTTGGGAGCTGAATCCGCCTCTTTTCAATAATTAGACCGCGCCGCGATCAGACGGCCCGCTGTCTTTCGTGCTGCACCAGATCGTCGAAACTGTCCCGCGCACGGATTTCCCGGACGCGGCCGTCGCCGGCGATCATCACCGCCCCCGCCCGCAACCTGCCGCAATACTGGAACATCTCTTCCAGCGAATAGGCGCCGACATCGAAGATCGCCACGAGGTCGCCCGGCGCCGTCGCCGCCGGCAGGGTCCGGGTGGATGGCAGCCGCACGACTTCCGACCGCAGAATATCCCGCTGCTCCGGCGAAAGATCCGGCAGGCGCTGCAGCAGCGACTTCACCAGATACTCGCCCTCGACATCGAAGAAGCAATCGGCCGAATCGCATAGCGGGCCGACCAGGCGGAAGGCGGTATCCGCCGCCGCCTCCATGCGGTTCGCCACCGCCATGTGGTAGTACCAGCGGATCGCCGCGGAATCGAGCAACAGGTTGTAACCGGCATCGAGATAGAGCCAGGGCAGTTCGCCCCGCTTGCGGATGCTCTCGATCCGCGTCAGCAGCACGGCCGTGTCGGCGACGATGGCACGGCCCGGTTCGAACAGAATATCGACATCCGTCCCGATCCAACGCTGGGCCGCAGCGGCAACCTCCCCCACCATCTCGATCGCTTTGCGAGGCGCCGCGAAATGATCCAGCTCATTGCTCGACCGGCGATCCGCCGCCCGCCGATGCGCATATTCCGTCGGATAGCCGCCACCCAGATTGACCTGGGTCAGGGGTTTTCCGAGTTTCTCGCCGAGTGCCTGTTTCTGCTCAGCGGCGAATTTGACGCCGGCGAGGAAGGCATCCATCTCCGCCACCTGGGATCCGATATGAAGATGCATGCCGGTAACTTCGACCATCGACTTGGTCGAGGTCAGCAGGTCGAGCGCCTCCCGCAATTCCGGTGCCGTCATACCGAACTTGCTGGTCTCGCCGCCGGTCTGGATACCCGCGGTGGCACCGCCGGCGATGCCGGGTACCAGACGCAAAGCGACGGAAGCCCGCTGTCCGCGCGCCAGGCTAATCTCCTGGATACGGCGCAATTCGAAAGCGGAATCGACATTGATCGCCCGGATCCCGACCTCGATGGCGCATTCCAGTTCGGCAGCCGATTTGGCAACACCGTTGAAGACGATCTGATCGGGCGTGAAGCCGGCGGTGAGGGCTTTCTGCAGCTCACCGCCAGAATTGACCTCGATCCCCAGCCCCTCCTCACGGATGATCCGCAGGACATTGAGATTGGAGCAGGCCTTGCTGGCATAGCAGACCTGAGCCCGGGCATGCCCCTGACGGGCCGCGCGCAGGAAACCGCCGGCATTGGCCCGCAGGCGGTTTTCCGAGAAGACGAACAAGGGTGAGCCATGCTCCCCAGCCAGAGACACCAGATTCTGGCCATCCAATGTCAGGTGGCCGCCCTTGGTCCCGAAACCTTGCGGCAGGATCTGACTATTTGCTGCGGACATGGCGACACTCCTTGTTATCAAAGACGCGTACTATTAAATGCTCATCGACCGATCGAGTGGGAAGATCGGCCGGGGCACATTGCGATACGGCAGTTTCTCGAGCTGAAGGGTGCAAAGTGCACCGCTGTCGCAGACGATCACCTCTCCGGCGATCGGCTCGAAGGCGGCACGGAAATGCTGCATCGACTTCAAGGCCACCACCGTCTTCGCGGCAGGATCGATGCCGAATGCCCGGAACTGCTGGAGATCCAGCATCTGTGCCGCTTCGGTGGTGACAAGGATCGTGATCCCTTCCACCTGCAGCACCGCCGTCGGCCCATAGCTCAGCCGCAGGCCGCCGACCATCGGCCCATCGCCAACATAATCGCCGTCGCTGACCAGCAGCAGCTTGCCTGTCAGCTCAAGCGGTGCTCCACCGAAACGCGGATCGGTCTTGCCGCCGAGCCGCACCGAGACCGTATCGCCGATCTTATGCTGGCGCATCGCCAGCGCCACGTCGGGGTCGACCATCGGCCCGAAACAGGCATCGCTCACCTTGGCTTCCAGCAAGGCTCGCAGCAACTCCGTCGAATCGCCGTAACCGCCACCGCCCGGATTGTCGGCATAATCGGCGACGATGATCGGCCCCTTGCCGCGCTTGTAGTTCTTGCAGATCGCCGCGGCATCCTCGACCGGATGATAACGGTTGAGGATATCGAAGCGGCAGGCCCAGATATCGTCGGCGATGGCATCGGCGAAGGCCTGGTGCCGCGTCTTGTCACCGTCGCAGGTCACCAGGATCGTCGGTCCAACTTCCTTGATATCTGCATTGCCGAAACCAGCATTAATGCTGACGGCCAAGACACCCGGCTCTTTTTCATAGGCCTGCGCCTTGGCGATACGCTCGATCATCGGCCCGACATCGGTCCGGCCGCCATTGATTTCGTCCAGCATCGGCCGATGAACCCGCAAAGTGACCGGCTTGATCTCCCCGGCCATGGCGCGCTGCAGGATATCTCCGGCCTGCTTGCCGCGCTCCCGCATGTCGATATGCGGATAGGTCTTGTAGGAAACGATGATATTGGCGAGATCGCACATCTGCCGCGTCACATTCGCATGCAGATCGAGCGTGATGGCGATCGGCATGTCCGGTCCCACGGCGGTTCGCAGGCGCGCCAACAGCTCGCCTTCCCCGTCCTCGCAGAATTCCGTCACCATCGCTCCATGCAGGCCCAGCAGGATACCCGACAGCTCACCCTTGAGTTGCCGTGCCGCCGCAACGATGGGATCGGTCAGGCGATCAAAGGCATCACGGGTGACCGGGCCGGCCGGTTCCGCCGAGGCGCTGAGGACGTGATGGGTCTTCCAGCCATGCACCCGGCCGGCATCGAGAAAGCCGGCCAGCTCGGTATTGGCGTGACCGCGTTCCTTGATCGCGTCATCGCCGAAGAAGCCGTAGCGATCCATGAACGCATCATAACCGGTCAGATTCTTGTTGAAGGTATTGGTCTCGTGCAGGAATTCCGCAGTCAGGACGGTAAAGGACATCGATTTCTCCCCGAAACGATAGGCGACCCGGTCGGGTCGAGAACCCGGTCAGATCAAATGACCGGTCAAGTCAGTGGATGATGGCAGGCGACCGCGTGACCGCCTGTTCCGTCAATGGTACCGATGGATAGATCCGGCCGCTCCCGCCGGCATTGATCGCTGGCCCGTGAGCAGCGGGCGGCAAAGGCGCAACCTGGCGGCAGCGCGAAGGCACTGGGAATCTCGCCACTGAGCCGGCCGATCTTACGGCGCCGGGTAGGGTCCGGTTCGAAGGTGCTGTCGAGCAAGGCCCGAGTATAGGGATGCCGGGGTTGCGCACCTGGATGCGGCAGCAATTCAACGACACGGCCCAGATACATGACGACGATGCGGTCGCAGAAATACCGCACCAGCCCGAGATCATGGGAGATGAACAGATAGGTCAAGCCGAGATCAGTCTTCAACCGTTCCAGCAGATTGACGATCTGCGCCTGGATCGAGACGTCCAGCGAGGCCGTCGGTTCGTCCAGGACCAGGAAGGAGGGCCGCAAGGCGAGCGCCCGGGCGATGCCGATGCGCTGCTTCTGGCCACCGGAAAGCTGATGCGGATAAGCCTCCGCCACTTGCGGGCTGAGGCCGACTGTCTCCAGAAGATCAGCAACCTTGCCATTCGCGGCAGCGGTGTCCAGCTTGACGCCCTGTACCTGAAACGGCTCCAGCAGCGCCTCGCGGATACGGTAGCGCGGATCGATGGCGGAATACGGATCCTGGAACACCATCTGCATGCGCTTGCGCAGATGCCGCAATTCGGCCTTCGGCAGGCTGCGCAGATCGATCCCGTCGAAGGTAATGCTGCCGGATGTCGGCTCGATCAGGCGCAGCACCAGCCGCGCCAGGGTCGACTTGCCGCAACCGGATTCCCCGACCACGCCGGTGACCTGGCCGCGTCCGATATCGAGCGTCACGTCGCTGACCGCATTCATGACGCGCCGTTTACGGAACAGGCCGCCACCGCTGCTGAACTGGCGGCCTAGTCCGCGGATCGAGACCAGGGCCGTCGAGCTTTCCTCGGCCGATATCCCCGATTGCGTCACTTGACCGTTCATCACCCCCTCACCCACGGCCCGCTCCTTCTGCGAAATGGCAGGCCACGCCGCCTGTTCCAGCCGGCAGCGCCTGGAAAGCGGGCACCTGTTCCGCGCAGGCGGCCTGGGCCCGTTCACAGCGCGGATGGAAGCGGCAACCGGACGGGTAATTCACGACACTGGGAACCGATCCGCGTATGCCGTGCAGACTGCCGGCCACCGTCTCGGCGCGCGGAATGCAATTGATCAACGCCTGCGAATAGGGATGCTGCGGCTGGGTGAAAATATCCGCCACCGTATTGCTCTCTGCAACTCGTCCCGCATAGAGCACCACGACCCGGTCGCAGGCCTGAGCCACCACCCCCATGTCATGGGTGATCAGCATCAGGGCGAGGTCACGCTCCCGCACGAGATCGGTCAGGATCTGCACGATCTGCGCCTGGATCGTCACGTCCAGCGCCGTGGTCGGCTCGTCGGCAATGATGAGATCAGGATCCGCCGCCAGCGCCATGGCGATGACGATACGCTGCTTCATGCCGCCGGAAAGCTGATGCGGATACTGGTCATATACCGCCGCGGCTTCGGGGATGCGCAATTGCTCCATCAACTCCAGGCTGCGCTGCCGCGCCGCCCGTTTGTCGAGTTTCAGATGCAGGCGCGACACCTGATCGATCTGCGCCCCGATCCGGATGATGGGATCGAGTGAGGTCATCGGATTCTGCGTCACGAAGGCGATCCGCCGGCCACGCAGATGGCGATACTGGTTTTCCGGCAGCCGGGTCAGTTCCTGGCCGTCGAAGAGAATGCTGCCCCGGGCGATATGCCCGCCGATCTGCGGCAGGAGGCCGATCACCGACAAGGCCGTCAGGGATTTGCCCGAACCGGATTCGCCGACGATGCCGAGAATCTCACCCTTATCGAGATGGAAGGAAATGCCATCCAGCGGATTGACCCGGCCGATGCTGATCGAAAGATCCTGAACCTGCAGCAAGGCCATATCAGTTCTCCCGCATCCGGCCGCGGATATCGAGCGCCCGAATGAGCGAGTCGCCGAAGAGGTTGATGGCAACCACCGTCAGGGCAACGGCGAGGCCCGGGAAGATGATGATCCAGGGGGCGGTGAAAATCTGCGCCGTTCCGCTGCTCATCATGGCGCCCCAGCTCGGGGTCGGCGGCTGCGCGCCGAGGCCGAAGAAGCCCAAAGTGGCTTCCAGGATGATGGCATCGCCGGTCGCCAGCATGGCTGCAACGATCACCGGCGTCATCGCATTCGGCAGTAAATGGCGGAACAGGATATGGCCGTGGCTGGCGCCGAGATTGACCGTCGCCTCGACATAGGTCTCGTTTTTCAGCGCCATGATCTGTGCCCGGGTCAGGCGCGTGAACTGCGCCAGATAGGCGATGCCGATGGCGATCATCGTACTCTGCAGGCCGGGACCGATGATGGCCACGAAAATGAGCGCGATGAGAATTTCCGGGAAAGACCAGGTGAGATCGACGGTCGCGGTGACGACACGGTCGAAAGTTCCGCCGAAATAGCCCGCCGCCGCACCGAGACACATGCCGGCAACGACGGAAACGCCGATCGAGGTAATGCTGACCGCCAGGGAGGTCCGGGCGCCATACATGATTCGCGACAGTACATCGCGGCCGAATTCGTCGGTGCCGAGCCAGTTGGCCGCATCCGGCGCTCGGCCGGCGATATCGAGATGCTGGATGTCATACGGATAGGGCGAGACCCAGGGCGCCAGCAACGCCATCAGCACGACGGCCAGCAGGATCAATGCCGAGATGCCGCCACGCAGCGTGAGGACGGTCCGGGCGATGGGTGTTTTCAACAAGGCGGTCACTTTACGGCATCCCGAATGCGCGGATCCATGGCGGCCTGCACCAGATCGGCGAGCAGTGTCCCCAGCATCACGGCGATGGCCAGCATCAGCAGGCATCCCTGCACCACCGGATAGTCGCGCTGGTTGAGCGCCTTGATCAGCAGCATGCCGAGGCCGGGCCGGGCGAAGACGAATTCGATGGTCACGGCCCCGCCAAGGACCCAGCCGATCCGCAGACCGAGGATCGTGATCACCGGCATCAGGGCATGACGCAGGACATGGCGAAGCTGGATACGCCAACGGGAAAGCCCCTTGGCATGCAGCAGCAGCACGAAATCTTTCTGCACGATGTCGAGCATGGCGACACGGGTCACGCGGGCGACCAGCGCCGTCCCGCCGAGGCCGATGGTCAGGACCGGCAGCACCAGCGACGACCAGCCCCTCGCCCCCGAAACCGGAAACCAGCCGAGCTGTACGGCGAAAAGCAGGATCAGCAGCAGGCCAAGCCAGAAACCGGGAATGGTCGATCCGACCAGGATTCCGGTCATGATGCCGTGATCCAACTTGGTATCCTTGTAGATCGCCGCGAGCACGCCGGTCGAAATACCGACAACGGTCGAGAACAGCAGCGCGAAGCCACCAAGGGCCAGGCTATGAGGCAGGTTCTGGGCAATCAGGGCCGTCACCGGCCGGCGCAGCACGATCGCATCGCCGAGATCGCCCCGCAACAACTTGCCGAACCAGATCAGATATTGCTCCACCAGCGGCCGGTCGAGGCCATATTTGGCCGCAAGCTGCGCCTTCTGTTCCGGGGTCGAGCCGATCCGAACGAGATTGTCGATCGGATCGCCCGGCACCAGGTGGATGATGAGGAAAACGACGATTGAAACGACGAAGAAGACCGGGACGAGCAACAAGAGTCTTCTGATCGCATAGCTGAACATCCCGGCCGCTCCGACGCTCGATTACTCTTTGACGCCGATATCGACGATCGTCTGGCTCGCGATCTGCGGACCGCGAATCTTATCTGGCATCTCGAGCCGATCCTTGTTGAAGCCGATATTCTGGACCGGCTGATAGATCGGCGCGAAGACGAACTGCGACAGCAGATATTCGTGATAGGTCTTGAAATTGGCGACACGCTCGTCCCAGGTGCGCGATTCCGTCATCGCCTTCTTGTTCAGTTCCTCGGATTTCGGATCGTTCCACATCGAGATATTGGGATAGCCGAGGCGCTGACCGCTGAAGAACCAGTCGAGAATATCCGCATTGGCCCAGGAATAGCTGCGGACGGCAAGCTGATGTTCGTTCTTCTTGTATTGATCGCGGATCGTGCTGGAATCGAAGGTCGAGATATCGGCCTGCATGCCGATATCCTTAAGCTGAGCCTGGACAGCCTCCGTCATCCGCTTGAACTCGGTATCGCCCTGGGTCCACAGCTTGACCTGCAACGGCTTGCCGTCCTTCACGCGGATGCCATTGTCGCCGAGCTTCCAGCCGGCTTCATCCAGCAGCTTCTTCGCTTTGTCCGGGTCGTAGCTGATGTCGTATTTCGGATCGACCTGGGATTCCTTCAGCGAGCTGATCAGGAAGTTATGCGCCTCGCTGCCGACCCCGTGATAGATGCTGCTGAGAATCTGCTTCTGGTTGACGGCGAGGGCCGTCGCCTCGCGCACCTTGATATCGGTAAAGGGAGCCACGCTGGTATTGATCGGCATATAGGCGACGTCGAGACCAGGAAAGGTTTCCACGCCGATCGACTTCTCCGCCTCCAATTGCGGGAGATAATCGGTCGGCACGCCGAGGAGCAGATCGACATTGCCGGTCTTCAGCTCGAGAAAGGCCGTGGATTCCTCTGCGATCTCGCGGAAGGTCAGATTCTTGATCTTGGCCGGCCCCTTGTTCGTCGAGAGATCCGAGCCCCAGTTGTAATCCTCGTTGCGGCTGAGGACGGTTTCCTGGCCGACGGAGAAGCTCTCGAGCTTGTAGGGTCCGGTACCGACGGCCGTGGTCACGCCGAAATTGCCGCCGGCGGCCTGATATGCCTTCGGGGCCGGGATTCCCATGAAGACGCTGGAGAGATTGAACAGCAGATTGGGGTCCGGATGTTTCATGACGAATTTGACGGTGTAGTCGTCGACGACGTCCACCTTGTCGATCGCCCCCACCAGATATTCGTTGTCGCTGCCCTTGAAGGCCGGAACCCACCAGGCGATGGTCTGGGCGTTGAACGGTTCGCCGTCATGGAACTTGACGCCCTTGCGCAGCTTGAAGGTCCAGCTCATGCCATCCGGGCTGGATTCCCAGGATTCCGCCAGATGCGGATGAAAGCTCTGATCGGCATCCTGCTCGACCAGACGATCATAGATCAGAAAAGTCGCCGCATTCAGCATGCTGGCCTTGATCGGATCATAGGTCGGCGCGCCGACCTCGCTGCTCGCCAGCACGAAAGTGGCGTCCTGCGCCAGCGCCGCCGGTGCCTGAACGGTCATGATGGCCCCGGATGACAGGATCACCGCCCCGCAGGCCAGTAAGGTGTGCCGTAGATGCCGTTTCATCGTTTCTCCCTCCCCTTTTCCTGACTCTCTTCGATCATTGAATGCGGCTAGGTCAGCGGCCCGGATTGGTCGCCGACATAGCCGATGAAGCGGCTGTAGAGCGCCGCCACCTTGTCCATGCGGTCCTCGACCGCCGTCCCCAGCTCGTTGAAAACGCTGTTGATCAGCAGATTGCTGAGGCTGACCATCTGGGCATTGGAATCCCAGAACATGTTGAATTCGGTCCGGACCACGAACATCTCGTCGACCAGATCGTGTCCCCAATCGCAGAATGTATCGGTGATCAGCGTGGTCGGTATCCGCAACTGCCTCGCCTCACGGGCCAGCAACAAGGCAAGCCGTGAATAGCGGCGCGCCTCGTACAGCACCAGGCAGGACTGCTTGGGGTCGGCGAGCAGAACTTCCGCGAAATTGCCGCCGGCAAGATCCAGCAGTTGGACGCCATCACGCAGATACTGCAACTGGTTGACGAAGGTCTGCGCCGTCCCGCGTTCCGTCTGGAAACCAGCGACAAAGACTCGCGGGGTCTTCGCCAACCGCTTGACCACCCGCTTCCATTCCTTGGTATGGGCCGTCTCGTATATCTGGACCAAAGCGGCGATTTCCAGTTCCAGGCTGCGCGCCAGCCCGTCATCGCTCCTGCGGTTGCGCTCGCGGAAGTCGCGCAACCGATCCCCGATCAGCCAGGGACGATCGCCGATATCTTCCTTGAGGTCCGCCTTCAGATCCTTGAAATGCTGATAGCCGAGCGACCGGCAGAAGCGGCCGACCATCGGCTCGCTGACCCCGGCCTTCTCCGCCAGGCTCGCGGCGGTCTCGAAAGGCAACCCGTTCAGATTGGCCAGCATGTAGCTGGCGATGGCCTTTTCGGCCTTCGTCGCTTTGACAAGACTGCTGGTCAGCCGCTGACGGACGGATTCGCTCATGCCTCTCCCCAGGCGAGTTTTGTCCTATTCCGACAGTTTTCTGAAATTTCGTCAATGGATTTTTGTTTTCTTGCTTCCTATCATGTTTAGGATTGTCATCAGGGGAGGAAAGGCATCATGACACAGCGTATTTACGACCTTGTCCTGCAAGGCGGCATGATCATCGATGGCACCGGCGCGCCGGCCGCCAAAGGCGACCTGGCGATCGAGGGCGACCGGATCGCCGCGATCGGCGGCGATGGCGCCTTCACCGGCCGCCAGACGGTGGATGTTTCCGGCCATTGCGTCAGCCCCGGCTTCATCGACGTCCACACCCATGACGATCGCCTGGTCCTGATCGATCCCGCCATGCGCCCCAAGGTGAGCCAGGGCGTCTCGACCGTCGTGGTCGGCAATTGCGGCGTGAGCCTCGCTCCCCTCGCCCTTACCGACCGCGACCCGCCGCAGCCGCTCAACCTGCTGGGCAGCCGCAGCGATTTCCGCTTCGGCCGCATGGCGGACTACATCGCGGCGGTCGATGCGACACAGCCGGCCGTCAATGTCGCGGCCTTGGTCGGGCATTCCTCCCTGCGGGTGGCTGCGATGGACGATCTGCAGCGCCCGGCGACGGATGGCGAGATCGAGCAGATGCGCGCCCGCCTCGCCGAGGCGCTGGCCGACGGCGCCTGCGGCCTCTCCACCGGCCTCTATTACCCGCCGGCCAAAGCCGCGGTGATCGACGAGGTCGTCCCCCTGGCGCGCGAAGTATCCCTGGCCAATGGCATCTATACGACCCATATGCGCGACGAAGACGATTTCGTCATGGACTCGCTCGAGGAAACTTTCGAAACCGGCCGGCGTGCCGAGGTACCGGTCGTGGTCTCGCATCACAAATGCGCCGGCCGTCGCAATTGGGGCCGCAGCGTGCAGACCCTGGCGGCCATCGAGCGCGCCGCCGCTGCGCAGGAAGTCGGCGTCGATGTCTATCCTTATGCCGCCTGCTCGACGGTGCTGAGCGCCGATGCCGTCGATGAGAGCATCCGCACCATCGTCACCTGGTCAACGCCGCATCCGGAAGCGGCCGGCCGCGACCTCGCGGAGATCGCCGCCGACTGGGGCATCAGCCAGAAGGAAGCCTGCGCCCGGCTCGACCCGGCCGGTGCCGTTTACTTCGATATGCACGAAGAAGATGTGCAGCGCATCCTCTCGCATCCCCTGGTGATGATCGGCTCGGATGGCATTCCCCATGATAAGCATCCGCATCCCCGCCTCTGGGGCACCTTTCCCCGCGTACTGGGACATTACGCGCGGGACCTGAAGCTCTTCCCGGTGGAGGAAGCGGTGCGCAAGATGACACATCTGCCGGCGACGAAGTTCCGCCTCAAGGATCGCGGTAAACTGGCCGTCGGCTATTACGCCGATATCGCCGTCTTCGATCCCGAAACGGTCAGCGACGCTGCAACCTTCGACCGGCCGATTGCAGCGGCGCAAGGTATCCACCACCTCTTCGTCAATGGGCGGTTGGCCTATGCCGCCGGCGGCGAAACGCCGGAACAGCGTGGCGGCCGCTTCCTGCGGCGGGATATCGACCTGAACTGAGTGCTCTACTCAGTGAAATAGAAAGCTGAAACGCCCGCTAGAAATGCAACGGGTGGTCGAGAGCTTTGAAACAGGCTTCCTGGAAGGCTTCGCCCAGCGTCGGATGAGCATGGATCGTCCCGGCGATGTCTTCCAGGCGCCCGCCCATTTCGATCGCCAGGGCGAAAGCGGCCGATAGTTCGGAAACACCGGCACCCACTGCCTGGATGCCGAGCAAGGTATGGGTATCGCTGCGCGCGGTCACCCGCACGAACCCTTCCTCGGCCTTCAGCGTCATCGCCCGGCCATTCGCCTGGAAGGGAAACAGGCCGACCTCGATCTCATGCCCCGCCGCCTTCGCCTCATCCGGCGACAACCCGACCGAGACGACCTCCGGATCGGTGAAGCAGATGGCGGGGATCGCCCGCTTGTCGAAGATACGGCGGCGGCCGGAAATGATCTCCGCCACCATCTCGCCCTGCGCCATCGCCCGGTGCGCCAACATGGGCTCGCCCGTCACATCGCCGATCGCCCAAACATTGCGCATCGAGGTCGCGCAACGCTCGTCGATGCGGATGAAAGGCCCGTTCATGGTGAGATCGAGCCGCTCGAGGCCGTAACCGGCCGTACAGGGGCGACGCCCGACCGCGACCAGGATCTTGTCGGCCGGCAAGGTCGCGACCGATCCATCCGCCCGCTCCACCGTCACGCCATCGCCGCTGGCCGAGGGTCCCCTCGCACGCGCGCCCGTCAGCACCTCGATGCCGAGGGCGGCGAGACGGTTGGTGACGGGACGCGACAGTTCGGCGTCATAGAGCGGCAGGATGCGCTCAGCCATTTCGACGATGGTGACCTGCGACCCCAGCTTGGCGAAGGCAATACCCAGTTCCAGGCCGATATAGCCGCCGCCCACCACCACCAGCCGGTCCGGTATGGTGGCCAATGACAGCGCCTCGGTCGACGAAATCACCCGGCCGCCGAAGGCCAAAGCCGGCAAGGCGACAGGCTCGGAGCCCGTCGCCAGAACCAGATGCGCGGTATGGATGGTGTCGGTCCCGGTATCGGTCTCGACCCGCACGGTCTTACCGTCGAGGATATGGCCGGTTCCCTTGAGGATCTTCACCTTGCTCTTCTTCAGGAGGCCGGCGACGCCTGCCTTCAGGCGATTGACGATGCCGTCCTTCCATTCGACGGTGCCATGAAAGTCGAGCGACGGCTCCGCCATCGACACACCGAAAGCGGATGCTACAGCCAGGGCCCGTGCCTGATGATAGGTCTCGGCCGCATGGATCAGCGCTTTCGACGGAATACAGCCGACGGTCAGGCATGTACCGCCGAGCGCAGTCCGCTCGACGAGAACGGTATCGAGGCCGAGCTGGCCGGCCCGGATCGCCGTCACATAGCCGCCCGGTCCGCCACCGATGATCAGAACCTGCGTATTGATCTCACCCATGGCTGCCCCCGATGAACATGGTGGCGGGCTGTTCGAGGAGGCCCTTGATCCGCTGGATGAAGCGGGCCGCGTCATAACCGTCGATCACCCGGTGATCGAAGGAAGAAGAAAGATTCATCATCTTGCGGGGCACGAATTGCCCCTCCTGCCAGACCGGCCGGATCGCCTGCTTGTTGATGCCGATGATGGCGACCTCCGGCCGGTTGATGACCGGTGTCGAGACGATGCCGCCGAGCGCGCCGAGACTGGTGATAGTGATGGTCGAGCCCGTCAATTCGTCCCGCGCGGCGAGACCCTCGCGCGCGGCTTCCGCAAGACGTTTCACCTCGGCCGCCAGATCCCATAAGTCACGCGCCTCGGCATGGCGGATGACCGGGACCATCAGGCCGTTCGGCGTTTGTGTCGCCATGCCGATATGGACACCGCCGAAACGACGAATGACATCGGCCTCGTCATCGTAATGTGCATTCATCTGCGGAAAGTCGGCGACCGCCCTGACCACCGCACGGATCAGCAGCGGCAGCAAGGTGAGCTTGGCCCGGTCGGCGGCCTCGGCATTCAAACTGGCGCGAAGCTGTTCCAGCGCCGTGACATCGATTTCCTCCACATAGGCAAAATGCGCGACCCGCCGCGTCGCATCCGCCATCCGCTGGGCGATGCGGCGGCGCAGGCCGACCACCTTGATCTCTTCGATGGAAGAGTCCGGCAGATGGGCGCCGACCGGCCGGGTCTGGCCGCGCCGCAGGAAGAGATCGAGATCCTCATGCCGGATGCGGCAGGCCGGTCCCGTGCCCCGCACTTGGCGCAGATCGATGCCGGCTTCCAGAGCTCGCTGCCGCACCGCCGGCGAGGCAATCGGCTTCTCGCCGACCGGACGCGGCAAGCCGTAAGACGTCGCCGCACCAGCCGCGACCGCCGTGGCAGCGACCGCCGTAGAGCTCATCGCCGTGACCGCCGGCATCATCGCGCCGGCTGTCGCAGGAAGCGTGACCGCCGCTGGTTTCGGCGCGGCAACGGCGCGTGTCTTCACCGGTTGCGGCTTGGCACCGGATGCCTTGGGCGCCGCCTTCACCGGTTCGGGTTCTGAATCCCCGGCCCCTGCCACCTCGAGCCGGACCAGAGACGCGCCGACCGCCAGGGCCTGACCGATCTCGGCACCCAATTCGACCACCGTACCGGCGCAGGGTGCCGGGATCTCCACCGTCGCCTTATCGGTCATCACCGAGGCGATGACCTGATCTTCGGCGACGAGATCGCCGGGCTTCACCATCCATTCGACCACTTCGGCCTCGGCGACACCTTCGCCGATATCGGGCAGCTTGACGATGCGTATGCCCATGTCAGGCCTCCATCGCGGCGATGAGGGCGCGCCCGACCCGGTCCGGGCCGGGGAAGTAATCCCACTCCTGGGCATGGGGATAAGGCGTGTCCCAACCGGTCACCCGCAAGATCGGGGTTTCCAGATGATAGAAACAGGCTTCCTGCACCAGGGCGACCAGCTCCGCGCCGAAGCCGGAGGTCAGGGTCGCTTCATGCACCACCACACAACGCCCGGTCTTCTGAACCGACGCGACAATAGTCTCGAGATCGAGTGGCACCAGGGAGCGCAGATCGATCACCTCCGCATCGATGCCGGTATCCTCGGCGGCGGCCTGCGCAACATGCACCATGGTGCCGTAGGCGAGCACGGTCACGGCAGCCCCCTCCCGATGGATCGCCGCCTTGCCCAGCGGCAGGGCGTAATGGCCATCCGGCACGTCGCTCAATTCATGTTTCGACCAGGGCGTGACCGGGCGCTCGTAATGGCCGTCGAAAGGACCGTTATAGAGCCGCTTCGGTTCCAGGAAGATGACCGGATCGTCATCTTCGATAGCGGCGATCAACAATCCCTTGGCATCGAAGGGATTCGACGGCACCACGGTCTTCAGGCCGGCGACATGGGTGAAGAGCGCTTCCGGGCTCTGGCTGTGGGTCTGGCCGCCGAAGATGCCGCCGCCGGTCGGCATGC
>CAYOQR010000034.1:0-56051 GCA_964406155.1 uncultured Rhodospirillaceae bacterium | reverse complement strand
ACGCGGCCTGGGGCGTCACGCTGGATCCGGAGCCCGGCCTGCGCATCCCCAACATGCTGGACGCGGCGATCGAAGGCACCTTCAAGGGCATCTACATCCAGGGCGAGGACATCGCCCAATCCGACCCGAACATCCAGCACGTGATCGCCGGCCTCTCGGCCATGGAATGCGTGGTCATCCAGGACATCTTCCTGAACGAGACCGCGAATTACGCCCATGTCTTCCTGCCGGGCGCGACCTTCCTGGAAAAGGACGGCACCTTCACCAATGCCGAACGCCGCATCAACCGCGTGCGCAAGGCGGTGCAGCCGAAGCCCGGCTATGCCGATTGGGAAGTGACGATGATGCTTTCCAACGCCCTTGGCTATCCGATGGAGTACAAGGATCCCTCGGAGATCATGGACGAGATCGCGCGCCTGACGCCGACCTTCAAGAACGTCTCCTTCGCGCTGCTGGAGAAAAAGGGCTCGGTGCAGTGGCCCTGCAACGACAAGGCGCCGGAAGGCACGCCGCTGATGCATATCAACGGCTTCGTCCGGGGCAAGGGCAAGTTCATGATCACCGAATTCGTCGCGACCGAGGAAAAGGTCGGGCCGCGTTTCCCGCTGCTGCTCACCACCGGCCGCATCCTGGCGCATTACAATGTCGGCGCCCAGACACGGCGGACCGACAACGTCGTCTGGCATCCGGAAGACGTGCTGGAGATCCATCCCTTCGATGCCGAGGATCGCGGCATCCGCGACGGCGACACGGTGGCGATCGCCAGCCGGGTCGGTGAAACGACCCTGCGGGCGAAGGTCTCCGAGCGCATGCAGCCGGGTGTCGTCTATACCACTTTCCACCACTTCGGCACGGGTGCGAACGTCATCACCACCGACTATTCCGACTGGGCGACCAATTGTCCGGAATACAAGGTGACGGCGGTGCAGGTGCGCCCCACCAACCAGCCCTCGGAATGGCAGTCGCAGTATCACAAGCAGCGTGAGGCGACCCGCCGCATCGAAACCACGGCGGCCGAGTAAGCCGCCGCGGATGAGCGCCAGCATGGTTGCCCCGGTCCCCGATCCTAAGGCAGCGGCGGCGGCTGGCGCTCTCGAGAGCGGCCGGGAGGCGTCGCAGCTCGGCCTGCAGCGCCTCGAGCTTATTCGCATCGGCCGCGACGGCCGGCGCGAGCAGATCGAGCGGGTGGTGCCGGATGAGGTGCCGGTGGCCGTGGTCTATAACGGCATCAGCCATGCGGTGATGATGGCGACACCGCTCGATCTCGAGGATTTCGCCCTCGGCTTTTCGCTCTCCGAAGGCATCCTCAGCGATGCCGGCGAGTTCCTGGATGTCGAGGCGGAACCGGCTTGCGAAGGGATCGAGGTGCGGCTGCAGATCACCGGCCGGGCTTTCGCCGCGCTGAAGGAACGGCGGCGCAACCTGACCGGACGGACCGGCTGCGGCATCTGTGGCGTCGACAGCATCGAACAGGCGGTGCGCGAACTGCCGCGGATCGAGAACGACCGCCGCTTCACCGTGCCGGCCGTCTTCCGCGCCCTCGATGCGCTGCCGGCGCTCCAGGTGCTGAACCGGGAATCGCGCACCTTGCACGCGGCGGCCTTCTGCAATCCGGAAGGCGATGTCCTCCTCCTGCGCGAGGATGTCGGCCGGCACAATGCGCTCGATAAGCTGATCGGCGCCCTGACGCGGGCGAAGATCGATCCGGCCTCGGGGTTCTGCGTCATCACCAGTCGCTGCTCCAGCGAGATGGTGCAGAAGGCGGTGGCTATCGGCTTGCCGATGCTGGTGGCCGTCTCGGCGCCGACGGGCCTCGCCCAGGAGTTGGCCGACCGCTATGGCCTGACGCTGCTGGGCCTCGCGCGCAGCGACAGTTTGATCGTCGTCAGCGAAGGCTGGCGGCTGACTTGATGCACTTGATCTTTTCGGGAGTAACGCGGTGAGCAACAACGACCAGACCTTGATCCGCATGGCGAACCAGATCGGCGATTTCTTCGCCCCCTATCCGGATGCCGAGGCGGTGCCGCAGATCGCCACCCATATCAGGAAATTCTGGGACCCCCGCATGCGCAAGGCGATCCTCGCTTATATCGCCGAGAAGAATGGCGATGGGCTGAAGCCGCGCGTCCTGGAAGCCATCAAGTCGCTGCATTGATGCTCGGCCGGTAGGCTGCCGGGTACCGAGGCAGTTTGCACGGCAGCATCCTCATCATCGTCATCCCCACCCCAATCCTCTCTCCGTCCGTCGGCGGGCGGGGAGAGCGAGGTTTCATTGCTCTCCGCGCAGAATATCGGGTGCTGCACCGGGTCCTGCCGGGTGACGTGCCTTTCGCTCCGCGCGCCAATTTATTGAATAGAGCCGGACCCAACTGGGCTGCGGCTCCAAATCGGGCGGCCTTCGGACTCACGCAACAGTGATGCCTCCAACGCCCGGGAACGAGATACAAGATCGGCCGTGGCGATTTTGCGGTACTCCTGCAATGGGTTGATTTTACTTTGATAAATTGATGTGCGCCGGTTTCGGCATTGGCGGCGGCTGCATACAACAAGATGCTTCGGCCGCACCGCCGGCCGGTACAGGGAATGATCCGCTCCGCCGTTTTAATTCATAGAGGGGCGGGTCATTGTCCGATCCTCGAACGACTTTCCCAACGTGACTTTCCCAACGTGGCTTTCTCAGTGAGGTCAGATCATGAAATCCGCCGTAACGAAACTTTCGCGCCGCTTCTCGCTTCGCAGCCTGGCCGCCGGATGTTTCCTGGCGCTCGGCTTCGCGACGCTCGCCGTCGCACCGGCCTCGGCCGACGGCTGGGGTTATCCTCACCATCATCCGCATTATTACGCGCAGCCACGCCCGGTCTATGTCCGGCCCTATCCGGTCTATGTCCGTCCGCGCCCGGTCATCGTGGCGCCGGCGCCGGTTTTCGTGCGCCCCCGCCCGGTCTATGTGGCGCCCGCGCCGGTCTATTATCCGCCGGCTCCGGTGGTACCCTACGGCCCGCCGGCCGTGAATGTGGTCATCCCGCTGCATTTCCACTGAGGTGATAACTGAGCTGATATCAGCCAGGGCCGTGCGGCCCGGCCGTCCCTGACGGCCCAGGACGTCGATGGCAGGTTCCGACACTGGAACCTGCCATCCGCATTTTGCCGCCACGAAAACTTGATCCCGTATCGATGCCGAGTCACCGGCGCAATATCGCCTGTTCTGGGAGCCCGAGTTTTCCGTCATCGGAACGCGGGAAACATCCGGCGATCCCGGCCTTGCAGCCGCATCCGATCCCCGTCGTCACCGGCGGCCACGATAACCATCAGCGGTTGCCGATAACGTAACGTCGGCGTGGCCGGGATGGAGATGGATCAACCGGGCCGGCGGCGCGGATTCCAATGAAATTCACGGCTTTTCCCGCGCTGATCGAAACAAGCATCCCATCTGTGTATTCACGCGATGCGCGATCACACTCTCGTGCAAAACACCCGCGCCACCAATTGATCACAGCAAGGTCACAACGACATTGATATCTATGTTCTAGGTCGTGTGGCGTCCGCTGCCGGCTGACCGCGTTTTCTCTGTGAGGACAGAAAACATGAAACCGATTGTGACGAAGCTTTCGCGTCGTGCACGGGCCAGCCGATTGGCGGCCGGATGCCTTCTCGCCGCCGGCTTCGCGCTAGCCGCCGCGAGCTCGGCTTCGGCCGATGGCTGGAAGCACAAGCATCATCACGACGACGATGACGGCTATTACCGGGGCGGTGGTTATTATTACGCGCCACCGCCGGTGGTCTACGCTCAGCCGGGCGGGGTCTATGTGCAGCCCCAACCGGTCTATGTGCAGCCCCAACCGGTCTATGTGCAGCCGGCGCCAGTCTATATGCAGCCGCCGGTCTATGCCGCACCGTCGCTGAACATCGTCGTGCCGCTGAAATTCAAATAAAATAAACCAACGATATCGCGATCATCACGGCGTGCCGCTTCCCGCGGCACGCCGTTTCCATGTCGCTGCATACCGTTGGGGCGACGTGTTGGAACCGGCGGTCGCGGATGATCGCTCTTGCGATCGTCATCGCCGCGATGGGGGCCTGCCTTCCCTGGCCCCAGGCGCGCGGCCGCTCCAGGACGCCATGCTCTGAAAGACGCCGTCGCGAAAGATCAGGGCATGCATCAGGGCCGCGCCGAGATGCACCAGGATCGTCACGAAAAGCAGCAGGGCCAAGACAGTATGCGCCGTCCGCAGGCAGGCATAGAGCGCCGCGTCATGGGGGAGGATCGGCGGCAGGTGCCAGGCGCCGAACAGCACGATGGGGTCGCGGGCCGCCGACAGCATGGCCCAGCCGACCAGCGGCAGGGCGATCATCAGCACATACAGGACGACATGCGAAGCATGGGCGGCGAAACGCTGCCAGCCCGGCATGCCCCTGGGCAAAGGCGGTGCCGGATTGATCAACCGGTTGATCAGGCGGATCACGGCCAGGACGAGAATGAGGGCGCCCAGCGGCTTATGGATCGACACCAGCCAGTGGTAATCGGAGAGCGAGGCAACCATGCCGATGCCGATGAACAGCATGGCCAGGATCAGGAGGGCCATGATCCAATGGAGAAGACGCGAGACGGCGGGGAACGGTCGGATGGGTGTCATCGTCAGGGCGCCTTGCCGGAATCGTTGACCTGGACCGCGCTCGGTTGTGCGGTCTCGCCGGCCCGCCGCTTGAAGGACTGCGCATAGACCGCGGAGCGGGCGCTGAGCAGTGGATCGTCAGAGGGTTCGATCCCGGCCGGCAGCACCAGCGGATCGTAGTTGATGTCGCGGCAATTTCCTGGCGCCTCGCTTTCGATGTGGTCGATCGTCAGGGTTCCCGCATCGACCTTCTCCCGATCCTCGGGCCAGGGAATGGTCGCGTCATTGGTGGGATCACCGGGCTGGCCGATGGTGATCATGAGATGCCATTGCAGCGGTCCCTGCTTCAGGCGGGCGATCAAGCCGTCGAACAGATAGTTCTTGTCCGGTGTCGCCGACTGATCCGGCGTTTCCGGCGCGAAGGGCTCGCTTGCCACCATGGACCAGCGGACCGGTGTCGCCGTGCCGGCATCGTTCACGAAGCGGAAGGCATCGAGGCCGTTATAGGTCGCATTGGCGAAACCGGAAGAGAACGGCTTGGCGCCGATGAGCTGCAGCGCCGCGGCGGTCTTGGGATGATCCGCCATGAAGGCCTTCAGCTTCGCCGGGTCCGGCTTGCCGGTCGCCGGATCGGGCCGCGCGGCGCGCAATTGGTCGTAGAAATCCTGCGGTGTGCCGAAGGGGAAGACGGGGATGTCGTTCATGCCCGTTCGCCATTCCTCGCCATCGGATAGCCGGAAGCTGAGGGCCATGCTGCGCACCGCCTGCGGCCCGTCGGCGGCATCGGGCTGGCCGCCGGCGATTGCGAAGCGGCCGACGACCGGCGTCGAACCGGGTTGAAAGACCACCGCTTTCGACAGGCGCTGGGCCTGGCCGTTGCTTGCGAAGGTGCCGGTGACGCAAACGCCTTTGGCATGATTGCGGCGGAAGCCGGGATGGATGCCATTGGCATGCTGGAAGGCGTTGATGAAGCGCAGCGGGGACAGATTGTGCGGCGTGAACCATCCGGCGGTATAGGCAAAGCAGAGGGCGATTGCGACAATGAGGGTGGCAATCGCCGCGAGCTTGAGCCAGGCGCCCGGATCGTTGAGAGGCGGCAGGCCGTATTGCACCGGTGGCTTTGGATCAGTCGGCAATCGATCGCTCCTTGCTTAAGAGCCCCGATACTGCGTGAAACAGTTACCCCGATGGATTATTCCGGCGATCGACGATGGAAATCAATCTCCGTGAAATCGGCCGCTGACGCGGCTTCCCTCAGTCGAGATCGACCACCACGCCGACATGGTCCGACGGCTGGGTCCAGCCGCGCATTTCGCGCAGGATTTTGGCCGCCTTGAGGCGCGGCGTCAGCGCCGGCGTGGTCCAGATGTGATCGAGCCGGCGGCCGCGATCGTTCTTCTGCCAATCCGGCGAGCGGTAGCTCCACCAGGAAAAGATCTTCTCCGGCTCCGGCGTGAAATGCCGCACGGCATCCTGCCAATGGCCGGCTTGCTGCATGGCGGTCAGTTTCTCCACCTCGATCGGCGTATGGCTGACGATCTTCAGGAGCTGCTTGTGGGACCAGACGTCGTTCTCCAGCGGCGCGATGTTGAGATCGCCCACCAGGATCGCCTTGCGGGTCTTCTTCTGGCCGCTGAACCAGTCCGTCATCTCGTCGAGGAACTGCAGCTTGTGGGCGAATTTGACGTTCTCGTCCGGGTCGGGAATGTCGCCGCCGGCGGGGATATAGAAATTGTGCAATTCGATATCGCCGCCGAGCACGACGACACCGTGACGGGAATCCGCCTTCTTGCACCAGTCTTGCGGGTCGCGCGCCTTGAAGGGCAGCTTGGAGAGGATGGCGACGCCGTTATAGCCCTTCATGCCGTGCCGCAGGACATGGGGAAAGCCGAGCGCCTTCACCTCCTCCATGGGGAACTCGCTGTCCTGCACCTTGATCTCCTGCAGGCAGACGATGTCGGGCTGTTCCTGCTGCACCAGCCGGCGCAGGAGGTCGAGCCGCAGGCGTAGCGAATTGATGTTCCAGGTGACGAGACGCATCTGTGCTTTCCCCGAAGGCTGATCGACGGCGGCTGATCGACGACACCCGGCTGTCCGAAGGCTGACAGAAGGGGTGTGCGGTTCCCGTCTTTCTTAACGGCAAAACGGTTCTCGTCAAAGGGAAGAGAGGAAAAAGTGCGGCGGGGCAAATCAGCCCGCCCGGAGATTCACCAAAAATTATTGTCTTTGTCAGAAGGTAGGGGCCTGTCCCGACATGCGGACAGTCTGCGAGGATCGCGATCGATGTCCTTTTCTTCCCCTTCCCCCCGCTCCACCACGCAGCGCCGCTCCACCGCTCAGGTCCGTACCGCCGTGCGAAGCCGACCCGAAATACTCACCAATCTGCTGTTCTTCGTCGCTCTTCTCGCCGCTGCCGCCATTCTGCTGGCACGATACGCCGGCATGTGACGCGGCAAGGCTGAAGACGGAGCCGGGAAACGGAGAGCGCCCGGCAGGGGAAGACCGGGCGCTCATTTTCTCCGTTTAGTCGGAGGCCAATCGCGGTGGGGGAGACCGCCGATTGGCGGACCGCAACCATTGCAGTCACGGCCTTACTGTTATTGATGTGGGGGGATCCGTCGGTCATTTCAACGACGGATCAGATTTAAAAAACGGATTATTTGTGTGCCGGCCTATGACGGCCGCCGCCATGTCGTCGCCACAAGGGGTTCTGCGAAACGGGGACGCTGCGAAAGGGGCCTGATCGGGCAGGAACCGGAAACGGAGAACGCCCGGCCAGGGGAAGACCGGGCGTCCCTTTTCTCCGTATAGTCGGAGGCCAATCGCGGTGGGGGAGACCGCCAATTGGCGGACCGCAACCGTTGCAGTCGCGGCCTTACTGTTAAGTCATGTGGGGCCGCCGCCGGTCATTTCAACGGCGGATCTCCTACCCACCCTGCGCATCTCTGCATATCAGAAACAGGCATGTTGCATGCCTGAAGACCGCGTGCCCATCATGGGTGCGAATGAGGCCATGAAACACGGAAAATACGCCTGAAATGCTTGATTTTATGCGGCTGGTTCTATGCGGCCGGCCGACGCGGAGTTGCGCGACGTTGTTGAGCATATTCTCGAGCCGCCGCGCCGAACGCCTTGAACAGTTTCACTGAATCCTCATTCTCCGTGGCGCGATATTCGGGGTGCCACTGCGTGCCGATGGCAAAGCCGTTATGGCCCTTCACCGTGACCGCCTCGATGACGCCGTCATCGGCCCGGCCTTCCACGTCGAGGCCGGGGGCGAGACGCTCGATGCCCTGCCAATGCACCGTGTTGACCTTGGTCCGGTTCTTGCCGAGCAGGCGGGCGAACTGACCGCCCGGGGTGAAGGCGACATCATGCGCGAGCTGGTAGATCTCGTCGTAATCGGCATCGGTCGGTGCGCGGTGGTCGTCATGGCCGGGCACGTCATGGATATGCGTGCTCAGCGTGCCGCCAAGGGCCACGTTCAATTCCTGGAAGCCGCGGCAGATCGAGAAGATCGGCACATTGCGCGCGAGCGCGGCCTTGACCAGCGGCAGGGTGATGGCGTCGCGGCCGGGATCCTGCGGGCTCTCGGGACGGTCCGGCGCGCCGCCATAGAGATCGACGGCGATGTTCGAGGGGCTGCCGGTGAAGAGCACGCCATCGACATGAGCCAGCAGGGCCTCCGGGGCCAGCGCCGGGCCAAGCGCCGGGAAAGAGAGCGGATAGCAGCCGGCGGCCTCGATCAGCGCCCGCAGATATTTCTCGCCGACGGTGTGGTAGTTCTGGCCGTCGATGAATTTGACGCACATCGGCACGGCGATGACCGGCGCATCCGCCGGAAGCTGCGCGGTCGGCTGAAACGGGATGGGTGATGATGCCATGATGATCTCGGCCCTGAATGCTGATGAAAACGGATGCTGATGCACCGCATATATGGACTGTAAGCACGGCCCGGCGGTTTTCCAAGCTGCATGCCTGCAGCCCCGACCCCACCACGTTGCAGGGGCAGGTTGCAGGGGGCAGGCTGCAGGGGCGTGGCGCGGAACGGCCGCCCACGGATCGGCTCGTGGGCGGCTTAAGTTCTTTTTCCTCAAGAGGATAGAAGCGAAGCGGTCAGTTCCGCTTGTTCTTGCGCTGCGGGGTCGCGAACAGCTCATTGGCGAGCTGGACGCCGAAATGCGCATCGAACAGGCCGACCCGGACCTCCTGGTTCTTGTTGTCGACGATGGTCCATTGCCGCAATTCCAGCGGCCGGTCGCCGAATTCCAGCACCACGCTGCCGGCATCGGGCTCGTCGGTCTGCACCAGGCCGATCTGCAGCACGCCGGGGCCGCGCTTGAAGGAGGTGATGGTGACGTCGCCGCCGAGCTTCACCTTGTCCTTCAGCAGGAACCACATGGGCGACATGTAAAGCGGCACCTGGTTGAGGTTGTTGAGCTCGCCGTCGTAATAGCTGAGGGCGATGCCATCGGCCACCAGCAGCACCTTGCTGGGCGGATCGTATTCCACCCGCAGCCGGCCCGGCCGGCGCAGATAGATCTTGCCGAAGGCGAGGCCCTGATTGACGGAATATTGCTGGAACTTCGCCTCGACCGAGGTGAGGCTGTTCAGATAATCCTCGATCCGCGCCACATCCTTCTGATCCTCGGGATTCAGCGCGATGCCGACGGGTTTGCGGGCGAAGGCCTCGGGCGCCATCGCGGTGAGGCCAAGCGGCAGGCCGAGGGCCACCGCGCTCAGGCCGCCGAGAGCCGATGCTGAGAGCTGCAGGCAGCGGCGGCGGGTAATCTCAGGCTTGCTCAAGATGGAATCCCATGCAGTTGGAACAAACGGTCCGGCTTGTATCGGTCGTGATCCGGCCGGTGTAACCCAGCCGGTGGGATCGATCCAGGCCGGCGCTCAGTGATCGGCGTCGATGTTGCGGGCGATCACTTCGCGTTTACCCACGTGATTGGCGGCACTCACCACCCCCTCTTTCTCCATCCGCTCGATCAGGCGGGCCGCCCGGTTATAGCCGATTTGCAGGTGGCGCTGCACGAAACTGGTGGAGGCCTTGCGTTCCCGGCAGACCAGGGCAACCGCCTGATCATATAGGTCGTCGCCCGACCCGCCGCCACCGCCGCCGCCGATCACATCTTCGCTTTCGAGACTTTCCTCTTCCTCGGTCACTTCCTCGACATAGGCCGGCTCGCCCTGTTCCTTGAGGAACTGGACGATGCTCTCGACCTCGCGGTCCGACACGAACGGACCGTGAACGCGGGTCACCCGGCCGCCATTGGCCATATAGAGCATGTCGCCCTGGCCGAGGAGCTGTTCGGCGCCGGTCTCGCCGAGGATGGTGCGGCTGTCGATCTTGGTGGTCACATGGAAACTGACCCGGGTCGGGAAGTTCGCCTTGATGGTGCCGGTGATGACGTCGACCGAGGGGCGCTGGGTCGCCATGATGATATGGATGCCGGCGGCGCGGGCCATCTGCGCCAGGCGCTGGATCGCTGCTTCGATGTCCTTGCCGGCCACCAGCATGAGGTCGGCCATTTCGTCCACCACCACGACGATGAAAGGCAGCGGGTTGAGATCGAACGGCTCTTCCTCGTAGATCGGCTTGCCGGTCTCGGGATCGAAGCCGGTCTGCACCCGGCGGGTCAGTTCCTCGCCGGCATTGCGGGCCTGTTCCAGGCGCTGGTTGTAGCCATCGATATTGCGGACGCCGAGCTTCGACATCGAGCGGTAGCGGTTCTCCATTTCCCGCACCACCCATTTCAGGGCGACCACGGCCTTGCGCGGTTCCGTGACGACCGGCGAGAGGAGATGCGGGATGCCGTCATAGACGGAAAGTTCCAGCATCTTCGGGTCGATCATGATGAATTTGCACTGATCCGGGGTCAAGCGGTAGAGCAGCGACAGGATCATGGTGTTGATCGCCACCGACTTGCCCGAACCGGTGGTGCCGGCGATCAGCAGATGCGGCATGCGGGCGAGATCGACGACGATCGGCGCGCCGCCGATATCCTTGCCGAGGACCAGCGCCAGCTTGCCCTGGGTCGCGTGATAGCTGTCGTCTTCCAGGAGCTCGCGCAGCGCCACGGTCTCGCGCTGGCGGTTCGGCAATTCGATGCCGATCACGCTGCGGCCCGGCACCACGGCGATACGCACCGAGACGGCGCTCATCGAGCGCGCGACGTCGTCGGCCAGGCTGACCACGCGGCTGGTCTTGGTGCCGGGCGCCGGCTCCAATTCGTAGAGCGTGACGACGGGGCCGGGACGGACCTTCACGATCTCGCCTTTGACGCCGAAATCCTCCAGCACCGTTTCCAGCAGCCGGGCGTTCTTCTCCAGGCTTTCCTCGTTGATCTTCTGCACGGCGGTATTGGCGCTGGGGCGGGCCAGGAGATCGTGGGGCGGCAGTTCGAACTCGCCCTCCTCCAGAGCGAGGCTCGGCTGCGTGGTGCCGCGCTTCGCCGCCTTGGCCGGCGCCTTCTCCTTCGCCGCCGGCTGGGCCACCAGCCCGCGCACCCGGGGCGAGGGCTGGGTCAGGCTGGGCTCGGCCGGTTCGGCCGCTCGGTCGTAGAAACGCTCGTCATCGGGCTCCGCCGCCGCGCCGAGGCGGTGGCCGCGCTGATAGGCCCGCTGCTCCTCTTCCTGCGGTGCCCATTGGCCGCCGTCACTTTCGGCGTCTTCATCGAAATGCGGCTCGTGGCGGGCGGCATTTCCGTCGCCGCCGAGCAGGCTGCGGCCGGCGCCGAACAGGCGGCGATGCCAGGGCAGGCGCCCGGCGGCCTGCTGCGGCTCGTCCTCGTCCTCCATGTCGCGGGTATCGCGGGTATCGCGGCTATCGCGGGTGTCGGTCGGGGCCAGCGTGCGGCGGCTGCGTTCGATCACCAGCCCGACCCGGCGCCCGGCGGTCGCCATGTTGCGGCCGAAGCGGACATATGAATGGATGCCGATGCCGAGGGCGAAATAGAGCGCGACCAGGGCACCGATCAGGCCGAGCAAAGCCGGCAGGAAGGTTGCCGAGCCCATGACCGGCGGCGTGCCGATCAGCGACAGTCCGCCGGCGAAGCCGCCGAGCCCGCCGGTTTCGCTGTTGAGGCCGGCCGTGCCGGTCAACAGCAGATGGCCGGCGAAACCGCCCATCCCGGCGGTCCAGGGCCAGGCGGCGGCCTTGGCGGCTTGTGCCGCCTGGGTTTGTGCCGCCTGGGCTTGCGCCTGTGCCGTCTGTGCTTGTCCCGCCGGCTGGCCGGCTGCGGTTGCGGCGGTCGGCATGGCCGGGACGCCGGTATCGGATGCCGGCAGGCCGGCGGCGGCCAGAGCCAGCAGCAGGGCGGCGACCGGCACCAGGGCGAAACGCAGCCACCAGCGCGGCAGCGCCCGGTCGCGGATCAGGCGCCAGCCCCAGGCGAGCGGTGCCGCGATCAGGGCGATCACCCCGAGCCCCAGGCCCTGCAGGGCGAAATCGGCGATATAGGCGCCGACCGGGCCCATGAGATTGCGGGTCGGCTGGTCCACCGCCCGGTTGAAGCTGGGATCGCCGGAGGAGGCGGTGAGGAAGGCCAGCAGCAGGGCAAGGCCGAGGACGATCAGGATGCCGCCGCCGATTTCCGCCAGCCGCCGCTGCATGAAACCGCGAAATCCGCCGCTATAGCCCGGCATCTGCGGCGGCATGGCCCGCGATTGCGCGTGATCCGTCATCGACATTCCTTTCCATTCTCAATTCTCCCGGCCCCATTCTCGCGACCGTCATGCCAGCAATCTCGGCCGGGCGATCTCGGCCAAGCGGTCCCGGATACCACGGCTTCAGGGCCCCTTACCCGAGCGTCGGCCTATCAACCCGCTGGCGCAGCCAAAGACCAGCGCAGCCAGAAACTGCGGCGCAGCCATACTAGCGCCTGCGGCTCAACGGCCTCATCCCGGCAAAGTTCCGGCCCAGGGTATCCGGCCCAGGGTACCAGCTCACTATTTCAGCCCGCGACGTTCCGGCCCCCTCCCCTCCTCTCGCGCGGCTCAAATCTTCGCCCGGTTCCCGGCCCGGACGTCCGTCAGGACATCGGCCAGCACCGGGGCCATGCGCTTGAGGGCGGGTTCCAGTTCGGCCGGCTCATAGACCAGGGCGACCCGGATATAGGGCTGGCCGGGATTATGGCCGGCGGCGTCGGGCCGCGCCATATAGCCGCCCGGCAGCACCTTGATGGCGGCGCGGCGCCACAATTCCGCCGCCGCTTGCTCGCCGTCGCCGACATCGAGCCAGAGGAAGAAGCCGCCCGGCGCCCGGACCTCGCCGAAGACCGGCCCCAGGATCTCCTGGGCGAGGGCGAAATTGCGCTGGTAGCGGCCGCGATAGGCGATGACATGTTCCTCGTCGCGCCAAAGCGCGGTGGCCGCCGCCAGGATCGGATAGGGCTGGGCGACGCCGCCGTAATTGACCAGTTGGATCTGGCGCTTGATCAGCGCGGCATCGCCGGCGATGAAGCCGGAGCGCAGCCCGGCGCCGCTCGAGCGCTTGGAGAGCGAATGGAAGACCAGCAGCTTGTCGAGGCTGCCGCCGAGATCGCACGCCGCCTCCAGCGCCCCGGCCGGCGGCCGGTCGAGATAGATCTCGGCATAGCATTCGTCGCTGGCCAGCACGAAATCATGCTGGCGCGCCAGGCTCAGCCATTGCTTGAGATAACCGGTATCGGCGACCGAACCCTGCGGATTGGACGGGTTGCAGAGATAGGCGAGCACCGTGCGCTTGAGGATCTCCGGCGGGATATCGGCGATGACCGGCATGAAATTCGTCTCTGCCCGGGCCGGCAGGAAATAGGGCTCGGCCCCGGCCGCGGCGGCCGCGCCGGCATAGACGTGGTAGAAGGGATTGGGCATCAGCACGATCGGCCGCTCGCCGCCGGTATATTCCGGGACCACCGAGAGGGCGATGTGGAACAGGGCCTCGCGGGTGCCGGCGACGGGGAGGATATGCTGGTCCTGCAGCATGGCGGGCGGCAAGTGATAGCGCCGGTCGGCCCAGTCCTTCACTGCCTGGCGGAAGGCCTCATTGCCCGCCGCCTGGGGGTATTTGCCCCAGGTGCCGGCCTCGGCCGCGACGATCTCGGCAACCATCGCGGGCGGGGTGAATTGCGGCTCGCCGACCGATAACAGAAACGGCGTATTTCCGCCGCCGGGCGTTACGTTTTCCAGCAGTTTGTTGAGCCGCGTGAAGGGATGAAACTTCATCAGCGACTCGAGTCGGTCCAGGCCCATCATTCCCCCGTCATCCGAGTCGCGGCGCGCGGTTCCGAAATCCGCAACGATTCCAGTAGGCGACTCGGGCGCTCTTGTCAGGACAAAACGGAAACAGCAGTAATCTCTTAAGAAATGTATCTCAACAGATTGTATTTCCTTATTTTCGACCCCACAAGCCCGTTCTGGTTTTGTGGTCCGCAATCGTTCCGATTAGGTTCCAGTCCCGCTTTCCACCTTGAAGAGCCGTATTTTGCGTAACGTCCCGAGGCGCCAAAACGCGCGAATTCCACCCTGGCTTGCAGCCGTAGCGCTGGCGGGGCTGACATCCCGGCGGGCCTGCGGGTGGCGAGTGTCCCACCAACACATATTGGCGGGAGCCGCAGCTACCGCCGTCCGTGGCCTCTCAGATGGATCCCCCCGATCAAACCCACTGTTGTCCAGTTAAGGCCTTTAAGCGGTTCCTGCCTATGCCTCGACTGTCAACCATGTCCCCGGTTTAATCTGTCAATCTTCTAACTGGGTTGGACACCACCTCCTCCCCCAATCTGGGGGAGGGTCAGGGAGGGGGTTGCTTCCCACGAAGAAGCGATGCGACCTCTACATCAGAACGTCACCCGCAGGCCGGCGGAGAAGTTGTGGCTGACGGTGTTGCCGACCGGCAGCAAGGCGGTATAGCCGCCATAGAGATCGAAGTTCTGGCTGAGCGAGGCGGTCAGGCTGACACCGAGGGCCAGTTCATCGCGGCTCGGCTTCACGCCCTGCACGGTGAAGGCGCCGCCACCGATCAGCACCTGAGCGTTGCGGCCGTCATCCAGCACTTCGTGGCTGTAGGTGAGATCGAGCTGCGGCGTGACCTTCGTCCCGCCATCGGTCTCGAAGGTGCGCGCGACGCTCAGGCCCACCGAGGGCTTGAGGGAGTCGAGATCGCCGCCCTTGCTGGTCAGGTCGAAGTTCTGCGCGCCCTTCTCGGTGAAGCCGTCCTCGAAGAGATGCAGGTAGTCGAGGCCCACACGCGGCGTCAGCGCGATCCGCTGCGGCAGGTCCACCCGGTAGCTCGCCTGCAGGCCGACATTGATTTCATGGGCGTCATGCTGCGAGGTCGCGGTGCCGCCGTCGCTCTGGTTGCGTGTCTTGATCCGGTCATAGGCATAGCCGACATTGCCATCGAGGGCGAAACCGCCAAGCTGGTAGCTTCCGTAAACGGCGACACGCGGCGTATTGATCTCGGCGCTGCTGCCATCGCTCTGCGACAAATCCGTGCGGCTGTAGCCGACCGCGCCGCCGATCAGGAAAGTGTCGGTCAGTTGGTAGTCATAGCCGGCCATGAACCCGCCGCCATGGCTGTCCACGTCATGCAGGCTGCCGCCATCGATGTTGCCGAAGCCACCGGTCGCTCGGAACCAGCCGCCATGCTTGGCGAGGGCTTCCGGCAAGGCCGCCGCCAGCAGATTCAAACCAGCGAGGTCGCCACCGAAAGCCGCCTGGCCGGTCGGGTCGTTGCCGGCGAAGGCGGTGCGCAGAGTGTCCGTTCCCACGGCACCGAGCCGGCGATCCGAGAGATGCCCGAACAAGGCCCGGTTCGCCGCTTGCGCGCCGAGGACCAGACTGGACGTCGTCGCACCAAACACCTGGCCGTTGGTCGGCGCCACGGTGAAGCCGCCGGTACCGGCATTGCCGATGATCGCGAGCAGTGCGGTCGTCGTCGTATAGCTCACCTGTGGATCGAGCCCCGTCACACCGCTTTGCGTCATCGCGCCGAATTGCGAGCCGCCGAGACCGCCCGTCGCCGTGACGATGGTATAGCTGCGGGTGCTGTAGACGCCCGGCGTGAAGACCAAAGCCAGGGTGCCGCCGCCGAGATTGGCCGTGCCGCCCACGGCAAGCTGCGAGGCGGCCGTCGGGCTGACCTCGATGCGCAAGGTCGAGGTGGCGCCTTGCGTATAATTGCCGCCGACATGCAACGTGCCGATCGACCCGCCCGGCGACACCATGCCGCCGGCACTATTATCGACCTGGCCCACCACCGTGCCATGACCGGCCAAGGTGCCGGCAGCGCCGACTGTCACATCGCCGCTGACCCGCGCGTTTGCATGGGCGGCGTCGCCCACCTGCAACTCACCGCCGGTGACGGTTGTCCCGCCCGCATAGCTGTTCTGTCCGTTGAGGATCAGCGTCCCGGCACCGGCCTTGGTCAATCCGCCATCGGCATTGATATTCGCGCCAATCCCGCCGATCGAATCGGACAAGATGATCGTCCCCGACGTCACCGAATAGGTGACGTCGGCGCCCAGGAACATCGCCGTCCCCAGGGCCTGGCCGCTCGTCGAGCCCGCGCCGGGCGTCACGCTGCCGCCGCTGAACCCGGAATCCACGATTGTGATGGAGGCGCCATCGCGCACGAAGATCGCGCCGCCATATCCGGAGCCGCCGCCGCCGGTGCCACTATTTCCGCTCGCACTGCCGCCGCCGAAGCCGCCTGAACTGTTGCCGCCGTTTCCGGCGCCGCCGCCGCCGCCGAAACCGCCATTGCCGCCAAAAGCGAAGTTCGAGCCGCCGCCGCCGCCGAAATCGCCGCCATTGCCGCCATATCCGGTTCCGCCACCGCCGCCGCCGCCAAAAGTGTTGCCAGGAGTGCCAGCGCCATTATAACCGCCAGCGCCGCCACCGCCCGTGCCGCCGGTGCCTGCGGTCGTGGTCGTGCCATCGCCGCCATTCCCGGTCTCGCCGCCACCGCCACCGCCGCCATTGGGGTTTGCCGGCTGGCCACCGAGGCCACCATTGCCGGCATAACCGCCGCCGCCACCGCCTGCGCCGAGGTTGTTTTGTTGAGTATTGCCACCATTGCCGCCAAGGCCGCCGCCGCCGCCACGGGCACCTGTCCCGCCATTGCCACCGACCGCCTGGTTCCCGGCGAACTGAACGTCACTCAGCGTCGCCGCCACATTCTTGTTCACGAACAAGGCGCCACCGGCACCCATGCCGCCGCCGGCATTGCCGCCGCCATCGCCGCCCTTGGCGGTACCGTTCTGCAGCGTCAGGTGCTGGAGATCGACGCTGATGGCAGTGCCGTCGCCGGCGAAGAAAATCCGATTGCCGCCGCCGCCGTCGATCGTCACGCGCCCGCCCGCGGCGGCGGACCCGTCGATCGTCACCGAACTGCTGATAACCGGCAGGCCGCTGGAGAGCGTAATCGTGCCGGAAAAACCGCTGGTGAAAGAAATCGTCGATGAGCCGCCCGCGGTATTGGCATCGATGATCGCCTGACGCAGCGACCCCACGCCGCTGTCATTGGCATTCGTCACCGTGAAAGAAGCCGCCCAGGCCGATGAGGCCGGCAGCAAAAGCAGCAGCGCACCGGCCACCGCGCCCCTCATCGTTGCGCCAGTCACTGTCGCACCAATCATCATCGACCCGGCCAACAGGCCGGCTCGGATCGTCGCCGTTTTCATGGTTGAGTCCCCCAAGTTTTCACGCTGGCCGGTGCGTCCTGTGCTCTCCAGAACCGCCCGCCACTCACAAGCCCAGAGCCGAACCCTTTATGTTATGCCCTATGTAATGCTCCGGCACCCGACCGTCACCGCGTCGCCCGAACGGCTGATTGACCCATCTTTCGGCCAATCGAACCGGCCTCAAACATGTGTTTCCAATCAGACCGAAAGAAAACAACTCGCAGACACGGCGTGACCCGCGATCAGATGCCCGCAATTGTTCCAAGAATTGAGTCGACCTATTAGTTGAATATCATTTTCTCCGATTCACTTCACCAGCAAAGAATTGGGGGTCTTGCCTTATCGGTACCTCTCCATGGACGAAGTCCATGCCCTTAACCGGACAACAGTGGGTCAAGCCCGGCAATGACGAGGGAAAAGGTGGAAGCGTTGCGCGAACTCTGTGATGGTGCGTCGGAGAACACACAGCTCCCTCCCCCAATTTGGGGAGGGTCAGGGAGGGGGTTGCTTCCCGCGAAGAGGTGACGTGGCCTCTACATCAGAACGTCACCCGCAGTCCGGCGGAGAAGTTGTGGCTGACGGTGTGACCGGCAGCAAGGCGGTGTAGCCGCCATAGAGATCGAAGCTCTGGCTGAGCGAGGCGGTGAGGCTCACGCCGAGGGCCAGTTCATCGCGGCTCGGTTTTACGCCCTGCACCGTGAAGGCGCCGCCACCGATCAGCACCTGAGCGTTGCGGCCGTCATCCAGCACTTCGTGGCTGTAGGTGAGATCGAGCTGCGGCGTGACCTTCGTCCCGCCATCGGTCTCGAAGGTACGCGCGACGCTCAGGCCCACCGAGGGTTTGAGGGAGTCGAGATCGCCGCTCTTGCTGGTCAGGTCGAAGTTCTGCGCGCCCTTCTCGGTGAAGGGATAATGATCTCTGGTTTATAATCCTGATTCGGGATGCCGCATCGATTGAAGTGCGGGATCCGATATACTTTTAATACGAGTTGGCCGGCCGATCCCCGGCCATCCAGAAGACCGGCCATCCAGAAGCAATACCGCGCACGACATTCGCCATGGACACTCGGGTCAAGCCGGAGGGCAAGTCCGCCCGCCGCGCGCATGGCCAGGCGTCAAGCGGTCGATCAGATCCGTTTACTTGTGATGGGCGGTCTTGAGGAATTGCTTCAGCCGTTCCGAGGCGGGATTGGCGAAGACTTCCTTCGGGTTGCCCTGCTCCTCGATCCGGCCCTGATGCAGGAAGATCACCTTGTTGGCGACTTCCCGGGCGAAGCCCATTTCATGGGTCACCACCATCATGGTGCGGCCTTCCTCGGCGAGCTGGCGCATGACGCGCAGGACTTCGCCGACCAATTCGGGATCGAGCGCCGAGGTCGGTTCGTCGAACAGCATGACCTTGGGCTCCATGGCGAGCGCCCGGGCGATGGCGGCGCGCTGTTGCTGGCCGCCGGAGAGATGGCTGGGATAGTGGTTGCGCTTGTCGGCGATGCCGACCTTGGCGAGCAGCTTCTCGGCCCGTTCGATCGCTTCCTTCTTCGGCAGCTTCAGCACATGGACCGGGGCCTCGATGACATTCTCCATGATCGTCATATGCGACCACAGATTGAAGCTCTGGAACACCATGCCGAGCGAGGCGCGAATGCGGTCGACCTGCTTGTGATCGGCCGGCTCCGCCTTGCCGGCCTTGCCGGGCTTCATGCGGATCAGCTCGCCATTGACATAGACATGGCCGGAATCCGGGGTTTCCAGCAGATTGATACAGCGCAGCAGCGTGCTCTTGCCGGAGCCGGAACTGCCGATCATGGCGATCACGTCGCCGGTTTCCGCCGTCGCCGAAACGCCCTTGAGAACCTCAAGATCGCCAAATCGCTTGTGGAGGTCTTCCACGACCAGCGCTGCTTCCGCCATGTCCTAAGTCCCTGTCCTGCCCAATTTTTTTCCCTGCGCCCGTTATTCTTGCTTGAGATGCCGCAGGGCCATGAATCCCTTATGCCGCGTTTGCCGCCGGCTGCCAAGGCGCTTTCTGCCGGTTTCCCGGCGGATCGGCGGCGGGCCGTGATGAGGCCGGTGACGAGTCCCATCGCCCAAGAGACTTGCTGCAAAGAGACTTGCGGCCCTGGCGCATCGACCTGTTAACATGCCGCCATGAGCGAGATCCTGCGCCAACGCAACATCATCGACCGCCGGGCCCTGGAGGCCGATCTGCGCGCGGCCTGGGCCGAAGGCGGCGACCCGGCGGCACAGCAGGCGCGCCTGACCGCCCGGCTGCGCGATGCCCTGCTGGCCGGCCGGGCGGAAATCCGCCAGCGTTTCGAGGCCGACCGCCATGCCCCCGATGCCGGGCGCGATGTCGGCACCGCCACCAGCTTCCTGATCGACCAGTTGATCCGCAGCCTGCATGACGTGACGGTCGGGGCGATCTATCCGATCGCCAATCCGTCCGCCGCCGAGAAGATCAGCATCGTCGCGGTCGGCGGCTATGGCCGGGGCGAGCTCGCGCCCTTCTCGGATATCGATCTCCTGTTCCTCATTCCCTACAAGGAGACGCCGCATTGCGAGCAGGTGATCGAGTTCATGCTCTATCGCCTGTGGGACCTCGGCCTCAAGGTCGGCCATGCGGTACGCTCGATCGAGGAATGCCTGCGCCAGGCCAAGACCGATCTCACCATCCGCACGGCGCTCCTGGAGGCGCGCTATCTCTGGGGCGACCAGGAGCTCTTCGAGCGTTTCCACAAGCGCTACCAGCGCGACATCGTCAGCGGCCAGAGCGAGGCCTTCTATCACGCGAAGCTGGAGGAGCGGCGGCAGCGCCATCAGCGTTTCGGCAATTCACGCTATGCGCTGGAGCCCAATATCAAGGACGGCAAGGGCGCGCTGCGGGACCTGCAGACCCTGCGCTGGATCGCCCGCTTCCTGGACGGCGCCAGCCGCACCGAGGACATGGTGGCGCGCGGCCTGATCGGCAAAGGCGATGCGGCGAAATTCAACAAGGCCGAGCGCTTCCTCTGGACCCTGCGCTGCCAGTTGCATTACCTGCGCGGCCGGCCGGAAGAGAAACTGACCTTCGATCTCCAGCCGGAAATCGCCCGGTTGCTCGGCTATCGCGACCATGCCGGCAGCAGCGGCGTCGAGCGGCTGATGAAGCACTATTTCCTGATGGCGAAATCGGTCGGCGCCCTGACCCGCGCCTTCTGCGCCGCCGTCGAGGCGCGCAATCTGCGCAAGCCCTTCCTGCGCCTGCCCGCCGGCATCGCCGGGATCGGGCTCCGGCGGCGCGAGCTGGAGGGCTTCGGCCTCGATGACGGCCGCCTCACCGTTCCCGACGCCAAGCATTTCGAGCGCAATCCCATCGACATGCTTCGCATCTTCGCCGTCGCCCAGCGCCACGACGTCGACATCCATCCCCTCGCCTTCTCCTGGCTGTCGCAATCGGTGCGCCTGATCGACCGCCGGCTGCGCGAGGATGCGAAGGCCAATGCGCTGTTCATGGAAGTCCTGCTCTCCCGCAAGGGGCCGGAAGCCACCTTGCGGCGCATGAACGAGGCCGGTGTCTTCGGCCGCTTCATTCCCGATTTCGGCCGTATCGTCGCGCAGATGCAGTTCGACATGTATCACCACTATACGGTCGACGAGCACACGATCTTCGCCATCGGCATCCTCTTCCAGGTGGAAAACGGCGAGATCAAGGAAGAGGCGCCGGTCACCAGTTCCATCGTGCATCAGGTGCTGTCGCGCCGGGTGCTCTATCTCGCGGTGCTGCTGCACGACATCGCCAAGGGACGCGGCGGCGACCATTCGGTGCTCGGCGCCGAGGTGGCGGAGCAGCTCTGCCCGCGCCTCGGCCTCAGCGCCGAGGAGACGGAAACCGTCGCCTGGCTGGTGCGCTATCACCTGCTGATGAGCAATACCGCCTTCAAGCGCGATATCGACGATCCCAAGACCATCGCCGATTTCGCCGACCAGGTGCAGTCGATCGAACGGCTGCGGCTGTTGCTCGTCCTCACCGTCTGCGACATCCGCGCGGTGGGCCCGAAGACCTGGAACGGCTGGAAGGCGCAGCTCCTGCGCGAGCTCTATAACCGCACCGAGGAACAGCTCTCGGGCGGCCTCCTCACCGAGGGGCGCGGCGCCCGCATCAATGCGGTGTTGGTGGAGCTGCAGCAGGAACTGGCGGATTGGCCGGAACAGGCGATCGCCGATCACCTGGCACGCGGCCATGGCGGCTACTGGCTCTCTTTCCCGGTGCCGATCCTCGCCCGCCATGCTCGGCTGATCGCCGAGGCGGAGATGGAACAGCGGCCGCTCTCGATCGCCTATCACATCGACCAGTGGCGGGCGATGACGGAAGTCACGGTCTATGTCGCCGACCGCAAGGGCCTGGTCTCGCAACTCGCCGGCGCCTTCGCGCTTTCGGGCGCCAGCATCGTCGATGCGCGGATCTTCACTTTGGCGAACGGCATGGCGCTGGATACCTTCACGATCCAGGATTCCGAAGGCGGTTCCTTCGACCAGCCGAGCCGGCTCGCGCGGCTCTCGGCGACCATCGGGCGCATGCTGGACGATCCGCAGCAGGTGCAGGCCGAATTGCAGAAACTGCCGCGCCTTGCCCATCCGGCGGTGGCGGCCTTCCCGGTGGCGCCGCGTGTCCTGATCGACAACCGGGCCAGCGCGACCCATACGCTGATCGAGGTCAATGGCCGCGACCGGCGCGGCCTCGTCCATCACCTGACGGCGGCGCTGACGGCACAGAACCTGCAGATCTCCAATGCCAAGATCTCGACCTTCGGCCACCGCGCCATCGACAGCTTCTATGTGAAGGACCAGTTCGGCCTGAAGATCGAATCCGAGACGCGGCTGAAGACAATCCGCGATGTCCTGATGGCGGTGCTGCGCGAGGGCGAAAGCGATGCGCCGCCCGTCACCGACATGCTCGCCGCCAACCGCAAGCGGGCATAAAGGTCTTTCTTATCTCAAAACGTCGATAAACGAAGATGACGTAACCGGATTACGCTTTGAAATCGTAATCCGGTTACGCTATATTGTTCTCGAGAGAGGAGAACCGTCATGCCGGACCGTACCGCCGCCAGCCGTGTCCGCCGGTATCGGGAGGCACAGAAGGAGGAGCGGGAAATCCGCCGTGTCGAGGTGCAGGTGCCGTCTGTCGCCATTGACGACATCAAGGCGCTGGGCGGACGGCTGCAAAAGGCCTTCAAGAGGGCGGCGGTGGCCGAGACGCAGATTCGCGTCATTCTGAAGACCATCAATGCCCCGCGTCCTTATCCAATCGACGCGAAGACCTTTGTGCATTGCCTGACGACCGATCACCCGGATCACAGGTGGAAGCCGCATCTCGAAGCTTTCTTCGACGAAGTCTCGGTAGAAGCCGTTCATGACCTTGTGCTCGCGGGCGTTGTCAGCTTCGAGGATCTGTACAGGGCGGCCCGCAATTGGAGAGCGACAAATGGCAGAAGTGTCGGCTGGATCAAGGAAATGGCAGACCTCCGATTGGCAAAGCCTGCTGCGTAATGCCATCAAGCTCCTCGATACGCTGAAGGAGCAGCCGAAATGGACGTTCGGCGGTGGCACCGCCCTGGCAGTCTTTTATGATCATCGCATCAGCAATGATATCGATATCTTTCTCTCGGATTTAGATGCCATCACCGCTCTGTCGCCGGCCAAGAATGCGGCGACAAAAGCCCTTCTCGCCGGTCACGGCTACCAATTTCCTGGCAACTATCTGAAACTCGAATTGGATCAGGGTGAGATCGACTTCATCTCAGGTGGGCGGCGTACGGATGATCCGACCGAGCCGTGGGAGTTTGAGGGACGTGCGATCCTGATCGAAACGCCATGGGAAGCGGCCATCAGGAAAATCTTCTATCGCTCGTCGACCTTCAAGATTCGCGATGTCTTCGACCTAGCCGCGGTCATCGACCATGACGGCGACAAGTTGAAATCATATTTGCCGGAGGTCGAGGACAAGCTCGACAGATTAATCGACCGTCTTGATGCCCTGATGCCGGTTTACGCTCAAAATATCGTCACCGACATCAATCCGACCGAGAAAGGACGGAAATACGGCGATACCGCCGCCATTGAGACAGCCCTGAATTTCATCCGAGACTGGAAGCGTCGATCCGCATTCAAGGGCTAACAACGGTGCAGTCGCGGTTCGGATATCTCGGCCGTGAATTCGCGCCTCCGGAGTCCGAAGCGTATTCCGGGTAAGTCCTGCCCAAATCGCCCTATTCGGCATTCTGTGGTTCTTGAGCGAAGGGGAGAAGGCCGTAAAAAACGCCCCCGAATGTGTTCCACTCGGGGGCGCGATCATGCGTGCCCGTTGCCTCAGTTGCCGGTTTTGACCGCCGTGAAATAGCGGGTGTTGTCGCGTTCGACCTTGGGGCTGTAGGTGAAGTCCGGCAGGACCGAGCCGAGCCGGTCGGCCGGCGGGAAGATGCCGGGATTGTCCTTCAGCTTCTGATCGAGAAACGCGGCGGCCTTGGTATTGGGCGTCGCGATCAGGGTGTTCTCGGTGAAGGCGGCGGCCGACTTGCCCTCCAGCAGGAAATTGATGAAGGCGAGGGCGGCATCGGGATGCGGGGCGTCGTTGGGGATCACCAGGCGATCCGACCAGCCGGCGACGCCCTGCTTGGGCATCATCACCTTGATGTTGAGCGCATGGCCGGTATCGGCGGCGGCCTGCGCGACGCGGACGGCGTCGAAATTCCAGCCGAGGGCGGCGCAGATCTCGCCGGAGCCGAGATCCTGGGCATAGCGCACATTGTCGTAATAGCGCACATAGGGCCGCACCGCCTTCAAGGCCTCGGCGGCGCGCTTCAGATCGTCATCCGTCGGATGATAGACGTCCTTCACGCCGACATAGAGCAAGGCGGCATTCATGGTATCGGCGGCGGAATCCAGCATGCTGATGCCGCAGCCCTGCAGCTTCGCGGCATTGGCCGGATCGAAGATCAGCGCCAGGCTGTCGGTCGGCGCGTCCGGGCCGAGGATCTCTTTCACCTTGTCGGCGTTATAGACGACGGTGGTCACGCCGAAATCGAGGGGAATGGTGTAGCGCATCCCGGGATCGGTCATCGCCATCTGCCGCTTGGCGAAATCGGGATCGATATTGCCGATATTCGGCAGCTTGCCGTGATCGAGTTCCTTGAGCACGCCCGCCTGGATCAGACGCGGCGAGGTGAAACCCGCCGTCAGCACGACGTCGAAGCCGGTGCTGCCGGCCATCAGCTTGGTTTCGGGGATGACGACGCTGTCGTAATTCGCCTGCTTCACCTCGATCCCGGTTTCCTTGGTGAATTCCTTGATGAGCGTGTCGGGGAAGAAATCGGCCCAGGTATAGAGATAAAGTTCTTCGGCTTGTGCCGGGGCGGGTGCCGCCATGCCGACCGCCGTGGCGGCGAGAAGTGCCGCCGCGATAAATGCCTTTGCCTTCATTCGTTTTCTCCCAATCGCTTTTGCATTGTCGTCAGATCGTCCGTCATGTGCCGGCGCAGAAATCCCGCAGGGCATGGGTGGCCGCCAGAAGTGCCGAAAAATGGTCTGCATTCAGCGCCTCGGGCCAGGTCGAGAGCTTGACCACGGCGAAGTCGCTGGCCGGGTCGAGATAGATGTACTGGCCGTGGATGCCGAGGCACATATAGGTGCCGCGCGCCGCATCCTCGATCCAGAACTGGTTGCGATAGGCGCCGTTCGGGAGGTCGCCGTAATCGGGCCCGAGCGGCCTGCCATGCGCGCCGAAGCGGATGTCCTCGATCCAGGCGGCGGGCACGATCTGCCGGCCGTCGATCCTGCCGCCGCGCAATTGCAGCAAGGCAAAGCGCGCGAAGTCCCGAAGGGTCGCGTTGAAGCCGCCATCGGCGAGCGCGAAGCCCGCCCGGTCCACGGTGATATAGGCGTCTTCCTCGGCGCCCATCGGCGCCCATAACTCCCGGGCGATGAGATCGGCCAGCGATCGTCCGGTCGCCCGTTCCATGACGAAGCCGAGAATATCGGTCTCGATCGAGCGGTAGTCGAAGGCCTCGCCATGGGGCCGGTTCAGTCTCGTCAGGGTGCGGACGAACTGCCACACGCTCTGGGGTCCGCCCGGATCGCTGAGGGGTTTCCAGCCGCTGACCTCGTCGAGCTTCTGGATATCGGAACCGGCATCGCTATAGGTCTCGTCGAAGCGCACGCCGCTGGTCATGTCGAGGACCTGCTGAACGGTCGCGCCGCGATAGGCCGTCTGCTCGAGCTCCGGCAGATAGCGGGTCACGGGTGCCGCGACATCGATCACGCCACGATGGACAAGAATGCCGAAAACGGTCGCGACGATCGATTTGCTGACCGACATGGCGAGATGCGGGTCCTGCGGCTGGAGCCCGTTCATGTAGTATTCGCCGACGATCTCGCCTTTCGAGAGCACGAGGAAGCCGCTGGTGAAGCTTTCCTCGAGGAGATCGCGCAGGCTGCGGCGGCGACCGGCATGGTCGACGGCGATCCCGTCCAGATCCCGCTTGCGTTCCGGCAGCGGCGTCACGGGGCCCGGGCCGCGCCAGATCCGGGCGGTCGGCGTCATTTCGCGGACATGCTGGAAGGTCCAGCGATTGAAGGGTGGAAAGACCCATTGCGATGCCGGAATGAGCGGCGCGCCGGGTCTCGTCGGATCGCGGAAGGGCTCCTGAAAGGCGCTACGCTCGCTGGCACTCAAAACCGGTCGTCTCCTGCCGTTCCGGGCACAAGCTTCCCCGCCCGCGCGAGCGACCCGTCCGGCCGCCTGGCGCGATGGCTGGTTCGTCCTGGCCTTAATCCATTGGGCCATCGTTTGGTGGTCGGGAACGATAGAAGCGGCGCTTTGCACGGGACAAACGGCAATTCCGCAGCATCACTTGACAAAAACTCAACTGATGACTTGGATGGGCCATGACCCTTCCCTCCCTCAATGCGATCCGGGTGTTCGAGGCGACGGCCCGCCTCGGCAGCCTGAAAGATGCCGCGACCGAACTGGGGCTGACCTCCTCGGCGGTGAGCCGCCATATCCGCGCGCTGGAAGACGCGCTCGGCGCCGAGCTTTTCACCCGCGGATTCCGCGAAGTGACGCTGACCGCGCGCGGGCACGATTACGCTCACCGTCTCACCGAAGCCTTCCGGATCATCGAGACGGCGACGGAAGATGCCAGCGTCCATGCGCGGATCCGGCCCAACAGGGCGCGCTATATCGTGCTGTCGGGTGAATCGAGCTTCATCAATCTATGGCTGGTCGATCGCCTGGCGAAGTTCCGCCGGCTGCATCCCCAGATCGAATTCGAGATCTCGATCTCGACGACCGACGACAATCCGAAGGCCGATCTCTCGATCTTCTCGGCCTTCGAAGAGAAGAACGATCCGGCGCTGAAGCCCCTGTTGCCGCTCAGCACCCTGGCGGTCTGCGCCCCGTCGCTCTTGCGGACGGGACGGCCGCTCCGGACACCCGCCGATCTCACCGGGCATCGCCTGCTGCATGAAGGCACGACGGCCTGGTGGGAAGAATGGCTGGCGGCGGAAGGCGTGACCTCGATCGATGTCAAAGGCGGGGCGGTGTTCCACGATCCGGCGCTGGCCATGCGCGAGGCCGTCAATGGCGGCGGCGTCGCCCTCGCCGATACGATCATGGCCGAGGACCTGATGAAAAGCGGCCTGCTGGTGACGCCCTTCCCCATCCGTCACCGGCTCGATGCCGGATACTACCTCAAGCAGCGCCCGGCTGCCGGCAGCAAGCCGGGCGTCCGCGAATTTCGCGCCTGGCTGTTCGCGGAAATCGAGCAGCATAAGCGCGACATGCGCCTATCTTGAGTTCGCTTGCCCTGATTGCCTGTCTCTGTGCCGAAGCTCTTTCTCAATCGTTCCGCAGGTAAGGTGCCGCCTTGGCGCGCAGGGCGCGCCAACTGCCGAGGAAGCCGACCGAGAGCGTCACGGCGAGGCTCAAGGCGATGATGCCGGCGGCCAGCAGCGGCGGGAAGGACCAGCCGACCGTCAGCACCCGGGTCAGGAAGATATAGGCACCGAGGCTGCCGATGCCGAGCGCGATCACGGCACTCGCCACCGCGACCAGGCCGTATTCCCAGAGATAGCCCTTGGCGATGTCGCCGCTGGTGCCGCCTAGCATCTTCAAGAGCACGGCTTCGTAGATCCGCCGCTCGCGCCCGGCGGCGATGGCGCCGGCGAGGACCAGCATGCCGGCCGCCAGAGTGACGGCGGCGGTGGCGCGGATCGCCGCCGCGACGGCCTTCAGGATATCGATGGCGCTGGCCAGGGCCTCCTTGACGCGGATCGCCGAGATATTGGGGAAGTCGCGGGCGCTGGCGCCGAGCAGTTTCCCCTCCTCGGCGGGCGGCACGCGCAAGGTGGCGATATAGGTCTGCGGCGCCTTGTCGAGCAGGCCGGGGGAAAAGATCATGACGAAATTCATGTCGAGCGAGGACCAGTCGATCTCGCGCAGATTGGCGATCCTGCCGGTGATCTCGCGGCCCAGCAGATTGACCGTGATGCTGTCGCCGATCTTGAGGTTGAAGCCCTTGGCGACGGCGGCGTCGAGCGAGATCAAGGGCGGTCCCTGGTAATCCGCTGCCCACCATTGGCCCGCGGTGATCTTGGCATGGCGCGGTGCGGTCGCCGCCCAGGTGAGGCCACGATCGCCCTTGAGCACCCAGGCGAGATCGGCCGGCGGCTTGATCTTCTCGGCCGGCTGACCGTTGAAGGCAGAGACGCGGCCGCGCAGCATCGGCATGCGCTGCAGGTCGCTGGCGCCGGGGAAGGAGGTGGCGAAGGCATCGAAGGCGGCGAGTTGCTGCGGCTGGATATCGATGAAATAGAAGCTCGGCGCCTGGGAGGGCATGGTCTCTTCCAGATCGCGCAGCATGTTGCGCTGGATCAGGGCGATCGCCACCAGCACGGTGAGGCCGAGGCCGATCGAGAGCACGACGCTGGCGGTCGGCGATTGCCGCCGGGCGATATCGGCCAAGGCAAAGCGCAATGCGCGATTGCCGCCATCCCTTTCACCCAGCCGTGCCTTGCCACGGGCCGCGAGCTTCTTGAGGCCGGCGGCGAGCGCGGCAAAGGCAATCAGCGTCAGCAGGGCGGCGGCAACGAAGCCGGCGGCGAGCTTGATGCTGCCGGCGGTGAGGATCGCGGCGGCGGCCAGTACGATCGCGGCCGCGGCGACGGTGCCGAGATCGGTGCGGTTGAGGCCGCCCAGTTCCACCGGCCCGCTGCGGAAGAGCTGGGCCGGGCGCACGCGCCGCGCCTTGAGGAGCGGCGGCAAAGCGAAAGCGAAGGCGGTCAGCAGGCTGATCGCGGCCGCCAGCAGCAGGGCCTTGGGATAGAGTGCGGCCAGGATCGGCACGTCGAATTTGGCGAGGACCGAGCCGAGGATGAAGGGCGCCACGGCGCCGATCGCGAGGCCGATGAGCGTGCCGATCAGCGCCATGACGCCGGTCAGGATGAGATAGAGCGCCAGCACCTGGCCGTTGCTGGCGCCGAGGCATTTCAGCACGGCGAGGCTGCGTGCCTTGCCCTCAAGGAAGGCGCGCACCGCATTGGCGATGCCAAGGCCGCCGATCAGCAAGGCGCTGAAGCCGACGAGATTGAGATATTGCGCCGTCCGGTCGAGGAAGCGGCGCATGCCGGTGGAGGCGTCCTCGACACCCCGGATGCGCCAGCCGGCGGTGGGGAATTGCTCGGTCAGACGCTCCTTGACCCGATTGGCCTCGAGCGAGGGTTCGAGCTTCAGGCGGTAGACGTGATAGATCATGCTGCCCGGCTGCACGAGATCGCTGGCGGCAAGCGCCGCTGGCGAAATCATCAGGCGCGGCCCGAGGCCGAAGATCTGCGAGCCGCGATCGGGTTCCTTGTCGATGACGCCGGCGATCACCAGCCGGACCTTGCCGAGGTCGAGCTCGTCGCCGGTCTTGACCTGCAGGCGGGCAAGCAGGGTCGGCTCCACCAGGGCGCCATAGCGGCCGTCCGGGCGTTGCGCCAGGGCGGCCTGCAGCGTCTGCGGCGGATCGGTCTCGACCTTGCCGTAAAGCGGATAGAGGCTGTCCACCGCCTTGACCTCGACCAGGGCCGGATCGCGCGCGACATTGTCGGCGACGACCGCCTTCGCCATGGCGCGGGTTTCCTCGCTATGCGAGACCGCGCCGGTGAGGTCGAGGGCGGCGGTCTCGTCCTGGCTGGCCGGGCGGTAGAGCAAACGAAGTTCCAGATCGCCGCCGAGAATGGCTTTGCCGTCGGCGGCGAGGCCGGCGACGATGCCCTGCGACAGCGAGCCGATGGCGGCGATGACGGCGGCGCCGAGGATCAGGCAGATGAGGAAGATGCGGAAGCCACGCAACCCGCCTTGCAAGCTGCTGCGCAGATCGCGCCAGGCGAATTTGAGCACCGCCGAGATCGCGGCCATGAGCGGTGCGGCGCCAGCGGATGTAAGCGAGGCCGGCGCTGCTGCCCGCGCGGGCGTCGTCCTCGCCGGGGCCGGAAGCATGTCGTCGCTCATGTCAGGATATCGACTCTCGGCGCGGCGACGTTCGCGGCGGCGAGGCCGGCGGCTGAACCGGCGGGGCGGTCATCCTTGATGCGGCCGTCGGCGAGGTGCACAATGCGACCGCATCTCGCCGCCAAGGCCGGATCGTGGGTGATCAGCAGCAGGGTCGAGCCGTGTTCGCGCGCCAGGCCGAAGATCAGGTCCATGATGACGGCGCCGGTTTCGAGATCGAGATTGCCGGTCGGTTCGTCGGCCAGCAGCAGTTTCGGCTTGCCGACCAGGGCGCGGGCCAGCGCCACGCGCTGCTGCTCGCCGCCGGAGAGCTGGGCCGGATAATGCTGCAGGCGATGCGCGAGGCCGACCGCCTGCAGCGCCTGTTTCGCCGTGGCGAAGGCATTGCCGGCGCCCGCCAGTTCCAGGGGCACCGCGACATTTTCGAGCGCGGTCATGGTGGGGATCAGGTGGAAGGCCTGGAAGACGATGCCGATTTCGCGGCGCCGGAACAGCGCCAGGCGGTCTTCGCTGAATTGCGTGATATCCTGGCCGGCGATGCGCAGGCTGCCCTGGCTCGGCAGCTCCAGCCCGGCGATCAGCAGCATCAGGCTGGTCTTGCCGGAGCCCGAGGGGCCGACGATGCCGACCACCTCGCCGGCCTCCACGGTCAGGTCGATGCCGCGGAGGATATTGACCTCGCCGGCATCGCTCGCCAGTGTCAGGCGGATATCGCGCAACTCGACAGCCGGCGGCGCCGATGGCTGAAGAGAAGCCGACCGCGTTTGAGAAACGGAATCGATGTTCATGAAAGCGATCTGCGCCTTTCTTCTGTCGCTGACGACCTGGCTCTCGGTCTGCTCCGGGGTCTTGGTCTTCCCGGTCCTGTCCCCACCGGCCGGCGCCGATGATAGCACCTTGCGTGTCCTGGCCTTCGGCGACAGTCTGACGGCCGGTTATGGCCTTTCTGAGGCAGATGGCTTCACCACGCAATTAGCGCAGGCTCTGGCTAAGATGGGGCGTCCGGTGCAGGTGATCAATGGCGGCGTCTCCGGCGATACCACCGCCGGCGGGCTGGCGCGGCTCGATTGGGCGCTGACCGACCGGCCGCAGGTGATGCTGCTGGAACTGGGCGCCAATGACATGCTGCGCGGCCTGCCGCCGCGCCAGGCGCGGGCCAATCTCGACCAGATCATCACCAAGACCCAGGCGGCCGGGATCACCATCCTGCTAATCGGCATGCGGGCGCCGGCCAATCTCGGCGCCGATTACCAGCACGATTTCGACAGCATCTATCCGGATCTCGCGAAGGCCCATGACCTGTCGCTCTATCCCTTCTTTCTCAACGGTGTAGTGGGCGATCCGGCGCTCAACCAGGCCGATGGCATCCATCCCAATGCCAAGGGTGTCGCCATCGTCGTGGACAGGATCCTGCCCAGCGTGATCAAGGTGCTGGACAAGGCCCAGCAAAGTGCGGGCCATGGCGCCGGCTAAGGTTTCATTGTCCATCCCCTTCCGCACCGCCCATGCGGCAGGCGCGGCCTGGCCGTTCCTGCTGCAGCGCTGCCTGAAGCTGCTGGAGGCGCAGGAGCCGGCGCAGGCGGCGGCAAAGGGGACGGCGCCAGACAAGGCGGCCGGCGCGGGGCTCGGCTTCGTCTATGTCACCGATCTCCTGGCGGAAGAGCTGCCGGGCATTCTCGAACGCCTGCGTCAGGCGACCGGCATCGCCGACTGGATCGGCACCACGGGGATCGGCATCGCGGTGAACGGCGCCACCGACAATGGCACCGCCGACACCGCCGCCGCCTCATCGATCCGCGGCGCCGCCGAATATTACGACGAACCGGCCATGGCGATCATGCTGGCCGACTGGGCGCCCGAGGCCTATCGGCTGTTCAGTTCCTTCGCCGGCGGCGGGTCGGCGGGGACCGCGACCTGGGGACCGCATGCCGCCTGGATCAAGCAGCATGAGCCGCCGCTGGCCGTCGCCCATGCCGATCCGCGCCAGCCCGGCCTGCAGGCGGTGATCGACGATCTCGCGGCCTTGAGCGGCACCTATCTGGTGGGCGGCCTGGCCTCCTCGCGCGGCATCGCCCCGCAGATCGCCGGCACACTGGCCGATGGCGGCGTCTCCGGCGTCATGCTGGCCGATGCGATCCCGGCGCTCGCCAGCCTCAGCCAGGGTTGCAGTCCGATCGGCCCGCCGCATCTCGCCACCGCCACCGACCGCAACATCGTCATGGCGATCGACGACCGCCCGGCGCTGGAGGTGATGAAGGCGGAAATCGGCGAGGTGCTGTCGCGCGATCTCAGCCGTTGCGCCAATTACATCTATGTCGGCCTGCCGGTGGCGGGCAGCGATACCGGCGACTATCTGGTGCGCCAACTGGTCGGGATCGACCGCGAGCGCGGCTGGATCGCGGTCGGCGATCTCATCGGGAAGAACCAGCCGATCCTGTTCGCGCGGCGCGACGTGCAGACCGCCCGGGAGGATCTCGGGCGCATGCTGCAGCGGCTGAAGTCGCGGCTCGACCGGCCGATTCGCGGCGGTCTCTACTTTTCCTGCCTGTCGCGGGGCGCTAACATGTTCGGACCGGATGCCGCCGAGACGCGGCTGATCCTGGAAACCCTGGGGGATTTTCCGCTGGTTGGTTTCTTCGCCAATGGCGAGATCAGCAACGGCCGGCTCTACGGCCATACCGGTGTCCTGACCCTGTTCCTGTGAGTTTCGGTTTCCGCGTCGTTCGGCGCATCTCTCATCCAGATATCGATTGAAAGGAAGTCCCATGGAGTACCGCCGTCTCGGGCGCACCGATCTGCATGTCAGCGTCATCTGTCTCGGCACCATGACCTGGGGCGAGCAGAACACCGAGGTCGACGGGCATCGGCAGATGGATTATGCCTTGGATCAAGGTGTGAATTTCTGGGACACGGCGGAAATGTATGCGGTGCCGCCGCGCAAGGAAACCTATGGCCGTACCGAGGAGATCATCGGCACCTGGTTCAAGTCCCGCGGCAAGCGCGACAAGGTCATCCTCGCCAGCAAGATCGCCGGACCCGACGAGCGCTTTCCCTATGTGCGCGACGGCAATCTCCGCTTCAATCGCAAGAACGTCCAGGCGGCGGTCGATGCCAGCCTGAAGCGGCTGCAGACCGATTATATCGATCTCTATCAACTGCACTGGCCGGAACGCGACGTGAATAATTTCGGCAAGCTGCTCTACCGGCATGGCGATGATCAGGACTGGACGCCGTTTGCCGAAACCTTGGCGGCCCTGGACGAGGTGGTGAAGGCCGGCAAGGTGCGCCATGTCGGCCTCAGTAATGAAAGCGCCTGGGGGACGATGTCCTGGCTGAAGCTGGCCGATGAGGGCCGGGGCCCGCGCATGGCCAGTATTCAGAACGCCTATAGCCTGCTCAATCGCGGCTTCGAGGTGGGGCTTGCCGAAGTGGCGATCCGCGAGCAATGCGGCCTGCTGGCTTTTTCACCCTTGGGCATGGGTGTCCTCTCCGGCAAGTATCTCGACGGCGTCTGGCCGGAAGGCGCGCGCCTCACGCTCTACAGCCATTTCAAACGCTATTTCACGCCGCGCGGCGTGGCGGCGACCAAGGCCTATGTCGAGCTCGCGCGCCGAAACAATCTCGATCCGGCGCAATTCGCCCTCGCCTGGGTCAATGCCAGGCCCTTCCTCACCAGCAATATCATCGGTGCAACGACGATGGAGCAGTTGAAGAGCAATATCGCCAGCATCGATCTCAAGCTCTCGCCGGACCTGCTGGCGGAAGTGGACAAGCTGCATCAGGATTACACGATCCCCTGCCCTTGAGCATCCATGCATGAAGCCGCGTCCGTCAGGACAAGAGAGGCGCATCGGCATCTGCTGACGGCGGTTGCCGCCGAGCTTATGCGATGCGCCTCTTCGCACGGTCGTAGCTACGTGCGTTGCAGCGGATCCGAGGTCTCAGTATCCCTGTATTTCGACGGGCAGGTCGTCTTCGACAGTTACCGTTACGGCGACATCCAGAGGGCTATCCCAATCGACATGGAGATGGAACGCCACGCCGCCCGGGTCCTGACCGTTGAAGTCATTCTTGTGTGGCGAGATGCTGGAGACCCAGATATTGGCCTCGCCGAGATGATAGTGAAAATCTTCGGTGGGTGCGGTCTGCCGCATCTGGGTCGTGCCGTACTTCACTTCTCCGGCCGTGACATGGACGACCGAGCGTGCGGTGATGACACCCGGCCAATTGTAGTTGCAGCGAATTCTCCCGTGAACACCGCGAATCAGATATCGGATTGATCTTGCCAATTCCCCCTCCTGTGGCTCGATTGTTCCTGGATCCAGTCGATACTCGGCACTCAGCGCGTCCATGAGCGCTGACGCATGCGAGATGGCCGCAACTTCTATCGGCGTTGCCTGCCAAGTGAGGCATGCGAAAGACGTGCAGGGTGATATGGGACGCATTCTACGGAGACGAACCGCATGGCTTCAACATGCGTTGCGGCCAACTGTGCGTCCAGTCACAACCCGTTGGCGATCTGCGGGCCGGCACTGTCATCCGAGCCTTCGTCATCCGAGCCTTCGTCATCCGCATCTTCGTCATCCGTGCCCCTGATGACAAATGGATGACAGGATGCGCGTGACGGCCGCTTGATTTCCGGGCAGGCAGGGGCCACTTCTTAAGAAGCGTTAACCGATGATTGTCACGCCGGATTCCTGGCCAGCCGCGCTCGTGGCTGCTATGATCGAGTCGGCCGCACCGGTCGAGTCGCGGCGTTAGAAGTGCGAGAGGGCAAGATGCGTTTGTTCGTCGCCCTGACCCTGCCCGAAGACGTTCGCTGGCAATTGCGGCTGCTTTGCGGTGGACTGCCGGGCGCCAAATGGGTCCCGCCGGAAAACTTCCATATCACCTTGCGTTTCCTCGGCGATGTCGATGGCCGGGATCTCGATTATGTCGATGCGGCCCTGGCCGGCATCCGCATGCCGTCCTTTTCGATCCGCCTCGCCGGGGTCGGCCATTTCGGCAACAGCTCGCGCATCCGCGCGCTCTGGGCCGGGGTGGAGAAAGAACCGGCCTTGCAGCGGCTGCATGACAAGGTGGAATCGGCGGTGGTGCGTGCAGGCCTCGAGCCGGACGGGCAGAAGTTCACGCCGCATGTGACGCTGAGCTATCCGAAAGATCCGCCGATCAGCAAGGTGCAGCAATTCCTCGCCTCGCATAACCTCTTTCGCAGCGAGCGTTTCGAGGTGACGCATTTCACTCTGTTCTCGAGCTTCACCGGCGGCGAGCATGCGATCTATTCGGCGGAACGTTCCTATGCGCTGTCGCAGCCGATGATGACCGCGCCGATGGCGGCGGCGCAATCGCCGTCCATCCTGTAGCGTATCGGTGTAAGCCGGCTGCTGGAATTCAGGCGCGGCCGTGACCGGGTGACGGCCGGGGCAGCAATGTATCCAGTCCATGCATCTTGGCATTGAGCCGGGCTATGGCGATGACGCCGAACAGGCCCGCGCCGCATCACCGCTCCACGCTCAGTGAACCAAGGCCGGCATCTCATGGCGTGGCAGTCGTGCCGCCGCCTGTTGCAGCAGGCTGGCGCGGCGGCTCGCCTGTTGCGCTGCCTGCCCTGAGATCTGTTGTCCCCCCTTTTGCCCCACGGCGCGTGCGGTCCTGTCGCTGGCTTGCGTTCCGGTCGGCCGCGCATGATCGCCGGACTGATCAAGGGGGCGGTCGAGGCTCAGCATCAGGCCGGCATGGGCGAAGAGCTTGGCGAGCGAGATGAGCGATGGAAAAGCGTTGCGCACGGCGGCGGCCGGCAGCAGCTCGGCGAGGCCGGCATAAGCGAGATGGAGATGCCCGGCCTGTGCGGCGGCAGCCGTCTCCAGCAGCAGCACCTCGTCCTCGCTGACCTGGCGGCATTTGATGCAGCGGATATCGATCGGCCGCGAAGCGGAAACGGCGATCACCTGGAAGACCTCGTCGAGCGATTGTCCCGCCGCGCCGAGACCGAACTGGGCGAAGCCGTCGCCGGAGATATCGGCGAAGCTTTGCCGTGACTTCAGCGCCATGACCCAACTGCGCATGCCCCAGATGAAGAACTGCGCCGGGAAGGGCAATTGATCGAGCAAGGGCTGCCCCTCCGCCGTCTGGTCCGGATGATGATTGTCATTGGCGCAGGTGCTCATGCGGATTCCGTTTCTCTGCTGTGGGGGATGCAACGGTGATGGCGCGGCAATCGATTATGGCCTGCGGGCTTGTCCGGCGGCGGGCCTCGCCCACGACGATGGCAGGGCGATGGTCGGTCGGGCGCGGCGTTCGGGCGGCTGATCGGCGATCATCGCCGCGAGGTGACGGTCAACCCCGGCGTGGGCCGAACACGCCGACCGCGATGTCGTGACCGTCACCTCGCGAACAAGACGGACCTTAGCAGGTTTTCTTCGGATTGCAACTCATTCTCATTTGCATATTTGAAAAAGATGCGGGCCGGTTCCTTGGCCTGTCGCCCCGCCCTTGCCGCCGCTCTTCCTGCGGTGGATCATGCCGGAATGGCTAGATACGAGGAGGATGCGATGGTTGCGAAATTGACGCCGGAAGACCGGAAAAGCGCGCTGGCCGCCTTGCCCGGCTGGCAGGCCGTCGAGGGCCGGGACGCCATTCGGCGCAAGATCAAATTCGCCGACTTCAATGCCGCCTGGGGTTTCATGACGCGGGTCGCGCTGCTGGCGGACAAGCAGGACCACCATCCCGAATGGCAGAATGTCTATAACCGGGTCGAGATCCTGCTGACGACCCATGATTGCGACGGCCTGAGCCAGCGTGACGTCAAGCTGGCTCAGGCGATCGACAAGATCCTGAAGGAACTCGGCGTCAGTTGACCCGCGTCACTTCGGCGCGAGCCGCAGGGCGCCATCCAGCCTGACCACCTCGCCGTTCAGCATGACATTCTCCACCATATGCTGCACCAGGCGGGAGAATTCGCGCGCCTCGGCGAGGCGCGAGGGGAACGGAACGGAATCGCCCAGCGCCTTCTGAATGTCGGGCGGCAGGTTCAGCATCATCGGCGTCGCCACCAGGCCCGGCGCGATGGCCAGGACGCGGATGCCGCTGCGCGCGAGATCGCGGGCGGCGGGCAGGGTCATGCCGACAATGCCGGCCTTCGAGGCGGAATAGGCGACCTGGCCGATCTGTCCCTCATAAGCGGCAACCGAGGTGGTGTTGATGATGACGCCGCGCTCGCCATCGGCCAGCGGCTCGGTCGTCGCCATGTCGGCGGCGGCAACGCGCATCATGTTGAAGGTGCCGATCAGATTGACCTCGATCACCTTGGAGAACTTCTCCAAAGCGAGCGGGCCTTCCTTGCCGAGGATGCGGCCGGGAATGAGGATGCCGGCGACATTCACCAGGATGCGCAGCGGGCCATGGGCGGCGCGGGCCGCCGCCACGGCCTTCTCGGCCTCATCCGCCTTGGCGATGTCGCAGGCGATGGCGAGACCGCCGATTTCCGCCGCCACGGCCTTGGCCCCCTCCAGATTGACGTCGAGCACCGTCACCTTGGCGCCGAGCCCCGCCAGATGCCGGGCGACATCGGCGCCGATTCCGGACCCGCCACCCGTCACCAAGGCGGCCTGACCTGCGATCTGCATGTGAACTCCTTTCTCCATTCATTGTCGCCGCCGGTTCTAGCAGAACAGTCGGAGCCGCGCATCCGTTGAGCACCCGCTATACGCCAGGGTGGGTGCCTCGGTGGCGGGTACCCGGCGGATCGCCGGCCGGGTGCTGGCGTTTCGCCGGAGCGACAGGCCCTCCGTCAGGTGCCGGTGGTTTTAGCCTTGGCAAATAACCCGGTAGCGTTGCATAAAAAGGTCACGAAGCCGCGCCGAAGAGCGCGGCCGATGGCCGAGAAGAACCGCCTGGCACGGCTCGCTTCCGACTGTTCCATCTGGAATCAGTGGATCGGGACGACCGAAGGGGGACCCGGCTGAAAATGCCTGACAGCCGACCCTGCAGGGGAAAGCCGTCAGACGGGAGGTCGAAACAGATTGATAATCGGGGTTCCCGATTTGCCGCAGTCACCTGCGGCGGCCAATCTTTCACTGCAAGCTCAGCCTGCGGCTTCCTGCCGGCCTGTCCGCATGAGACTTATCCATGCGAAGCCGGACCGTATCATCCATGTTCAACCCATTGGGCGGTGCCGTGCCGAGACGGTGCGCGCGTCCAAGAACCGGCGGCAATGCGATCGGCGCCGGGGCTCGAGACATCCGGAAGATCGCGTGTTGCAAGGAGATTTGACGTGAAGAAGTTTACCATTCTGATGACCATGGCCGTCCTGGCGCTCAGCAGCGGCGCCGCGAATGCCGCCGAGAAGATCCGCATCGCTACCGAGGGCGCCTATGCGCCGTTCAACTTCGTCGCCGATGACGGCAGCCTGCAGGGCTTCGATGTGGATATCGCCAAGGCAGTCTGCGCCAAGATGAAGGCCGATTGCGAAATCGTGAAGCAGGATTGGGACGGCATGATCCCGGGCCTGCTGGCGAAGAAGTTCGACGCCATCTTCGCCTCGATGTCGATCACGGCCGAGCGCAAGCAGAAGATCGACTTCTCCGCCAAATACTACAACACCCCGGCGGTGATCGCCGCCCGCAAGGACGCCAAGATCGTGATCGGCGCCGACGGCAATCCGACGCCGGACTCGCTGAAGGGCCTGAAGATCGGCGTGCAGCGCTCGACCATCCACGAGAACTATGCCCGCGCGCACTTCAAGGGTGCGGAAATCGTGGTCTATGATTCGGCCGACAATGCCAATCTCGATCTCGCCAACGGCCGCATCGACGCCCGCATGGACGACATCCTGGCGCTCAAGGACGGTCTGCTGAAGGGCGAAGGCGGCGACCAGTTCAAGATCTTCGGCAAGGGCTTCATCGGCGCCGAGCTGGGCGAAGGTGTGGGCGCCGGCGTGCGCAAGGAGGACACCAAGCTGCGCGACGAGATCAGCAAGGCGATCCAGGAGATCCGCGCCGACGGCACCTATAAGAAGATCAACGACAAGTATTTCGACTTCGACGTCTATGGCAGCCCGTCCTCTTAAGGACCTGTGACGGCGCGGCCGCCGGTTGGCAACGACCGGCGGCCGATCCGCCGAAAAAGAAAAAGCAGTCATACGCATTGTCGATCGGAAACACCTTATGTTTGACCTGAAGGGCTATGGCCACCTTCTCATCGACGGCGCCCTCGTCACCATCGAAGTGGCGGTCTGCGCCATGGTGGTGGCGATCGCGCTGGGCCTGATCGGCGCCGCCGGCAAGCTCTCGACGAACCGGTTGGTCCACGGTGTCGCCAATGCCTATACGGTCGTCATCCGGGGTGTGCCCGAACTGGTGCTGATGCTGCTGATCTATTACGGCGGCACGGTCCTCGCCCAGCATATCGCCGCCGCCCTGATGGGCAGCGACGAACCGATCGACATCAACAATTTCGTCGCCGGCACGCTGGTCATCGGCTTCGTCTACGGCGCTTTCGCCAGCGAGGTCTTCCGCGGCGCCTTCCAGTCGATCCCCAAGGGCCAGATCGAGGCGGCCATGGCCTGCGGCATGAGCCGTGGCCAGGTGTTCCGGCGCATCAAGCTGCCGCAGGTCTGGCGTTTCGCCATTCCCGGCCTCGGCAATGTCTGGCTGGTGCTCCTGAAGGCGACGGCGATCATCTCGGTGATCGGACTGCCGGAGCTGACCCGGCAGGCGAGCATCGTCATGAACCCGACCCGCAAGCCCTTCACCGTCTTCCTGATCGCCGCTGCGCTCTATCTGGTGATGACCGCGGTCTCGGACTATTTCCGGCATCGCCTGGAGCGCCGCGCCGCGCTCGGCATCCGCCGCGCGTGAGGGGAGAGACGCGATGAATTTCGATTTCGCCCTGATCTGGCAAAGCCTCCCCGACCTGTTCGGCACCGGGCTCGTCCTCACCATCCAGTTGACGGTCATCTCGGTCCTGGCGGGCCTCTGCCTCGCCGTGCCGCTCGGTGTGTTGCGGACCTCGCCCAACCGGTGGATCTCCGGCCCGATCTATGTCTACACCTATGTCTTCCGTGGCACGCCGCTGCTGATCCAGCTTTTCCTGATCTATTACGGCTTCGGCCAGTTCGGCTGGATCAAGAGCACCTTCCTGTGGGATTTCCTGCGCGAGGGCTATTGGTGCTGCCTGGTCGCCTTCACCCTCAATACCGCCGCCTATACCACCGAGATCCTGCGCGGGGCGATCCAGAACGTGCCCCATGGCGAGGTCGAGGCGGCCAGGGCCATCGGCATGCCGCGTTTCACCGTGCTGCACCGGATCGTCCTGCCCCAGGCCCTGCGGATCATGCTGCCGGCCTATTCCAACGAAGTGGTGCTGATGCTGCAGGCGACCTCGATCGCCAGCCTGGTCACCTTGATGGACCTCACGGGTGTCGCGCGGGTGATCATCGCCCGCACCTTCGCCCCCTATGAGCTTTTCATCACCATCGCGCTGATCTATCTCGCCATGACCTACGGCATCATCTGGCTGTTCAAGAAATGGGAACAGCATCTGATGCGCCATCTCGGCGACCGCCCGGTCGATGCGCCCCAGGAGGGCGCGCTGGCGGCCCGGTAAGGATGTAAAGAGGCGGCGGGATGACCCGCCGCCTCTTCTTCATTTCATCTCTATTTTCATCCCCGGGATTTCACCCCCCGGGACTTCACCCCCGCGATTTCACCCTTTGGGCATGAAGGCCGAGAGCGACTGGCGCTGGCGGCCGTCGGCGGTGAAGTTCGCCGATGCCAGCCAGGCCTCATAGGCGGCTTTGCGGGCCGGCCATTCCTGGTCGGTGATGGCATACCAGGCGGTGTCGCGGTTGCGGCCCTTATACATCGTCGCCTGGCGGAAGATGCCTTCGAAGCGGAAGCCGAGGCGCTGCGCCGCCTTGCAGGACGGGCCGTTCAGGGAATCGCATTTCCATTCATAGCGGCGGTAGCCGAGCTCGTCGAAGACCCGGCACATCATCAGATACATGGCCTCGGTGGAAGCGCTGGTATGCTGCAGCGCCGGGGCATAGTTGATATGGCCGACCTCGATCACGCCGACGGCGGGTTCGATCCGCAGATAGCTGGCGACGCCGACCGCCTTGCCCGTCGCGGTGTCGATGACGGCGTGAAAAAGCGGGTCCTCGCTTTGCTGCACCTGGGCGACCCAGGCCTGGTAATCGGCGAGGCTGGCATAGGGCCCATAAGGCAGATAGGTCCAGATCCGGTGTTCGCGATCCTCGAGATTGGCGGCATGGAGATCGGCGGCGTGGCGGTCGGCCTGGAGCGGCTCGATCCGGCAGAAGCGGCCGGCGATCGCGCTTCGCGGCGGGCGCGGCCGGGCGGTCCAGCCGGGAACCGGGAAGCCGATCGGCTGTCCCAGCGCATTGACATGGTCCTTCGGATTGAGGTGGTCACTCATCGCGCGCTCCGATCTTTTTATCCGTTTCACATTGACCGAGATATCCGGGTCCCCAGTATCCGGTCTAGCGGCTGCCGGCCGCTTCCGCCAGGGCCGGATCGCATTGGCGGCTGGGTCCACAGATTTTACCGGGTTTAGAGATCACCTGGCTCCCAAATCGCGGGCCGATCCGAATTAACCGGACGGAATTGACCGGGCCGGCGCGTCCACAATGGCACGTCCACCATGATGCGTTCACAATACCGCGCGCCGGCATCGTCCGGCGCTTTTCCGGGTGCCGGCAAGCGGGAAGCCAGTTTACTCTCCTATCGTTAACGAACATGTGCTGACAGAGCGGATTATTCGGCCGGTCTGCGGGCCTGATCTGCAGGCGATCCGGCAGGGGCATAGGGGCATGAGCACGATCGTTGATCATACGGCCGTCGATAACATGGCCGCCGACAAGAGGACGCGACTGCAAGTGACGGCGGAGATCCGGCTGGATCTCGATGCCGATCTCCATGTCCTGCATTTCGACGCACCGGGCCTTGCCGCGCAGGCAGCGGCCTTTCTTGGCCAGCCGATCTTCGCCAGTCCGGGGCTCAGTCCGGAAGCACCCTTGCTGGAATTGCTGAGATTGGGCGCTCCCAGCGCCTCCGGGCTGCTGATGGTGACCGATGCCGGTGGTGGTCGGCACCGGTTCGCCCTGCAATTCCATCGGGTCGTTGCTGACGGCGGCAATGCGGCAGATGGCGATGCGTCGACGCAGACGGATACTGGCGCAGTTTACCGCGGTGTCGGTTTCGCGCTGGGCGAGGAATGGTCGGAGGGGGCGGCAGGGCTCATCCGCCGCCTGACCGAGGGGCTGCAGGGGGCGCATAAAGAGGATTACCTCAACCGGCTGGCGCATCTTCTGGCGCCGCTCGTCTCCGCCGATTACGTGATGATTGGCCGCCTGGCGCCGGCATTGCGGGGATCCGGCCCGGGATCCGATATCGGCGACATGATTCCGAGCCGGGTCATTCCGGTCTGCATCGCCGGCACCGAGCTGCCGCCCGAGGCCCTGTCCTACGATCTCGCCGGCACACCCTGCGCCGATACCATGCAGCGGGGTGCCTGCTTCTTCGCCACTGACATCCAACGCCGCTATCCTGAGGACCAGATGCTGGCGGATATGGGGATCCAAGGCTATGCCGGCGTGCTCCTGCGCGATCCGGCGGATCAGCCGATCGGCCTGATCGTCGCCCTGCGCCGCCTGCCCTTCGCCGCTGCCGGCGGCACGGTCGGCCTCATGGAGCTCTTCGCCGACCGGGCGGCGATGGAACTGCAACGCATCGCCGATGCCCTTGAGCAGGCGCGGCATCACGAGCGCCAGGAGCGTCTCAGCAGCGCGCTTACCAGCATCCTGAAGGATGGGCATCTGGCTGGTGCGCCGCTCGCCACCGTCCTCAACCGGATCTGCCAGCGCGTCGCCATCGGCCTGCAGGTCGAGGGGGTCAGCATCTGGATCTCGGATGAAGGCGAGCGCCATCTCATGTGCGTCGCCCGCTATGCCGGCGACGGCGGCGATCCCCTGGATGCGCTGCGGACCTCGGATATGCCGATCTATCAGGCAGCCCTGACGGCCGAGCGTGTGCTGGTGATCGACGATCTGCGCCGCGACCCGCGGATAACGGAACTGGCGCAGCACTATTACCGCGACAGCACGGTGGTCGGGCTGATCGACATCGCCATCGCCGCGTCGGGGCGCGATTACGGCGTGTTCTGCGTGGAAAACCATAGCCGGGGGCGGATCTGGCGGCCGGAAGAAGTCAATTTCTGCGTCGCCGTCGCGACGCTGATTTCGGTGCTGTTCGAATCCGAGAACCGGCGCCAGGCGCAGTATCAGGCCGAGGCCTCGAACCATGCCAAGGTCGAATTCCTTGCCAATATGAGCCATGAATTGCGCACGCCGCTGAATGCCATCATCGGCTTTTCCGACCTGCTGCTGCAGCGGCCGCAATCCGCCGGTTTTGCCGATCCCGCCGCGCATGAATACATCTCGATCATTCACAATGCCGGCGAGGCGCTGCTGGAGATCATCAACAGCGTCCTCGAACATGCGGCCCTTGCCGCCAATACCGATACGATCAGCAACGAGATGGTCGACGTGGCGGAACTCTGCGCCGAGGTAACGAAGATCTGCCGCCGCGAGCTCGACCAGCGCCGCCAGCATCTCGGCGTGGATGTCGCCGCCGGGCTGCGCCTGCGCGGCGACCGGGTAAAGCTGCGCTCGCTGCTGACCAATCTCCTGACCAATGCCATCAAATACACGCCCGATGGCGGGCATATCGACCTTGCCTGTGGGGTTGCCGGGCGGGCGCCCATCATCCGGGTCAGCGACAACGGAATCGGCATGGAGCCGGCCCAAGTGGCGCGGGCCCTGGAACCGTTCCACCAGATCGAAAACATCTATACCAAGCGGGTCGGCGGCGCCGGTCTCGGCCTTGCCATCGTCAAGCGCATCGTCGATCTGCATGACGGCCGGCTCGATATCCAGACCGCGCCGGGCCAGGGCCTGACCGCCCTCGTCACCCTGCCGGAGGACCGCCTGGTCAAGCTGGTCTGAGATGTATCAAGTTGATCCGAGCCGCTCCGTGAACGCCGGTATGGATTATGGGGTCAGGAACGGCGCCCTTTATCCTTGATGAAAGGCAGCGGCGCTTCATGAAGTGGCGCCGCCTCGCCTGCTGTTTCCCAATCCTCGAAAGCGATGCACTGGCCCGCCGTGCCCTCCTGGGTCACCGGGAAGATCGCGAATTCCACCAGATATTTCTCACCCGACGGGGTCGGCCAGTCGTAATTGCCGAAGACCGGGCATTGCCGTTGCCAGGCCGCGCGATAGGCGGCGATGCCCTGAGCGGCATAGGTTGCTTCATCATGGGTGAATTCGTCGAGATAGCGGCCGGTCAGCTCGATGCCGTTCATCTCCACCACCTTGGTGCCGGCGAGGCGGTAGAGGATGCGGAACGGCTCAGCCTCGATCTCGACCACCATCATATAAGGCAGCAATTCTTTCAAGTCGGCCGGTTCGATGTCCTGCCGGCTTGGCACCGCGCGCCCGGCCTTCCTGGCGTTCCAGTAATCGGCGAAGCGCCGGATGCGTGGCGAGCGAAGCTGCTCCGCAGTGATCAAGGTTAACATGGACGAGGCCCCTTTCCCGCACCGGCGATGATAGAGTTCAGCCGTTCCGGCGCCAATCAACAAACCGGCATCATGCGATGCCGGGACGCTGTGTCGCGCTCCTGCTTCCCGCTGCGTCGCTCCAGCTCGTTTCAGGTCAACTCGTCTTCAGGATCGCCCGGAACTGCGGATCGAAGGTGCGGGAGATCGGCTCCATGGCGGCCCCCTGGGCGACGGTCCAGAGATCGGCAGCACCCAGGGTGAGGCGCGGCAGGTTGCGTGCCGGACGATCCGAGACCGAGGGTAGCAGCGGGTCGACATGCCGCACGATTTCTTGCAGCAGCTCATGGGGAAGCTGACCGCCGAGCACCACGGTCTGCGGATCGAACAGCGCTTCCGCGATCTGGATGGCGTGGCGCAGATGCTTGCCCGCCTGGATCGTCCAGCGCATCACCCGGGGATCGCGGGCCGTCAACGCGGCCTCGATGCGGGCGAAGAGAGTCGGTTGGCCGGGATCGAGATCGAGCGCGCGGCAGACCGAGAGGATCGAGACGTAATGCTCGAGGGTCTGCGGCCCGCCCGCCTCGCGGCCCGCCGCCGGCGAGGGAAGCTGGCCGATTTCACCGGCATTGGCGCCGGCGCCGGCATAGATCTCGCCCTGGATGATCAGGCCGGCGCCGAGGCCGTAGCCGAGGAAGAGATAGACGAAATTGTCGAGGCCGTTGGCGGCGCCATACATTTTCTCCGCCATCGCCGCCGCACTGGAGTCGTTCTGCAGCGCGGTTTCCAACCCGGTCTCCGCTTCCAGTTTTTCCAGCAGGGGAAAATCGTGCCATTCCCGCATCACCCAGGGATCGACCAGGGGGTCAGCCGGCGGATGGGCGAGATCGTAACGCTGGCCGAAGGGGCCCGGCATGGCGACGCCGAGGCCGAGCAGCCGCTCGTCGCTGCGGGGATCGGCGGCGGCGAGATCGTGCCGGATCGCCGCGATCAGGTCGAGGACGATGGCGAGGCCCTTCTTCGGCCCGCCCTTCGGCAGGCGGTGCTGGTGCCGGCTGAGGGTGCGGCCGGTGAGGTCGGCGCCGATCCCGAGCACCTGATGGCGGTCGATCTGGATGCCGAGGGCATAGGCGCCGCTCGCCACGATGCGATAGGGCGTCGCCGGTTGGCCCCGGCTGCCGCGGATCGGCGCATCGGCGGCGACCAGTCCCGTCTCGGTGAACTGGTCGATGATGTTGCTGACGGTCTGGGCGGTCAATTGCGTGGCGCGGGCCAGTTCCGCCCGGGACAGTGCGCCGTTCAGGCGCAGGGCGTCGAAGACGACCCGCCGGTTATGGGCGCTGGCGCCCCCCAGATTGGTTCCCGCCGTGGCTAAGATCGGTCGCTTCACCATCGGTCGCTTTCCCCCGCCTCGCTTCCGCCGCCCGTCATTCCGGCGCCGGTTTCCCGGTAGCCCACCCGATCCGGTCTGTCCAATCTGGCTTCGACAGCCTGGCCTCGACAGCCGGCGCCGATCGCCATTGACAGGGTGGACAATTTGCCGGAAACTCATTAAGTCAATTAAATTGATTTAATTCGAAAGGCGATGCAAGCCTTTCTATCGGCCAACCGGCCCGGGCCGTGATCCCGGCGTGGTTGCCGCCGGATCATCGAGTGCAATCCGCCAGATCCAGCCGGAGATTTCCCGGTCAAGGATCCGGCCACCGTGGGAGGATAAGGATGTCGAGCAAGTTACGTTCCATGATCATGCAGGCTGTCATCGGCGGCGTCGTGCTGGCCGGCAGCCAGGTGGCCGGTCGGGCGGCATCGGCCGACGATACCACCATCAATGCCCTGTTCATGAGCCAGGCGGCCTATAGCGAGGACGATGTCCGCGCCATGACCGCGGATTTCGAGAAGGCCAATCCGGGGATCAAGGTGAAGCCGGAATTCGTGCCCTATGAAGGCCTGCACGACAAGATCACCTTGGCCCAGGGGGCTGGCAACGGCTACGACGTCGTCCTCTTCGATGTGATCTGGCCGGCGGAATTCGCCGAGAACAAGGTGCTGGTCGATGTCACCGACAAGATCACGCCGGAGATGAAGAAGGGCGTCCTCCCCGGTGCCTGGACCACCGTCGACTACAAGCAGCATCGCTACGGCATGCCCTGGATTCTCGACACCAAGTATCTCTTCTACAACACCGAGATGTTGAAGAAGGCCGGCATCGCCCATCCGCCCCGCACCTGGGCGGAACTGGAGAAGCAGGCCGAGATCATCAAGCAGAAGAAGCTGGTCGAATTCCCCATCGTCTGGAGCTGGCAGCAGGCGGAAGCGGTGATCTGCGACTACACCACCCTGGTCGCGGCCTATGACGGCAAGTTCCTGGATGCCGACGGCAAACCGGCCTTCCAGACCGGCGGCGGCGTGAAGGCGCTCGACTACATGGTCGATACCATGGACAAAGGCCTGACCAATCCGCATTCCAAGGAATATCTGGAAGAGGATGTGCGTCGCGTCTTCTCCAGCGGCGATGCCGCCTTCGCGCTCAACTGGACCTATATGTACAACATGGCCAATGGCGATCCGAAGGAATCCAAGATCGTCGGCAAGGTCGGCGTCGTGCCGGCGCCGGGCGTCGAGGGCAAGAGCAAGGCCTCGGCGGTCAACGGCTCGATGGGCCTCGGCATTCCGACCACCAGCAAGCATCAGGACGAAGCCTGGAAATACATCGCCTTCATGACCTCGCAGGCGGTGCAGAACAAATATGCCAAGCTCAGCCTGCCGATCTGGTCGGAATCCTACGGCGATCCGGAAGTGACCAAGGGCCAGGAGGAACTGGTGAAGGCGGCGAAGGTGTCGCTGGGCCTGATGTATCCGCGTCCGACCACGCCGACCTATCAGCAGCTTTCGACCCAGTTGCAGCAGGCGATCCATTCGTCGCTGCTGAAGCAGGCGAAGCCGGCGGATGCCCTGAAGACGGCGGCCGATGCGGCCGGCGGCGGGCTCTGATCGTCTGTCCGATTATCGTATCTGTTTGACCACTCCACCGGACGGCCGATGATGAACGGGAATTGGATGAGTTTGCGGAGCTGGCTGCTGCTGGCCCCTCTCCTCGCCATCATGACCTTCATCATCGGCTGGCCACTCGCCAAGACCATCGGCGTCAGCTTCACCGACGCCAAGCTGCTGGGTGGCGAGGTCAACTGGGTCGGCCTCGCGAATTACCAGAAGGTCTTCGCCGCGCCGGCCTTCTACGCCACGGTCTGGACCACGATCCGTTTCGTGCTGATCTCGGTCGGCGCGGAATTCCTGCTGGGCCTGCTGGCGGCGCTGCTGCTCGACCAGCAGTTCCGCGGCCGCGCCGTTTTACGCGGCCTGATGATCCTGCCCTGGGCGCTTCCCACCGTCGTCAATGCGACGATGTGGCGGCTGATCTACAATCCCGATTTCGGCGCCTTCAACGCGCTCTTCAACCAGCTCGGCCTGATCGACGGCTATCGGAGCTGGCTCGGCGAACCGACCAGCGCCCTGCTCGCGGTCTGCCTCGCCGATGTCTGGAAAAACTTCCCGCTGGTGGCGCTGATCGCGCTTGCGGCCCTGCAATCGGTGCCGCGCGAACTGAAGTCGGCGGCGCTGATCGACGGCGCCGGCCCCTGGTCGCGCTTCCGCGCCGTCATCCTGCCTTATCTGATCGGGCCGCTGACGGTCGCGATCGTGCTCAGGATCATCGAGGCTTTCAAGGTCTTCGACATCATCTGGGTGATGACCCGGGGCGGTCCCGCCAACAGCACCAAGACCATCAGCATCCTGGTCTATCAGCAGGCCTTCTCTTTCCAGCAGGCGGGGCTCGGCGCCTCCATCGCCCTCGTCATGGTGCTGATCAGTGCGCTCCTCATCACCGCCTATGTCACCGTCCTGCGCAAGCAGGGCGAGTTGAAATAGCCGCTGGATTTCTCGCAAAGGCTTCGGGCAATGGAACGGCAGAATCCCTGGTTCAGCATTTTCATCCATCTCGCGGCGATCGCGCTGGGGCTGTTCGTGCTGGCGCCGCTCCTGTGGATGCTGATCATGAGTGTCAGCAGCACCAATGATCTGACCACCATTCCCCTGCGCTGGATTCCCAGCGATTTCGACTTCCACCGCTATGTCGAATTGCTGACCGTCGCGCCGAACAGCATCGGCGAGGCTTTCCTCGCGTCCCTGCGCAACAGCCTCTTGGTGGCCGGCATGGCGACGCTCGGCGCCCTGCTGGTGGCGATCCCGGCGGCCTGGTCGGTGTCGCGCTCGCCCGGCCGCCAGAAGATGGCGCTCTATGGCGTGGTCGCCACGTATATGCTGCCCCCGGTCGCCCTGGTGGTACCGATCTATTTCGCGCTGAGCGCGCTGGATGCCCTCAATTCCGTCTTCAGCCTGGCGGTGGTCTATCTCAGCATCCTCGCCCCCTTCACCACCTGGCTCCTGAAAAGCAGCTTCGACAATATCCCGCAGGAAATCGAGCTGGCGGCGATGATCGACGGGGCCAGGCTCGATCAGATCCTGCGCCGCATCACCCTGCCGCTGGCCGGGCCGGCGCTGGCGACCACCGGGCTCTTTGCCTTCCTGCTGGCCTGGGACGAATTCTTCTATGCCCTGCTCTTCACCGCCGATCAGCGGGCCAAGACGGTGACCGTCGCCATCGCCGATCTCGCCGGCGGCCGCATCGCCGATTACGGCCTGATCGCCACGGCCGGCATTCTCGCGGCCGTGCCGCCGGTGCTGATCGGCTTCTTCCTGCAACGATCCCTGATCGCCGGCCTGACCGCCGGCGGCGTGAAAGGCTAAAGATGACTACGCATCCCGCCCAGACCCAGATCCCGGCAGGTCTCGCGGCCCTCCATGTGGAAATGGCGAAGCAGCATGGCGACGCCCTCGAATCCTACAAGAGCGCTGGCGCGGTGGCGGCGAAGATCGCCGCCTCGGTGCGCCGCACCAAGCGCCTGATCCTGCTCGGCATGGGCGGATCGCAGGCGGTCAACCGGATGGCCGAGCCGGATTACCGCGCACTCGGCATCCGCTGCCTGGCTTTGACCCTCTCGGAACAGCTCTATACGCCGCTCGATCTTTCCGACGCGACGATCCTCGTGACCTCGCAGTCCGGCGAATCCGCCGAGGTGCATCGGCTGTTCGGCAGTCTGCCGACATCCGAGCATGTCTTCGGCCTGACCCTGGAAGGCGGTTCGTTCCTGGCGCAATCCTGCCCGTCGCTGATCGGCAGCGGCGGCTCGGAAAAGGCCTTTGCCGCGACCCGCAGCCTGCTGATCAGCCTCGCCTTGCATCAGCGCGTGCTGATCGAGCTTGGCGCCGATGCGACCGCCGCCTTGCAGATCCTTGAGACGCCGGTCGAACCCGATATCACGGCCGCCGCCGACAAGCTGGCCGGTTGCGACTGTATCGTCTTCTCCGGGCGCGGCTTGCGGGGCTTGGCGGAAGCGGCGGCGCTGGGCGCCATGGAACTGGCCCGCATGCCGTCTTATGCCCTGGAAGGCGGCCAGTTCCGCCATGGCCCGCTGGAGATCCTCGGCCCCAAGCTCGGCGTCGTGGTGGTGCGGGGCATCGAGCCGGCCTCGGCGCTGTGCGACGACCTCGCCCGCCAGACGGTGGCGGCCGGATCGCCCACGGTGCTGCTCGATGCCAGCGGTCAGGCGAGCCAGTCCGGCGCGCTGCAGATCGCCGTCGGCGCGGCCCAGGGCCTTGCCGCCAATCTCGCCTTGCTGCCGCCGACCCAGCGCCTCGTCATCGAGATCGCCCGCCGCCGCGTCGCCGATGTCGGCACGCCGGTCCGCAGCGGCAAGGTAACCCGGGTGGAATAAGGCCGGGACCGACGAGAGATGACCGCACATTCCCCGACTCCATATACCTCGGCTCCACACACTTCGGCTCCACGGCCCCTGGCCCTGATCGGCAACGTCAATACCGACATCATCATCGGTGCCGCGGCGCCCTGGCCGAAGCCCGGTACCGAGACGATGGTCGATCACGGCGAGGTGCGGGTCGGCGGCGCGGTCGGCAATACGGCGCTCGGCCTGATGGCGCTCGATATTCCCTTCCAGCTCGCCGCCAATACCGGCAACGATCCCTTCGGCACCTGGCTGCGCGCGGCCTTCCCGCATCACAGCGCGAACTGGCCGGTGGAGAAAACGGCGACCACCTTCTCGGTCGGGGTCACCCATCCCGACGGCGAGCGCACCTTCTTCACCATGCCGGGCCATATCCCGCTTCTGTCGCTGCAGGCGGTGAAGCAGGATCTCAACATCGCGGCCTTGCGCGGCGGCATCGCCCTCATCGCCGGCTGCTATCTGACCGACCGCTTGACGGCGGATTATGCCGCGCTCTTCGCCTGGCTGCGGGATCACGAGGTGGAGATCGCGCTCGATACCGGCTGGCCGATCACCGGCTGGACGCCAGAGATCCTGGCGGCGACCCGCTCCTGGCTGCCGCATTGCCAGCATTTCCTGGTCAATGAGGTGGAAATCACCTCGCTGGCCGAAGCGGACAGCGTCGAGACGGCGATGGAGCGCGTCAGCCGCCTGATGCCGGCCGGGGGCCGGCTGGTGGTGAAGCTGGGGCCGGAGGGTGCCGTCGGCTATCATCAGGGGCGGACGGCCCGGGCCTTCGCGCCGCTGATCACGCCGGTCGATACGATCGGCGCCGGCGATGTGTTCAATGCCGGTTATCTGGCGGCGCTCGCGCGGCGGCAGGATTTCCAGACGGCGATCGAGACCGGTGTACGGATCGCGTCGCGGGCGGTATCGACCCTGCCCCGGCGCTACGATATCGACGATTAGAGCCGGGTGCTCATCAGGCAGAGATAAACCGCCGCAGCCTCGATAAGCTGCGGATTCCAGACGGGACAGGGTGATGGCAACACTGAGTTTGAAGGGCATCAAGAAGCGCTATGGCGCGGTCGAGACCCTGAAGCAGATCGATCTCGATCTGGCCGATGGCGAATTCCTGGTCCTGCTGGGCTCCTCTGGCTGCGGCAAGTCGACCCTGCTCAACATCATCGCCGGCCTGCTGCAGCCGAGCGAAGGCGATGTGCTGATCGACGGCCAGTCGATCGTCAATGTGCATCCCAAGAACCGCAACATCGCCATGGTGTTCCAGTCTTACGCGCTCTATCCCAACATGACGGTGGCGCGCAATCTGGGTTTTGGTCTCGAAATGCGCGGTGTCGACAAGCAGGCGCGCCAGGCGGCGATCGAGAAGGTCGCGGCCATCCTGCAGATCGAGCATCTGCTGGAGCGCAAGCCGGCGGCCCTGTCCGGCGGCCAGCGCCAGCGCGTCGCCATCGGCCGCGCCATGGTGCGCGAGCCCAAGGTCTTTCTGTTCGACGAGCCCTTGTCCAACCTGGACGCCAAATTGCGCGTCGAGATGCGCACCGAGCTGAAGAAGCTGCATCAGCGCCTCGGCACCACCATCGTCTATGTGACCCATGACCAGATCGAGGCGATGACCCTGGCCTCGCGCATCGCCATCATGCGCGACGGCGTGGTGCAGCAATTCGCGACGCCGCATGAAGTCTATGAGCGCCCGGCCAATCTCTATGTCGCCGGTTTCATCGGCTCACCCGGCATGAATTTCATCCATGGGCGCCTGAGCCGCGAGGATGGCCGGTTCGGCGTGCGGACGGTGGCGGAAGACGGAGCGGCGGAAGACGGAGGGGCGCAAGGTGGGGCGGCATCGACTTTCCTCACCCTGCCGGCGGAGACGGCCCTCGCGGCGGATGCCGCTGACCGCCCGGTCATCCTCGGCATCCGGCCGGAGACGATCTCGCTGCAGGACAATGCCGCTGCCATCGACCGCTGCGACGGCCGGTTGGCCGGCTTCGCGGCGCAGGTCGAGGTGCTGGAGCCGACCGGCGCCGATACGCTGGCGACCTTGAGGCTCGGCGCCGATCAGATCACCGCGCGGCTGCGGCCGGGCGATCTGCAGGCGGCGGGCGGCCAGGCCCATTTCATCGCCGATATGAGCCGGGCCAGTCTGTTCGATCCCGAGAGCGGCCTGCGGCTCGGCTGAGCCACGGGTAAGCCTGGATCTGATCAGGACTTCCGCGCGACAGCAGCCTCAACTCGACAGCACCGGCGGCATGCCCGCCCAGGCACTTTGCTGTTTGCAGGCGCCCGATTGTTCGCCAGCACCCCGTGAGTTCTGGCGTTGCCAGGTGACGGCGAGGGTTTCGCGGAAGGCGAAGCGCTCGAGATGGCTGGCGATCACCTGTTCCAGTCGTTCCAGGTTTTCCGGCGTCGCCGCCGTGTTGTGCAGGCTGAGCTCCTCCGCCGTGGCGGCGAGATGGCAGCGGCCGAAATCGAAAGCGATCCAGCCGTGATCGCCCTCCAGCGAGGCTGGCACCTTATGGCCGAAATGCTTGCAGAGCTGGCCGAGATAGCGCAGGGCCGATGCCGTGGCGATGCGGGCTTCCGAGGTGAAGGCGCCGGCCGGTACGCCGTCCCCCGGTGCGCCATTTCCCGCGGTCGATGTCACACCGATCGTCATGTCAGTTCCTTTCGTTCTCAATTTCTTTCGCCTCAGTTTCTTTCGCCTCAGTTTCTTTCGCCTCAGTTTCTTTCGATGTCCTGGGCCGCTTTGTCGATCGCGGCGGTGATGCCCTGGATCTGGGTGTCGCTGAGCGGGCCCTGAGCCAGGCGCAGGCGGATCGCCATTTTGAGATTCTCCATCGCCCGCAGGATCTGCGGGGCGGGACCGCCGCCATGGCTCGCGCTGACTTCGGCGATGCGGTTGAAGATGCTCTCCACCATGGGACGATTCTGGTCCAGGAAAGCCGTCCCCTCCGGCGTGATGGAATAGAGCTTTTTATTGCCCTCGCTGGCGCTGACCGAGGCATAGCCCAGTTCCTCCAGCAGGGTCAGGGTGGGATAGACGACGCCGGGGCTGGGGCTGTAAGCGCCGCCCAGCTTTTCCTCGATCGCCTTGATCACCTCATAGCCATGGCGCGGCTTTTCCGCGATCAGGCCCAGGATGACGAAGCGCAGATCGCCGTGATCGAAGAAGCGGCCGAGCCGGCCGCGCCCGAATTTGCCGCCGAAATGATGATGGCCGCGCCCCAAACCCTGGCCGAAGCCCCGGCCGCCCAAGGCATCCCGGGCATGACGGCGCTCGCGGCATCCATGGAAATGGCGGTCTTCCTGAGCGTGGCAGTCTTCGTGGAAGTGCTTGCGAAACATGATAACCTCGACTGTGTTTAGATATATCTGAAATTAGATATATCTAAATATAATCGAGAGTCAAGGCCGGCGATATAATTTCCTATCCTGGAAAGCAGGATCACAATGGACGCGGTTGCGATGAAACGCGCGACGGCGCCGGATCGATGGCTTTGCCGGCGACCATCTTGTCGACCACCCCGGTCAATTGCACGATCCTGGCTGAAAGCGGTGACGAAGGCTGTCGCAGCTCGCCGAAGGCATCCGGCACATGTCGAACTTGTCCATCGCCGTCAAAGCTGAAGAACGCCATCCCAAGCGCGATGATCTCATCCTTGGCATGGTCGAGACCGGTCGTATCGACCTCGGCGATGAGCCCGATACTCTTCTCCAGAACGCGATGTCGTCTGACAGGCGATAGCGGGTGCATCCAGACTGGACTGCGCCGGCCGCGAGCGCTTAGGTTTTTCCAGGTTTGCGAGGCTGCGATGGATGCAGCCTTGCGCAGTTTGTTTGTTTGGATGGTGCCCGAAGATGATCCATCGCCACGGCCTGCAAATCGATCCGCAACTTGACGCTTTCGTGACGCAAGAGGCTCTGCCCGGAACGGGTATCGATGCCGAAAGCCTCTGGCGTGGATTCGCTGCCCTGATCCATGACCTCGCGCCGAAGAACCGCGCCTTGCTGGAAAAGCGTGACATGCTGCAAGCGGCGATCGATGCCTGGCACAAGGCCAATCCCGATACCGGCATCGCCGCCCAGAAGGACTTCCTGACCGATATCGGCTATCTGCTGCCGGAAGAGCCGGCCTTCGCCATCGACACCGCCCAGGTCGATCCGGAGATCGCCTCTGTCGCCGGACCGCAATTAGTCGTGCCCATCACCAATGCGCGCTACGTGCTGAATGCCGCCAATGCCCGCTGGGGCAGCCTCTATGATTGCCTGTACGGCACCGATGCGATGGGCGGGCCCGTGCCATCCGGCGGCTATGACCGGGGCCGGGGTGCGCGGGTGGTGGCGCGCAGCCGCGTCTTCCTGGACGAGGCCTTTCCCATCGAGGGTGCCAGCCATGCCGATGTGCGCCGCTATTACGTCAAGGACGGCGCGCTGCTGATTGACGATCAGCCGCTGATGCAGCCGGCGAAATTCGTCGGCTATCGCGGCAATCCGAAGGCGCCGGATTCGGTCCTGCTCCGCAATAACGGCCTGCATGTCGAGCTGGTCTTCGACCGCGCCCATCCGATCGGCAGCCGCGACCAGGCGCTCCTGGCCGATGTCGTCATTGAAAGTGCCTTGTCGGCAATCATGGATTGCGAGGATTCGGTCGCCTGCGTCGATGCCGAGGACAAGGTGCTGGCCTATCGCAACTGGCTGGGCCTGATGAAAGGCGATCTCGAAGCGGTTTTCGACAAGGGTGGCCGCCACCTGACCCGCCGCCTCAACCAGGACCGTGTTTTCACGCGCCCCGATGGCGGCACCTTGACCCTGAAGGGCCGCGCGCTGCTCTGGATCCGCAATGTCGGCCATTTGATGACGACGCCGGCGATCCGCGACCGCAACGGTGACGAGGTGCCGGAAGGCCTGATGGATGCGATGGTCACCACGCTGATCGCGCTGCATGACCTGAGGAACCGCGATGACGGCGCGCCAATGGCCACCACGGATCAGATGCGCAATTCGGTCCTGGGCTCGGTCTATGTGGTGAAACCGAAAATGCACGGGCCGGCGGAGGTCGCCTTCGCCGATGAGACCTTCACCCGCGTCGAGCAGGTGTTGGGCCTGCCGCTTCATACCGTGAAGCTGGGGATCATGGACGAGGAACGCCGTACCTCGGTCAATCTGCAGCAATGCATCCGGGCGGCGCGGCATCGCGTCGCCTTCATCAATACCGGCTTTCTCGACCGCACCGGCGACGAGATCCATACCTCGATGGAGGCCGGGCCGTTCTCGCGCAAGGATTTCATCAAGCGCAAGGCCTGGATCACCGCCTATGAGAACCGCAATGTCGATATCGGCCTGGAATGCGGCCTCGCCGGCAAGGCGCAGATCGGCAAGGGCATGTGGGCCGCACCGGACCTGATGGCGGCGATGCTGGAGCAGAAGATCGAGCATCCGAAAGCGGGGGCCAATTGCGCCTGGGTGCCGTCACCCACGGCGGCGACATTGCACGCCCTGCACTATCACAAGATCGACGTCTTCGCCGTGCAGAAGAAACTCGCCGCCGGTGGCCGCCGCGCCCATGTCGATGCGCTGCTGGATATCCCGGTTGCCTCCTTCCGCAAATGGAGCGAGGCCCAGATCCTGCGCGAGGTGGAGAACAACGCCCAGGGCATCCTCGGCTATGTCGTGCGCTGGATCGATCAGGGGATCGGCTGTTCCAAGGTGCCGGACATCAACGATATCGGGCTGATGGAAGACCGCGCCACCTTGCGGATCTCATCGCAGCATATCGCCAACTGGCTGCATCACGGGATCTGCA
>CAYOQR010000033.1:0-59027 GCA_964406155.1 uncultured Rhodospirillaceae bacterium | reverse complement strand
GCCGATGCTGTTCGCCTTGGGCTTCATCATCACCTTCGTCAATGGCGGGCTGACGGGCCTCTTCCTCGGCAATGTGGTGGTCGATGTGCCGCTGTCGCGCACCATGTTCGTGGTGGCGCATTTCCATATGGTGATGGGCGTCGCGCCGATCCTGGTGATCTTCGGGGCGCTCTACCACTGGTATCCCAAGGTCACCGGGCGGATGATGAACGAGGCGCTGGGCAAGTTCCATTTCTGGGTCACCTTCCTCGGCGCCTATATGATCTTCTTCCCGATGCATTATCTGGGGATGATGGGCGTACCGCGGCGCTATTACGAACTGGGCGAGACCAGTTTCGTGCCGCCCTCGGCGGCGTCGCTCAATCACTTCATCACCATCGCCGCCTTGGTCGTCGGCTTCGCGCAGCTTGTCTTCGTCTTCAATCTTGTTTGGAGCATCCGCCACGGCAAGGAGGCGGGACCCAATCCGTGGCGTGCGACCACCCTGGAATGGCAGACGCCGCAGACCCCGCCGGGCCATGGCAATTGGGGCAAGGAACAGCCGGTGGTCTATCGCTGGGCCTATGATTACAGCGTGCCGGGCGCGGCGGAGGATTTCGTGCCGCAGAACCAGCCCGACATCCACGCGCCGCATATGTTGCCCGATACTGTACCGCCGGGGCCCGATGCCGCGCCGGCGCATGCCGAGTGAGGATAGCTGACGGATGGCCAGCATCCTCATCTTCATGGCGGCGATCTTCGGCATCGTCTTCTGGTGGTTGTCGCGCCAGCGGCTGATGGCGAAACCCTGGCTGGAGGCGGGCGTGCCCGGCAATCCGCTGGGCGCCGCCACGCCGCATCGCGCAGCGCATACCGGCCGGCCGCCGCTGCCGGTGGCGAAGATCGGCCTCGGCGTGTTCATGGCGGTGGTCGGCGCGCTCTTCACCTTGCTGATCAGCGCCTATCTGATGCGCCGGCACGGGGCCGACTGGCAATCGCTGCCGGTGCCGGATCTGCTGTGGTTCAACACCTTCGTGCTGATCGCCAGCAGCGTGGCCCTGTACTGGGCCAAGCGCGCGGCCCGAGGCGGTCGGATCGAGGAGGTGAAGCCGGCGCTGACCGCCGGCGGTGCCCTGGCGCTGATCTTCCTGCTGGGGCAGGCGCTGGTGTGGCGCGAGCTGGACCAAGCCGGCTATTTCCTGGCACGCAATCCCGCCAATGCCTTCTTCTATCTGCTGGTCGCGTTGCATGGCCTGCATCTCAGCGGCGGGCTGGTGGCGCTGGGTCGTACCGGGCGGCGCGTCTGGCGTATGGCGGGTCCGGCCGGCCTGCCGGCGAGTCCCCAGCAACGGCAGGAGCAACTGGCGCGGCTACGTCTCGGGGTCGAGCTCTGCGCTGCCTATTGGCATTTCCTGCTGGCCGTCTGGCTGTTGCTGCTGTTGCTGCTCAGTTCCTGGGCCGACGATTTCGTCGCCCTGTGCGGTCGGTTCCTGTCAAGTTGAACGGGAGGCAAGCGGATGACGGAAACAAGAATGCCGACAACCGGACTGTCCACGGGGCTGACAACCCTGGGTCCGGCGGCACCCCGGCCCGGCGGCTGGCGCGGTGTCGTCATCGACTGGGCCTCGGACCAGCGGGCCTTCAAGAGCGCCTCCTGGATGAAGGCGATGATGTGGATCTTCCTGCTCAGCGACACCTTCATCTTCAGTTGCTTCCTGATCTCCTATATGACGGTGCGGACCTCGACCACGACCCCCTGGCCCAATCCCAGCATCGTTTTCGGCCTGAATATCGGCGGCGCCGATGTGCCGCTGCTGCTCATCGCCATCATGACCTTCATCCTGATCAGCAGCAGCGGCACCATGGCCATGGCGGTCAATTACGGCTATCGCCGTGACCGCAGGAAGACCGCCCTGCTGATGCTGGCGACAGCAGCCTTCGGCGCCAGCTTCGTCAGCATGCAGGCCTTCGAATGGACCAAGCTGATCCGCGAGGGCGTGCGACCCTGGGGCAATCCCTGGGGCGCGGAACAGTTCGGGTCATCCTTCTTCATGATCACCGGCTTTCACGGAACCCATGTGACGATCGGCGTGATCTTCCTGCTGATCATGGCGCGCAAGGTGTGGCGTGGCGATTTCGATCACGAAAGACGTGGTTTCTTCACCAGCCGGCGGGGCAATTACGAGATCGTGGAAGTGATGGGCCTCTACTGGCACTTCGTCGATCTGGTCTGGGTCTTCATCTTCGCGCTTTTCTATCTGTGGTGAGGCGGGCATGGCGCAGGCAACCGTAGAGACAACGGCTCATGGAACGGCCGTCCCTCATGCCGCAACGCAAGCGGCGCCGCATGAGGGGCAGCAGCATCCGATCAAGCTCTATCTGGTGGTGTGGTTCTGGCTGTTCGTGCTCAGCACCTGTTCCTATCTGGTGGATTATTTCGGCCTGCAGGGCTATCTGCGCTGGTTCCTGATCCTGCTGTTCATGATCGTCAAGGCCGGGCTGATCGTCGGCGTCTTCATGCACATGGCCTGGGAAAGGCTGGCGCTGATCTATGCCATCCTGGTGCCGCCGGTGGCGGTCCTGATCTTCGTCGGCATGATGGTGATCGAATCCCATCATACGTTCTTCACGCGGGTGTTCTATGCCGTGACAGGGCAATAGCCGTGCCGACAATCAGGACGGGCGGCCAAGGGACCGCCCGGCCAAGGGACCGACCAGCGATGGAAGCGGATTTCCCAAACGGGTGGGGAGAGCGGCGCAGGCGATCGATCCTCGATGGATCGGCCGCCTGCGCGATAACCGTGCCTACTTCGCCACCAGCTTGCGATAGAGATGCCAGGTGGCGTGACCGAGCACCGGCAGAGTGACGACCAGGCCGATGAAGAGCGGGATCGAGCCGAGGACGAGGCCGGCGGCGACGGTCAGGCCCCAGGCCGCCATCGGCGCCGGATTGACGGCGACGCAGCGGATCGAGGTCGAGATCGCCGTGACGAGGCCGACTTCCGGCCGGTCGAGCAGCAGCGGGAAGGCGACCACGCTGATCACCATGGCGAGCAGCGCGAAGCAGAAGCCGACGCCGCAGCCGACCACGATCAGCCACCAGCCGCTGGAGGTCAGCAGGACATCCTGGGCGAACTGGCCCCAGGATTCGTCGGCCTGCGGTCCATGGATCGCCTGATAGATCCACCAGGCGCTGGCCAGCCAGGCGACCAGCAGCACGATCAGCATGAAGCCCAGCACCGCGATCGGCCCGAAATTAGGCGAGCGGAAGACGCCGAAGGCATGGGTCCAGCTCGGCTTGTCCTCCTGCCCGCGTCGCTGGCTGAGTTCGCGCCGCCGGCTCATCTCATAGAGCCCGGTGCCGGCGAAGGGGCCGACCAGCGCGAAGCCCGAGGCCAGCGGGAAGAGCAGGGGGATCATCTCGTAATGGAAGGCCATGCGGGCGAAGACCAGGCCGACGATGGGATAGACCAGGCAGAGAAAGATGACATCGGTGCGATAGGCGCCGAAATCCTCGAACCCTTTCGCCAGAATCTCGCGGATATCGGCAACATGGATGCGGCGGATGACCAGCGGGCGGGAATAGAGATGGTCGGCTGTGCGCTGGACATGATGATTGGCCAAGCCCAGCGCCTCGGCCGCATGTAGAAGCTGGTCCCATCCCCATTCGATGGGATTCCGGATTGTCAGGGCCATGATCACTCCTCCGACCTGTTGGTGCAACGGGGAGGTCGCGGGCCAAATCGGGCAGACCGACACGGCGCTGCCGTCAGTGGCTCTGGTACGAGATCCGGCGCAGGTCATGCTTGCAACTCACGCTCGCCGCGACCCACCATGGCGGAATTATAACCCGATCCCACCCTCACGTCTCCCCTGCATCTTAATCCTTGCGGGGGGCAGGATCGGCGGCGACAGGTGGATGCCGTATTGCCGGATATTGCGCCGGATATTGCACTGCGCCGCCGCCTGTGGCGTCAGTTGCCCCGCGCCGGACTCGGGGCCGGGACCGGCATGGACGGCCGCAGCCGCTCCGACCACAGGTGCCGGTAGGCGAGAAGCGCGCCGATCACCACCGGGACGGAACCGAAGACGATGAAGATGAGATCGCCGGGCAGGCGCATCCATTCCAGGGTCCGCGCCAGCGTGCCGGCGGTATAGGCCAGGCTGCGGGCATGCCAGTAGCCGTTCTCGACGACATCCACCACCTGCAGGATGCCGCCGGGGAACAGGCTGAAGACGACCATGCAGCCGAGCCCGATATTCAAGCCCCAGAAGGCGCAGCCCATATAGCGCCCGATCCGCGACCAGGCCGCGTCGCTGACCGTCTCGCGCAGCATGAAGGAGATCAGCGCGACACCCAGCATGCCGAACACGCCCATCAAGGCGGCATGGGCGTGATTGGGTGTCAGGATGGTGCCGACCTCGAAATAGCTGACGATCGGCAGATTGATGAGGAAGCCGAAGACGCCGGCACCGACGAAGTTCCAGAAGCCGACCGACATCAGGAACAGAAAGGTCCATTTGTGGCGCGCGGCCGGGCTGTTGGGCAGCCGCGTCATCGAAATGAAGGGCCAGGCGTCCAGGGTGATCAAGGTCAGCGGCACGACTTCAAGCGCCGAGAAGATCGCCGACAGCGCCATGTTCATCTCGGTCTGGCCGGAGAAATACCAGTGATGCCCCGTGCCGATGACGCCGCCGGCGAAATAGAGGATGGCGTCGAGATAGATGGTGCGCAGCGCGGATTTCCGGCTGACCAGCCCCAGTTCATGCAGGATGATCGCGACCATCACGGTGACGAAGAATTCGAAGAAGCCTTCGAGCCACAGATGAGCGATCCAGAAGCGCCAGAGATCGACCACGGTGAAATTGGTACGGGCACCGAAGAACAGTGCCGGCACATAGAAGAGCGGAATGGCGGCCGAGGCCAGCAGGAAGAAGATCGCCAGCAGGCGGCGCTTGGGATCGCGCAAGGCGGGCGCTACGGCAAGATACAGCAGCCACAGCCAGAGACCGAGCGCGGCGGCCAGCAGGATCTGCCACAGCCGGCCCAGCTCGAGATATTCCCAGCCCTGATTGCCGATCCAGAACCAGCTATCGTGGAACCATTGGGAGATGCCTGCCCATTCACCCAGCAGGCTGCCGAAGACGACCACGGCCAGCATGGTGAAGAGGATGTTCATGCCGCGACGATAGAAGGCCGGCTCGTGACGGCCGATCAGCGTGGCGACGAACAGGGCGCCGGCCACGAAGCAGGTGGCGATCCAGAAGATGGCGGTTTGCAGATGCCAGGTCCGCATCAGGTTGCTGGGGAAGATCAGTGAGAGATCGAGGCCGTAGAAATCGCCGGGCTCCGAGCGATAATGGGCGACGGCGCCCCCTACGAGTGTCTGGCCGAGGAACAGCACGGCCGCGACGACGACGAATTTGATGATGCCGCGCTGCCCCGGCGTGATGGCGCCCTGGATCAGCGTGCCGGCACCGGTCCGGTAATTGCCGTGCCAGCCGAGATCGTCGAAGCGGCCGGCCAGCACCAGGACAACGCCGATGCCGCCCAGCAGGAAGACGATGCTGAGCACACTCCAGATGACGGCGCCGGCGGTCGGCTGATTGCCCGCCAGCCGGTCATAGGGGAAATTGTTGGTGTAGGAATGTCCGGCCTGCGGTCGCTCGGCGACCGAGACCCAGGCCGCCCAGGCGAAGAACGCGTTAAGCTGATGCAGTTCCGTCGGGTCGGCGATCAGGTCGACCTTCAGCCCGCCATTCCCGGCGGGATCATGGAAATAGCTTCGCCAGAGTTGCTGCTCGGCCTTGAAGAAGGCATCGTCGGCGATCGGCAGGGTCAATACGTCCTTGCCGGCGTCATAGGTATTTGCTTTCAGCCGCGCGGCCACCGCGCCGTCGATGGCGCCCTTATCCTCGGCCGGCAGGTTGGCGTAATGCTCGTGGTATTTTCCCAGGGCGATCTGGTCGGCGAGGGCCAGCGCCAGATCGTGCAGATAGCTGGCGGAGAAATCGGGCCCGAGATAGGCGCCATGTCCCCAGATGCTGCCGTTATCCATCAGACCGTATTTGAGAAAAACTTCCTGGCCGCTGGAGATGTCGTCAGCGGTGAAGAGCGGCGTGCCGGTCTGGCTGACGGTCTGGCCGGGGATCGGCGGCGCGTTCCGATAGGCGGCAACCGAGACCAGGATGAGAATGGAGAAACCGACCACCATGGTCAGAATGACGCCGCGCCCCCACCAGGGCGAGAGAGCGTCGGACGTCGCGGTCGCAGGGCTGGACATCGTCTGCTCCTTCGGCAAGGGACGCGATCAGCACGCAGATGGACGGGAACCCGCCATGATTATTGCAATCGGTGCGTACCGATTCGCAAGAGCCTTGATGTCGCGGCCCTTGTGTCGATACCTCTGTGTCGATACCTCTGTATCACGGCCTCCGTGCCGCGTCGCCAAAGGGCACGGAGACCGGGACCAGCACGCATGGACGATACCGTGCATCCTGCTGGCGAGGATTGTGGTGGATGCCGAGCGTGGATCTGGCATGGATTGCCGGGTCACGCCCGGCAATGACAGGAGAGGGTGTGTCGGCGCTGCCGCACTCCTGGTCTCGATGGTGAAGAACATCGCGCGGGCTTCTTGAACACACATGCGCACGAAGTGTCATCACACCCTCCTGTCATCCCCGGATCACGCCCAGTGGTGTCCAGTTAAGGAAGAGGGGAAGCTTTGATGTCGCTTATCTGAGAAGCGTCGTCAGGTCGGTGAGACACGGATCGTCATTCGGTAATACCCCCCACCCTTACCCTCCCCCGCAAGGGGGGAGGGAATGAAAGGCGCCAGGTGTCACCAAAAAACCCGTCACTGAAAAATCCATATGTCACCGCAGTCAAATGCATCTCAATCTCCTCCCCCCTTGCGGGGGAGGATTAAGGTGGGGGGTGATGCAGCGTAAGGTCGAACCGGCAGGAACCACTTAAAGGCCTTAACCGGACAGTATTAGGCTTGACCTGAGGGGCCATGGCGGAAGTAGTGTACGGCCTCCGCCATGGACCCCCGCCGACGAATGTCGGCCTGCGCCGACGGGATCAAGTCCGGGGATGAGAAACGGATATGGAGCCGGCGAAGTCGCGGCGGAACTGCTCGACCATCTCCGGCGTGGCGACGCCACCTTGCGGACCCTCGATCATGACCGAGCGCGCGGCGGCGGCGATGGCGAAATCCAGGGCGGCACGCAGATCGGCCATGCGGGGCAGGGCATAGACCAGGGCGCCGCCGAAGGTGTCGCCGGCGCCGGTGACATCGGCGACCGGGACATCATAGCCGCGCACTTCGATGACGTCCTTGCCGTCATAGGCCTGGGCGCCGTCGGCCGCCAAGGTACGGATCACGGTCTGCACCTGATGTTCGCGCATCCAGCTATTGATCCGCGCGAGATCGGGCGTGCCGTAGGCATGCTCGAAGCCGACCTGGTTCATGATGACGACATGCGCGCCGCGCAGATAGTCGAAATCCTCGGCGGCGAAGCCATCGACATCGAGATCGAACACCACTCGCCGGCCATGGGCGCGGAGATCGGCCAGCACGGCCGCACCCGTCAGGTCGGCGCCGCGGTCACTTGCAACCAGGCGCTTGGCCCGGTCCAGGGTGGTATAGAGATAGCCCGGCGCGCGCAGGGCCTGCATCGCCGCAGGCGGCAGGGACATCGGCTGGTCGCCGCCGCCTGTGAACAGCACCACATGTTCGCCGCCGACCAGGAAGATCATGCAACGGGAATTCGGCACCCCGGGGTCATAGAGCATATGGCTGGTGGCGACATTCTTGCGACCGAGCTCATCGCAGAGCTGCTGCGACAGCGGGCTGTGATTGAGGAGCGAGATGAATTCCGTCCGGCCACCGAAACCGGCATGGACACAGGCGGCATTGGCGATCATGCCGCCGACATAGCTGCGGCTTTCCTCGATATAGGCCTTGTCGGCGACACCCGGCCAGCGTTCGGCGCGGTAGTAGTCGTCCTGCGCGACATCGCCGATGAAATAGGCGGTCTGCGCCGCTTCAGCCTCGGTCATTTCAGCTCCAGCCATTTCAGCTCCAGCCATTTCAGCTCCGGCCATGGTTCAATTACCCGCCGGAAGATCTGCGGTGACGCGGACGGTGCCGCCGGTCACCTCGGTCCAGGGCGAGCCGTCACCGAGGCCGCAGGTCGCGATCCAGTAATAATAGGCGTCCTTGCCGATACCCCGGCAGGCGTCATGCCAGGTGCCCTTGTTGAGCACCACGACCGTACCCGGCGTGATGACGAAGGCGCGGATATCTTCCGCGCGCGGCTGGGCGCCATCTGTAGAGGCCGCCACCGCGAGCACGATGGGGTCGGCCGCGCAGAACAGTGCCTCCTCTGTCAGCAGATGCCGTTCCATCTGTGTGGTGGTGAAGGGTGCGGGGCCGCCTTTGGTCAGGCCGAGGCTGCCATTGCTGCTGAGCAAGGGCGCAGCGGTGTAGGCATCGGTCCAGCCTGGTCCTTCCGAGCGGATGATCCCGATCGCCGGATCGGCGGTGTTGTCTGTGCCCGTCATCGCATAGACGCGGCCGTAGAGCGAGAAATCGGCCTCGCGCACATCCAGCGCGTGGATTTCGCGGCTCACATGCTCCCCGATTTGATTCGCCATGGCTCAGGCCTTTCGCAGATTGAGGGCGGCGGGACGCACCTGTCGCACGGCATCCATCAATTCCCGAACATGCGACCCGTCGACGATGCCGGTATCAGTATAATTATGCTTGAAATAGCTGCCGACAATGGCGCCATCGACCTCGGCCATCTGCTGTGCGGCATTGCCGGCCGTCATGCCGGCGCCGATCAGCAGGGGGAAGGCGTCGCCGGTGACGGCACGGAAGCGGCGGACCTTTTCGAGATCGGTTTCCTGGCCCGTCGCCTCGCCGGTGATGACGAAGCCGTCGCAGCGCTGCATGCCGATGCGGATATCCTCGGCCTCGGTCCGGCCCGATTTCACCGGCTGGTATTTGAAGCGGACGCCGCCCAGCAGTACCGAGGAAACGCCCTTGCGCAGCTCCTGCAGCTCGGCGGCGAAGGCGTCGTCCTCGTCCGGCGTCAGGTGGCCGGCGACCGAATCCATCTGGATGAAGTCGACGCGGTGCTGGCGGGCGAGGGCGAAAGAAAGATGATGGTCGCGCAGCACATTGAGGCCGATGAGCACATCCGGCTTGCGCGTCTCCAGCCAGCCGAGCACGCGGCGCACATCGTCCTTGTCGCCGAAATAATTCTCCACGATGACGCCGTCGATGCCGTTGGCGATCAGCGTCTCGGTCTCTCTCTGCGCGATCTCCAGACGTTCCGCCGCCGTCGTTCCGGTCAAATGCAGCATGCCGAGGACGGGCTTGGGCGTGGTGAAGGTCTGGCTGAAGCGGTTGGTCACTTTTGCGTCCTGTTCGATGAATCGGGGGTGACGGAACTGGGCAGGATGTCGGTATGGCCGCCATTCCAGGAAGTGCCGACGCGCATCTCCAGGGCCGGCGAATAGATGACGGAGGTGCGTTCGGCGAGCACGCCGCTGCCGGTATAGACATTGCCGGTGGCGCAGATGAAGGCCGGCACACCCGGTATCTCGCCGAAGACCTGGCGCGTGAGGTCGGAGGGCGCCACCACCGACAGGGTCAGCTCGGCGCGGGCCGGCACGATATCGTACCGCTCGCGCATGACCTGATAGAGGGACAGTTTCTCGAAATCGAGTTTCTCGATGCCGGGATACTTCTTCAGCTCGAGCCAGGAAGTATCGAGATTGAGGAAGGTGCTGGTGTCCTCGATGGCGACACCCCGCGCGCGGACCAGGCGCAGAACCGGCCCCGTCTCACCGTCCTCGATGGCCTGCTCGAGGACGGTGGTGATGGGACGCTGGCCGCGCGCGCGGGAGAAGTCGGTGAAGCCACCGAAGTTCCAGACGCTGTGATTGATGGGCGTATAGGTGACGATCGTGCCCTTGCCCCGGATCTGGCGCACGAGCCCCTCCTGAACCAGGAGGGAGACCGCGTGCCGGACCGTGCCTCGTGTGATCCCGTGCTCGTCGCGCATGGCGGTTTCCGAGGGGATGGCCGATCCCTCGGCATAGACGCCATCGAGAATGCGCGACCGCAACATCCGGTAGAGCTGCGTATAGAGCGGTGTCGGATCATGCGGGTCAAAGGCGAAGTTACCGGCGGCGAAATCGTCAGCCATCGATGCGTTGTTCCCCTTTACGCGCCAGTCTTCACAGTCCTGGCATTGCGTTCTTAGTTGCCGGCATTGATCGTGAAGGCATCGACCGCCGCCTGCTTCAGGCCGTAGCGGTCGAGAATCGCCACATAGGTGCCGTCAGCCTTCATGCTATCCATGGCCGCTTTGACGGCATCGCGCAACTGCGCCGAGTCCTTGGCGAAGGCGATGCCGTAATGGCCGGGCTCCTGCAGCTCGCCGATCTGGTAGAACTTGCCGGGCTGCTGCTTCTGCAGGTCGAGCACGCCTTCGAAACCCATCATCGAAACCTGGGCGCGGTCCTGCTTCATCTGCAGGATCTGCTCGGCCTCGGTCGGGATCTGCATGACATTGATCTGCTTGTCGGCCGGGCAGGTCGACTTGCTGAGATCCTGCATGTAGGTGACCCAGCTTGTGCCGGTGGCGACGGCGGCCGTCTTGCCGCAGAGGTCCTGCACGGTCTTGATCTTGCCCTGGTTTTCGACAGGCGCGAAGATCTGGTCGCCGGTCTTGAAATAGTCGATGAAATCGAGATCGCCCTGGCGCTTGGTGAGATCGGAGAAGGCAGTCCAGATCATGTCGGCGCGGCCGGTCTTCACCTGGGCGATGAGCTGCGAGAAATCGACGTTCTGGAAGTTGATCTTCAGGCCGAGGCGCGCCGCCACTTCCTTGGCGAGGTCGATATCGGCACCCTTCAGGTCGGTCGAGCCGGCATCGGAATATTCCATCGGCGGATAAGCGAGGCTGATGGCGATGTTGAGGGCGCCGGCCTCGCGGGTTTTGGCCGGCAGCATGTCGCGCAGCTTCGAATTGACCGTCGTCTCGGCGGATGCGGTCGTGGCGAGAGCGCCGAGGGAGAGGGCGGCCGACAGGATGGCGGCAGCCAGTGAACGGGTAACAAGCGGGCGGGTAATCGGCAGACGGCTCATTGAGTGTTCCTCCTGGATGTCTTTTGCTGAGCGGTTGATGGGAAAGAGTTAGGCGAGCACGCGGGCAAGGAAGCTGCGGACGCGGGGATCGGTCGGATTGGTCAGGACATCGGCCGGCGCGCCGATCTCCCGGATCTCGCCATCGACCATGACGGCGACCCGGTCGGCGACCTCGCGGGCGAAGCCGATCTCATGGGTGACGACGATCATTGTGGTACCAGCGGCGGCCAACTTGCGCATGACGTCGAGCACCTCGCCGACCAGTTCGGGATCGAGCGCCGAGGTGGGCTCGTCGAACAGCATCAGCTTCGGCTCCATGGCGAGCGACCGGGCGATGGCGACGCGCTGCTTCTGGCCGCCGGAAAGCTGGGCGGGATAGGCATCGCCGCGATCCTCCAACCCCACCTGGGCGAGCAGCCTGCGAGCGCGTGTCTCGGCGGAAGCGCGCGGTTCCTTGCGGACGATGACCGGGCCTTCGATGACATTCTCCAGCGCCGTCATATGCGGGAAGAGATTGAAATGCTGGAACACCATGCCGATCTCGCGCTGCTGCCGGCGCACCTTGGCCGGCGGCAATTCCCGCAAGGTCCCGTTGCGCAGCTCGTAGCCGATGATCTCGCCATCGACCCAGACGACGCCGTCATCCAGGGTTTCCAGATGGTTGATGCAGCGCAGCAGGGTGCTCTTGCCGCTGCCCGAGGGGCCGAGGATGCACAAGACCTCGCCGTTCTGGACCTCGAGATCGACCCCGCGCAACACTTCGCGGCCGGCGAATTTCTTGCGGATATTGATGGTCTTGACCAGCGTGCTCGCGGGGGCCGTGCTCATGACTGCACCTTTGCTTCGCTGGTTGGCGCCCCACTCGACCCCAGGCCGAAGGGCAGGCGGAAGGTGGCGCGGCTGGGGCCGCGCGCCACACCGCGCCCGTAATGCCGTTCGATGAAATACTGCACGATGTTGAGGACCGTGGTGCCGAGCAGGTACCAGACGGCGCAGACGAAGAGCAGCTCGATGACCGCGCCATTGACGAAATAGACCTGCTGCGCGGCATTCAGCATTTCCGTGTAGGAGATCGCCGCCGCCAGCGAGGTGAATTTCAGCATGCCGATCGCTGAATTGCCCATGGCCGGCACGATCAGGCGCATGGTCTGGGGCAGGATGATGCGGCGCAGGGTCTGGAAGCGCGACATGCCGAGGGTATTGGCGGCCTCGGTCTGGCCGTGATCCACCGAGCTGATGCCGCCGCGCACCACCTCGGTCATATAGGCGCCTTCATTGATGCCGAGGCCGAGCAAAGCCGCGACGAAAGGCGTCACGATATCGACCGTGCGGGCCTCCCAGAAGCCGGGGAAGCTGATCTTGGGAAAGATCAGCGCGATGTTGAACCAGATCAGGAGCTGCAGCAGGACAGGCGTGCCACGGAAGACCCAGACATAGAGCCAGGCGACGAAGCTGGTCACCGGATTGGGCGAGAGCCGCATGACGGCGAAGAGGACGCCGAGGAAGGTGCCCAGGAGCATCGCGCAGAGCGACATCAGCAGGGTGTTGCAGAAGCCCCGGAGGATGACCTCGGCTGTCAGGAACTTGCCGACGACATCCCAGTGGATCTGACCTTCGGCGAAGGCCTTGATCAATAAAGCCAACAGAATCAGGACGATAGTCCCGGCGATCCAGCGCCCGGGATGCTTCAGGCGCACGATCCGGTAGCTGCGCTGCTGCAATGCCGTCACGTCCACACGTGTCGATCTGGACGCTGCCTTCGGCCCAATCGGCATTCTTCCTCCCCGGGGCTCCTCTGGTTGGAGGTGCCAATTGTATGGTCAGGTGTACAACTTGATTAGAGGGAGGCGGGACGGGAGTCAATCGGTTCCGTTTTCATCGACCGGTGGTGGGCTCGAAAGGGTCGGGGTGAGGGGGCGATGGGCTTCGACGAGATGTTGCCGGATAGGCTTGCTTTCAAACTGGACAGCCGCGGGCTTGACCCAGCAATCCGTGGAGGAGATTTTACAGGGTGTCGGCATGGATCCCCGGATCAAGTCCGGGGATGACGAACGAGTTGGATAACGCGGCGGTGTAAGATTGACTGGGCCAAGCACAAAGGGGGTCGGCTCCCGACGTGTATAGTGGTCGCAAACCGGATACCTCATCCCGGCTTGTCATTGCCGGACCTGTCCTCGGGCTTGACCCGAGGATTGACCCGGCAATCCATGGGCGATGCCGAGCACTGCATTTCGCATGGGCCCACGCCGACAGGGCGGAGTGAGGGGGCAGGCGTTCGCGGGACAATGGATGGGATCACGCAATATCTTAACCCGGTAGCCGCGGCCCGTGCGCTGGGAATGGGATTACCGTCTGCTGGACGGCTGATGGCCGTGGTCGCAGGATGGAAGCATCCGGCATGAAAACTGGCCACGACTGATCGGAGGCGGAGATGCAGAGCGGAGCAAGCTTCGCCGAGATGCGGCGCCTGATCGTGGGTCACTCGGTGACGATTGCCATCTCGGCCATTGCGGAACTGGGGATCGCGGATCATCTCGCGGCCGGTCCCCGGACGGCGGCGGAGCTCGCCCGCTTGAGCGGCACCAGTGAGGATTTCCTCCGTCGCGTCCTGCGCTATCTGTCGAGCGAGGGCGTGTTCGAGGAACGCGCGGCGGATCTCTTTGCGTTGACCGAGCGGGGATACTGGCTGCGCAGCGATGTCGCGGGGTCGCTGCGGCCCCGCGCCGTCTTCATCGGCGGCGATGTGAGCTGGACATCATGGGGCCATCTCACCGCCTGCCTGCGGCGCGGCATTTCCGGCACCGAGGTCGCCTTCGGGCAAGGCCTGTTCGACTATCTCCGGGATCACCCGGAGGCGGCGACACGGTTCAACACCTTCATGGCGGATCAAACCGCAGCCTCGGTCTCGGCCGTGTTGAAGGCCTATGACTTCAGCGATGTCAGCGACCTGGTCGATATCGGCGGCGGACGCGGTGCGCTGGTTGCCGGATTGCTGCAGGCCTATGCGGGTTTGCGTGGCATATTGTTCGATCAGCCGTCGGTGGTGGCGCAGGCGCAGCCTTTGCTGGAGCGCGCCGGTATTGCCGAGAGATGCCGCATCGTCGGCGGCGATTTCTTCGCTGAGATGCCGGCCGGCGCCGATCTCTATGTGATGAAATTCGTGCTGCATGATTGGTCGGACGACGACTGTCTGCGCATTCTCGCCAATTGCCGCGAGGCCATGGCGGAAAACGGGCGGTTGCTGATCGTCGAACATATCTTGCCATTGGAGCCCGGCCCGCATCCCGCCAGGTTCATGGATATCAACATGCTGGTCATGGCCCAAGGCGGCCGGGAGCGGAGCGAGACGGAGTTCCAGCGCTTGCTGGAGGGCAGCGGATTTGCGCTCTACGGCCTGACACCGACCGAGATCGGTTTCAGCGTCCTGGATTGCCGGCCGGTCTCGTAGCGGCAAGCTTTACAGCGGGGCAACCTCACTGTCGCATCTGGCTGTTCAGCCGGTCCTGATAGAAGGCGGCGAGGTCGCCGAGGGCGATGGCGCCATCACCGCTGAAGGACGAGCCGTGCATCAAGGCCAGGGTCTTCGGCTGCAAACCGGCAAGGCGTCGGATAGTCGGCGCCGTCTGCGGCGTCAAGGCGGAGGCCTGGAACATCTGCTCGGCGGCGATGGCGGGGCCGAGCAGATCGCTCTCGGTCACCGCCGGACCGTTGCCGAGATGAGTGAAGAGATCGCCGCAGAGCAGCGTGGCGGTCTGTTCCTCATGGAACAGGCCGGCTTCCCAGTTATGCGGCACATGGGGCGTCGGCAGATAGCGCAGACGCTTGGCGCCGAGATCCAGCACATCGTTTTCGTTCAGCGGACGGGGCGGCCGGTTGGCGAAATCGTTGATCGAGATCAGGCAGCCGAGCTGGCCGAAGGCAACCTGCGCCCGTGGGGCGGCGACCAGCCAGTCATTCATCGCGCCGCATTCATCGGCCTCGAGATGGCCGAAACCGATCCAGCGTAATTGCGTCAGCGGCATGACACGGGCCAGTGCCGTCGAGACCGAGGGGAAGAGCTGCCGTTGTCCGCAATGGAACAGCAGCGCTTCGTCGCCCTTGACGAGGAATTGGTTGAAGGTGAAGCCGTTGGGCGGGGCGATCTGCGGCACATAGGTCGAGAAGCGATAGATGCCGTCGGCAATCTCATGCACCGTGGTTTCCATGCTGTGCCGCCTTGTCGCTGATTGGCCGTTGCCTGAAGTGGAAATGGCCAAGCCCGGATTGTAGGCAAGCGGCGGCTTTGCGTCCATGCGATGACCGACATCGCCGCAACTCTCCTGACATCTCGTGTCGATGCGCGACAGGGTAAGATAGTGAGAGCTTACTTGCCGTTGGGCCGGTGATCGCGGAAGGCGGCGGCCAGGCTGCGCAGGGCCGCGCGGGATTTCGGATCGGTCAGTGTGGAATGCAGCACGATCTCCGAGGCGGGCAGACGCGGCAGTTTCAGCCGCTCGCTCACCTCGACCGTGCCCGGCGGGGCGAGGCGGCAGGAGAAGACGGCCGTGGCGAGGCCCGCCGAGACTGCCGCCGTGACGGCGGAGGAGCCGCCGCCGAGAAAGACTTCGATCCAGGGAATGCCGGCGGCATCGAGCGCCTGGGTGCCGATATTGCGCACGCCGCAAGAGGGCGACAAGCCGGCAAGCCGCAACGGCTCGCCCTCGCGGTGCTGGAAGTCCGGTGTCGCGAACCAGCCGAATTGTTCGGGTGCCAGGACCTCGCCATCGCGCCGGTCCTCGTCCCGCCGGACGATGGCGGCATCGAGCTCGCCCCGGTCGAAGGCATCGAGAAGTGTGCGTGAATTCTCCAACTGCACTTCGATCCGAAGGCCCGGATCATGGGCATGGAGCTGGGCCAACAATGTCGGCAGTTCGGGACCGGCGACATGCGCGGCGATGCCGAGGACGAAACGGCGCGGTGCGGCGGCGAGGGATTCCACGGCGGCCTGATGCGCCGCCAGCAGGTCGCGGGCGCGGTCGAGGAAGACGGCGCCCTGGGCCGAGAGCCGCACCCGGCGCGGCGTGCGTTCGATCAGTTTCGCGCCGATCCGGTCTTCCAGCCGCTTCAGCTTGACGCTGATCGCGCCCTGGGTCGTGCCGAGCGCCTCGGCGGCGCGGGTGAAACTCTGCAGCTCGGCGATCGTCACGAAGACCTCGACGGCTTCGACATCGAGCGCGGACATCTCAACCATCCATATCTGTTATCTCTGAAATCATAAGCCACATCATTTAATGATGGTCAAGCCGAGGCTATGTTTGCGCCGAAGGTCGATGGCACCCCGTCCCACCGCTCGATTCACCTCTTGAATCGCAAGGGTATTCCACCGTCGACCGCCGTCTCTTGCGAAGGCTTGGTCATGACAAAAATCTCCAACATGCGCGCACTGCTCGCCGTCGGTTTGTCCTCCCTGATGTTCGGCCTGGAGATCTCCAGCGTGCCGGCCATCCTGCCGACCCTGAAGGAGGTGCTGGGGGCCGACTTCCAGCAGCTTCAATGGACCATGAACGCCTATACGATCGCGGTCGCGACGGTGCTGATGGCCACCGGCACCCTGGCGGACCGCTATGGGCGCAAGCGCATCTATCTCAGCACCATTGCCGCTTTCGGCCTGACCTCGCTGCTCTGCGGGCTGGCGAGCGACATGACGGTGCTGATCATCGGCCGCACGCTCCAGGGGGCGAGCGGCGGCGCCATGCTGATCTGCCAGGTGGCGGTGCTGTCGCAACAGTTCCAGGATCCCGGCGAGCGCGCCCGCGCCTTCGGCTGGTGGGGCATCATCTTCGGTTTCGGTCTCGGTTTCGGGCCGCTGATCGGCGGCGGCATCGCCGAATTGCTGGGCTGGACCTGGGTCTTCCTGATCCATGTCGTGCTCGCCATCGTGACGCTGGGCCTCGCCGCCACCGGGGTGCGGGAATCGCGCGACCCGGCGGCCAAGCATCTCGACATCGCCGGTATCGTCACGTTGTCGTTGGCGGTCTTCTGCATCGTCTTCTTCATCACCCAGGGATCGGAACTGGGCTTCGCCAGCCCGGTGGCGCTGGCGGTGCTGGGTGCCGCCGTGATCAGCCTGATCGCCTTCGTGATCGCCGAGCGCGTGGTGCCGCATCCGATGTTCGACTTCTCGGTCTTCCGCATCCGTCGCTTCACCGGCGCGTTGCTCGGCTCGATGGGGATGAACTTCGCCTTCTGGCCCTTCATGATCTATCTGCCGATCTGGTTCCAGACCGGGCTCGGCTTCAACGGCATCACGGCGAGTGCGGCCTTACTGGCCTATACGCTGCCGACCCTGGTCGTGCCGGCCTATGCCGAACGGCTGGCATTGCGTCACGGTGCCGAACGCGTCATCCCCGCCGGCCTCGCCACCATCGGGCTCGGCTTCTTCGTCATGGCGGCGGCAACGGTAATCGGGGCCGCTGCCTGGCCGCTGACCTTGATCGGCGCGGCGGTCGCGGGAGCCGGTCTCGGCGCCACCAATACGCCCGTCACCAACACGACGACGGCGGCCGTCACCAGCGACCGCGCCGGCATGGCCTCCGGCATCGATATGAGCGCCCGGATGATCTCGCTCGCCCTCAATATCGCGCTGATGGGCTTCGTGCTGGTGCAGGGTGTCACGGCGCATCTCAAGGAGACGCTGGGCGAGGCGGCGGGCGCGCGGATCGGCTCCCTGGCGGAGCGCATCGCCGCCGGTAGTATCGGGGCTGGCGATACGGGCAGCGGCCTGACATCCGCTTCTGCCCATGCGGCCCTGACCCAGGGCTTCGGCTGGGTGATGCTCTATGGCGCGATCAGTATCTCGGTCCTGGCGGTGCTGAGTTTCACCGCCTTCGGGCGCCGGGCGAAGGCCGCCGCGACGGTCTGCGATGCGGTCGCCTGAGATGCATGATTGTGTTGGTGGGTTTTATTCCACCAGCAGCACCTGTTCCGCCTGCGCCTTGGCCGCCGGATTGAGCGCGGGCTCGGGCAGGCGGCGGACCTGGGCGACGAAGCGCAGGGCGAAAAGGAAGGCCACGACCGGCGCCAGGCAGCCGAGCGACAGGACCCAATGGATGGCGGCGCCGACCTGGGCCGGGTCCAGCACATTGGAGAGGCCGGCGCTGTTGGCGATGACGCCGGCACCGGCGGCGCCGAAGGAGATGCCGAGCGAGCGGATGGTCGGGATGGCGGAGGCCGTCAGCGCCTCCTCGCCCTGCATGGCATGGCGCATGGTGGCGGCGGTCAGATGCAGATTGGTGATGCCGAGCCCGAGCCCGACCAAAGCATCCAGGGCGGCGACCATCCACAGCGGTGCGGTTGCCAGCGATAAGGTGAGGCCGGTCAGGCCGATGCTGGAGAGGACCAGGCCGATATAGATGCAGCGCCGCGCCGCCATTTCATGCAGGCCGGAGGTGGCGACCGAGCCCACGGTCCAGGAAATCGCGAGGCAGGCCATGATATAGCCGGCGACTTCGTCGCTGGTGCCGCGCAGGGTCTGCAGGGCCAAAGGCAGATAGGCGCCGATCACCGTATGGGTGATCGAGGAGAGGAACATCACCCAGCCGGCGATGCCGGTGGTGGTGATGAGGGAGAAGGGTTTCGTCGGCAGGAGACGGCTGTCGGTCTTGCCCTTGTCCATGACGATGGTGACGCGCACCATGAGGATGGCGATGACGATCAGCGCGATCTGCACCGGCAGCACGGCATGTTGCAGCGGACCGCTGAGATCGACGCCGGTTTCCCGCAGGATTTCCGCGACCTGCGCTGCGAGCCCGACGGCGATGACGCCGATCGAGAGCAGGCCGAGGCGGCGATAGGGGAAGCGGGTGACGGGGCCGTCGGCCCGGTGGCGCGGCAGTTTCCACCAGGCGCCGATCAGGAAGAGGGCGATGATCGGCGCATTGAACCAGAAGGCGCCGCGCCACCAGCCGTGTTCGGCGAAGATGCCGCCGATGGCGGGGCCGAGCAAAGCGGCGATGCCCCAGGTGGTGGAGATGAGGGCGAGGGCGCGTTTCCTGAGATGTTCGGGGTAGAACTCCTGCACCATCGCCATGGAGAGCGAAATGAGCAGCCCGCCGCCCCAGCCTTGCAGCACACGGGCAACCAGCATCACCGCCATCGACGGCGCCTCGGCGCAGCCGATCGAGCCGATCAGGAACAGCAGGCTGCCGAGGATATAGGCCCGGCGCGAGCCCATGATGCCTTTCAGCGGATTGCCGCTGGCCGCGCCGATGATCGAGGCCACCATGTAGAGCATGGTCGGCCAAGTGTAGAACGAGGTACCGCCGATATCGCGCACCACCTTCGGCATGACGGTCGCGATGATGAAGACATCGATCGCATGCAGGCCGATGGCGAGGTTCATGGTCAGGGTATAAATCGCCAGGCCGTTGCGGAAGACATCGGTCCAGGACGCCCGGGCACCCGGAATGCCCGAGCCAGGAATGCCCGAGCCGGGACGAGCGGAAGCGGTGGACCTGTCGGTTGTGGGCGTCTTACGCGACATGATGATGTTGGCCTGAAAAGGTGAACGCGGTCGGGCAGGGCGGGGCGAATCCCAGCCAGCGGTATAGGGCCGGCAGTATAGGAAGCTAAGCCGCCAAGGCCAAATGCTCAAAGCGACGGGTATCCATGCGTGCCGCTCGCGCGGCGGCAAGCCTGTCGTAACGATGGCCTGTCATGACGATGGCCCGCCGCCGTCAGGTTTTATGACCTCCGGTGTTTTATGACATCCGGCGTTATGTGGGCGGCAGCCGGCCGGCGAGGCCGAGCGACAGCAAACCGGCCGCGAGGCAGAAGCCGATCAGGGGCCAGGCGGTTGCGGCGGGCAGGGCCAGCACCGCCAGGGTACCGAGGCCGGTGACGATGAGGCTTTCCAGGCAGCCATTGACGGCGATGGCGGTACCGGCCATCTGGGCGAAGGGCCGCAGGGCGCCATCGGTCGTCACCGCCACGGTCAGCGAGATGCCGACCGCCATCACCCAGACCGGGACGATGAAGGCGAGTGATGAGGCCGGCAGCAGCGTTTCGCTGACGGCCAAGGGGAGAGCGCTTGCCATGATCAGCAGCACGCCGCGCCGCAGGCAGCCGCGAGCGCCCCAGCGCGCGGCGAGGCGGGCGGAAAAGCGGCTGGTGACGATCATCACCAGCGCCACCGTGCCGAAGACCAGACTGAAGGCGGTGGGGCTGAGCCCGTGGCGCTCGATCAGGATCTGCGACGCGGTCGAGAAATAGACGAAGAAGGCGCCATAGGCGGTGGCGGAACCGAAACTGTAGATCCAGAAGGGACCATGGCCGAGGATGGTGCCGAGATGCCTGAGGCGCAATGCTTGAGCACCGGCCGGCCGGGTCTCGGTCCAGCGCCCGGCGGCATGCAGGCCGGCCAGCGCGCAGAGCCCGGCCAGCACCGCGAAGATGGCGCGCCAGCCGGCCAGATGATCGATCGCCGCGCCGAGCACCGGGCCGAAGGCCGGCACGAAAGCGAGGATGCCGCCGAACAGGGCATAGATGCCGACCACATCCTCCCGGGCGCCGAAGACATCGCGGATGGTGGCGAAGGTGGCGACCAGTGCCGCGGCACCACCCGCCGCCTGCAACACGCGAAGCGCCGCGAAGACGGGTGCCGAGGCGGTCATGGCGAGGCCGGCGGAGCTGAGGGTGAAGAGCAAGGCGCCGCAAAGCAGCACCGGCCGGCGGCCGAACCGGTCCGAGAGCGGCCCGAAGAGCAACTGCCCGAAACCCAACACCAGCATATAGAAGCTGAGGGTGAGCTGGACGACAGCCGGTGTGGTCGCCAGGGCCTGCGGCATCTCCGGCACCACCGGCAGATAGATATCCATGCCGAGCGAGGCCAGCAGATCGAAGGGTACCATCAGCCAGAGGGCGGCGATGAGCGAGAGGGACCAGACATCACCGGGACGGCCTGCCGCCACCCGGTTCTTCATCGAAAACATGCGAAATTCTCCGCTCGAATGAGATTCGGCGGCGATCCATGTCTCGATAGTCTATGCGTCGAAGGTTTTGCCTCGATGATGCATATGCAGATGGATGGAGAACGCCCGCTTTCGCGGGGTCTCCCATCGACCCGGGACATCGACTGCCGCAACAACTTGTCGGATGACGTTGCTGCGGCTTAGCGGGTTGCGGTGGAGGTATCCGTCATGATCAGTCCATCTTCTGCCGGCGCGCAGTCTAAGGCGTGTTCGTGGCGCTGGGAAGGTTGAAAACCGGGGCGCACTGAAATGCGTGGGTGCTGTTTTGCGCTCGAACCTTTGTCCTTGTGGCCGCACCAAGCACGGCGTCCACCATGGACCCTCGGGTCAAGCCCGAGGGTGACAAGCGAGGGGTAGCTGCTAATGGCGCGCGCCCGGCGAAGATACCCATGTGATAGCCATGGTGGGGTTCGCATAGTGCTTGCCGCGTCTCCCTTGTCATTGCCGGGCTTGACCCGGCAATCCATGGTGGAAGGTGTACAGGATCCAAGATTAAGGGCTGGCTTGCTACCAGCACCGGCATCGCTGCTTCCCGGATGCAATGGCGGCGGTCCGGTGGCAGAGTAGGGGGAATAAGTGGCAAGAGCTGGGGAGGCGGGCAATGCCGCGCAACATGTATGAGACCGATCTCGACAAGAATTCGGCGAATTTCCAGCCGCTGACGCCGCTGAATTTCCTGGAGCGCGCCGCCGCCGTTTTCCCGGACCGAACGGCCATCATCCATGGCAGGTCGAAGACCAGTTACCGGACCTTCCTGGAGCGCGCCCGGCGTCTGGCCTCGGCGCTGGCGAAGCGGGGGATCGGCACGGGCGATACGGTCTCGGTGATGCTGCCCAATACGCCGGCCATGCTGGAATGCCATTACGGCGTGCCGATGACCGGCGCCGTGCTCAATTCGATCAATACGCGGCTGGATGCGCCGATCATCGCCTTCATCCTGGATCATGCCGAGGCGAAGATCGTCATCACCGACCGGGAATTCGCACCCGTCATGAAACAGGCTTTGGCGATGGCCAAGGTGAAGCCCGTCGTGATCGATTACGACGATGCGGAATTTCCCCAGAGCGGCGACATCCTGGGATCGATCGATTACGAGAGCTTCCTCGCCAGTGGCGAGGCGGATTACGCACGCGCGGCACCGCTCGACGAATGGGATGCGATCGCGCTGAACTATACCTCCGGCACCACCAGCAATCCGAAGGGTGTCGTCTATCATCATCGCGGCGCCTATCTGCTGGCGCTGGGGAACCTGATGGCCGGCAATATCGGCAAGCATCCGGTCTATCTCTGGACCCTGCCGATGTTCCATTGCAACGGCTGGTGCTTTCCCTGGACGGTGCCGGCGGTTGCGGGCATCCAGGTCTGCCTGCGCTGGGTCCGGGCCAAGGCGATGTATGACGCCATTGCCGATCACGGCGTCACGCATATGTGCGGCGCGCCCATCGTCATGTCGACACTGATCGATGCGCCGGCGGCGGAGCGGCGGCGGATCGACCAGACGGTGGAATTCCTCACCGCCGCCGCGCCGCCGCCCCAGGCGGTGCTCGCCGGCATGAAGGCGGCGGGCTTTGCGGTGACCCATCTCTACGGCCTGACCGAGACCTATGGGCCGGCGGTGGTGAATGAATGGCAGCCGGAATGGGACGCGCTGGAGCCGGAAGCCTGGTCCAGCCGCAAGTCGCGGCAGGGCGTGCGCTACCTGCCGCTGGAGGATCTCGATGTCATGGACCCGGAAATCATGCAGCCGGTCCCGGCCGATGGCGAAACCATCGGCGAGGTGATGTTCCGCGGCAATGTGGTGATGAAGGGCTATCTCAAGAACCCACAGGCGAGCGCCGAGGCCTTCGCGGGCGGCTGGTTCCATTCCGGCGATCTCGGCGTCAAGCATGACGACGGCTATATCCAGCTCAAGGACCGGGCCAAGGACATCATCATTTCCGGCGGCGAGAACATCTCCTCGATCGAGGTCGAGGACGCGCTCTACAAGCATCCGGCGGTGAAGGCGGCGGCGGTCGTCGCCAAGCCTGATCCGAAATGGGGCGAAACGCCTTTGGCCGTCGTTGAGTTCAAGCCGGAGATGAGCGCCACGGCGGAGGAACTGATCGCCTGGTGCCGGCAGCATCTCGCGGCCTTCAAATGCCCGCGCCAGATCGTCTTTTCAGAAATCCCCAAGACCTCGACCGGCAAGATCCAGAAATTCAAACTGCGCGACCGGATCAAACGGGGCGAGCTATAGCGCCGGACCCCTATAAGGATGGCACAAGAGCCCGTCCGGCGCCGGAGAAGATCAGATTGCAAAGGGGGAGGCCGAGCAGGGCGAAAGCGTTGGTCGTGATATGCAGCAAAATCGGCGCTCTTATGCTGCGTGTGTAATGGCGCGTGATGGCGAGCAAGGCGGCGTTGGGGGCCAGAAGGATGAGCCTATGATAGCCGAAGGGCAGATGGCCGGCGATCCAGATGACGCTGACGATCGTGCCGATCGTGACCGGCCCCCAATATTGTTGCAGGGCATTCCAGAGCCAGCCACGGAAGAAGACCTCCTCGCAGATCGGCACGAACAGGATCGTCGGCAGCAGATCGATGAAGAGGTATCCGAGCTCAGTGCTGGGGGATATTTGCGCCAGACCGGGATAGCGGTACATCAGGACTGCCTGGTAGAGCAGGTTGTACAGCACCAAAGCGGACCAGAGGGCCAGGAACAATCCTTTCGCCGAGATGGTGCGGTCGCCGATGCCCGCCCGGACATCACCCTTGCCGAGATGCCCGGCCTGCCAGAGCGAGATCAGCAACAAGACCGCCGAGCTGGTGAAAACCGAGATCGCGTGGCGCGCGGTGCCCGCGTCATGCACGCTGTCGAGGCAACAGCGCTCCAATTCATGGACGAGCACGCGGTCGACGAGGCCGCTGACCATGCGGGCGGCGACTGTGCCGCCGACGGCCAGCAGCAGCACCTTGACGGGCCCATCGGTGAGCGGTGCCGGCAGCGTCGAGGTCATGACCGATACTCTCCTGATGACGGGATACCATCATGGGGAGATGTATCCGGATCTGATTCACTGAATGAGAGCATGGCGCGCTGAAGCGAGGTGGTCAATATTGCGGCGAATGCACGGAAGGAGAGTGATGGCGGGGTAAATCAAGCCGCCGGCTGTCGATGGGAGTTCTAAAAATCGGCTGCTCTGAAAGCGATGCGGATGATGAACCGGCCGGCGACCTGGGGAACAAGAGATGTGGCGCGGGCGCCCTAGAATCGGCTCTCCGCCACCCATTCGATATAGGTCGCCCAACCGAGGCAGGCAGCCAGCACGAAGAGGCCGAGGGCGGTGAAGCCGGCGAAGCGGTCAAGCCGGAGCGGCCCGCGCAGATAGCAGAGCAGGGCGTAAGCGCCGCCGAAAATCAACAGAAGGGTACCTGTCAGTTTCATGGCGAAAAACAAAGTCATTCGGCACTTCCCCTTCAACCTGCCGTGCCCGGCAGCCGTCGCACTGATCTGAAACGTCTACCGATTCGTGCCCTTTTGGCCGACTCATCCTGCTTGGTAACCCGGCTGCATCGGTTTTACCAGCTTACAGGAATGAAAGCTTCCGGTCATTTCTTCGACGCATCAATTTTAAGTTGCGTTAACCACGCGTCAAATGGTTGCAGTTGCGCTGTTTCAGTTGGAACCAGCGAGTGGCGACGGTCCGGCTGCGACACGGCCGATTTCGGCGCGACAGGTGGCGACGAGGGAGGCGAGACCCAGGAGACCGAAGCCACCGACCAGCGGCAGGACGGTGCCGTCATAGGCGCGGGCGATCATGGTACCGAGGGCCATGGAAATCAGGGTGGTGAAGGACCCCGTCACCGCCGCCGCGATGCCCGCGATATGCCCCATGGGTTCCATCGCCAGGGCACCGAAATTGCCGAACAGGATGCCGAAGAAGAAGAACACCGCCAGCATATAAGGCAGGAAGAGGCCGAAGGCCGGCGTGCCGCCCGCCTGTAGGGCATAGGCGGCGAAAACGGCGGAGAGCAGGGCCATGCCGGTCAAGGCGGCGCGGGTGAGGCGGCGCATGCCGAGGGCCATGACGAGCCGGGCATTGACCAGCGAGGCGCCGCCGATCGCCAGCGCCAACAGCGCGAAATACAGCGGGAAGCGGGAGCCGAGACCGTATTGTATCTCGAGGATCTGCTGGGCCGAGGCGAGATAGCCGATGAAGGCGCCGGAGACGAGGCCGTTGGCGAGGGTGTAGTTGCGCGAAACGGGATGGCGCAGGGTCGTGCCGATGCCCCCCAGGATCGGCCGCAGGGCAAAGCGGATGCGGTTTTCCGTGGCCAGGGTTTCGGGCTGGCGCAGGGCAATCCACAGGCCGACCACGCAGGCGCCGCCCAGCAGCATGACGAAGATGGCGCGCCAGCCGGCGGAGAGCAGCACGATCTGGCCGAGGCTCGGCGCCAGGACCGGCACCAGGATGAAGACCGAGCCGATCAGCGACATGACCCGCGCCATGCGGGCACCGGCATAGACATCGCGGATCATGGCGATGGCGACGATCTCAGGCCCGGCCGTGCCGATCCCCTGCAGCAGGCGGCCGGCCAGCATCGCCGGGAAACCGTGCGCCAGCAGCGAGACGAGGCAGCCGCCGCAGAAAATCGCCAGGCCGGCGATCAGCACCGGCTTGCGCCCGAAGCTGTCCGAGAGCGGGCCATAGAAGATCTGCGCCAGGGCGAGTCCCAGGAACAGGGTGGTGACGATCAGTTGCGGGTCGTTGGCATGCACGGCACCGAGATCGCGCCCCATCTCCGTCAGGGCCGGCAGCATCGCATCCGTCGACAGGGCGACGAGCGAGGTGACGAAGGCCATCAGGGCAATGAATTCGCGCGGCAGGCGGCGAGGCATCGAAAAACTCCGGATCGCGGCCGGTCCTTCTAGCCGTCTCCCGTGCCCAGAGCAAGAAGGGGGCAAGAACGGGAGCAAGAACGAGGGGCAAGAAAGGGGCGACTTGCCGATCCGGGGCTCACGGTGACGTGAATCACGGTACGGCTGATATCGGCTGTATGGCCGTCCGTTCAGACCTTTTTTACACCTTTGCATGATCTTATATGCAAGAGAAGGGTGAGGCTCGACTCGCGTACCGGGTTTAGACTGGACGCGAACGGGCCTTTGGGGGAGGGACCGGCCAGGGACCTCTCACCGACACGGGACCACCCCGGAAACCGCCCCGGATTTGGTATGCGTGAGGAAGTGAGTGTCGTGCTGCAGAAACAGGAGATTCTTCGACAGGCTGGGGCGATCCCCTATGAGATCGTCGCAGGCGAAATTCGGGTCTTGCTGGTGACATCCCGCGAGAGCGGTCGATGGCTGATTCCCAAGGGCTGCGTCGATACCGGGTTGAGCCCGGCCGAAGCCGCGGAGCTGGAAGCCTATGAAGAGGCGGGGATCGAGGGCAAGGTCGCGTCGGAGATTCCCCTTGGGTTCTTCACCTATTTCAAAAAGCGCAAATCCGGCTTCAATCAGCCGGCGACCGTCGAGGTTTATCTGCTGCACGTCGAAAAGCGGTGCAAGAAATGGCCTGAGATGAAGCAGCGCAAGCTCGGCTGGTTCTCCATCGCCGAGGCCGCCGAACTGGTCAAGGAGCCGGGTCTGGCGCGCCTGCTCTGGCGGCTCGACGAAATCCCCATCGAGGCGTGATCGTCCTGGATTGACCGTCATCGGTCATGCCGGGTGACGTGTGCCCGGATTGGCGGGAACTGGGCGGGCATGCTAAATAGCTCACCGGTTACATCGATCAACGGCAACCCGATCAGGAGATCATCATGAGCAAGCGGCTGATCCGCTTTGGCGCCAATCCACCGGCTGTGGAGGATGGCAAGCCGACGACCGTGCTGTCCGGCAATCCCTCGACCAAATTGCAGAACTACTACACCGATCCGAGCAGCCAGTTCTTCGCCGGCATCTGGGAATCGACCCCGGGCAAATGGACGGTGAATTACGTCGAAGAGGAATTCTGCGCCATCCTCGCCGGCAAGGTCGTGCTGACCGGCGAAGACGGCACCGCCGAGACCTTCGTCAAGGGCGATGCCTTCATCATCCCACGCGGCTTCATCGGCACCTGGGAGACGATCGAGGCGGTCAAGAAGTGGTACGTCATCTACGAAGCGAAAACCGCGTGAGCTGATGGGGTGGGGGTGTCGGATGTTTTTATCTGCATCCCCCACCCCTCACCCCGATCCTCACCCCGTTGTCACGGGCGAGGGAGAATTCATCGTCTCTTATGCCGAAATGATCGAGCAATACCAGTCCTTAAGCCCCCTCGCCCCACTTGTGGGGAGAGGGTCGGGGTGAGGGGCGGCGGCGAAAAATAAATTCTTCCCACGCAAGCTTCGTCCTTAACCGGCCAACACTGGGTCAAGTCTGGGGGCAAATGAGTGGATGAAAACATCATACGAAGCCAGCAACAATGCCGCCTCTTCGCGCACGAGGAGAGGGCGCCAAGACGAGCCTGATTACTCTCACTGAAAGCGCTCCAGAGAGGCTGCTCCATACTCGCTCTGCACGAGGCTAGGTTGCGATGACTCCCGTTGAACATCTGGATCAAGGGGCAAGGATACGGGGCTCTCTCAGCCTGACCGTCGCCATTGGCGTCCTGAACCTGGCATTCTGGATTCTCTGGCCCGCCAGCCTGCTGCGTGTCCGATCGATCGGCTTCAGCGATTCCGCGACAGGTGCGTTCGGCGCCACGGCGTGGTGCCTGACGGTCATCGCCCTCCTGGTAACACCCACGATCGTCGCGCGGCGCGGATATCTTTTCTCCGGCCTGCTCTCGGCCGGTTGCATTGCAATCGCTGCGGCTGCGATGATGGCTGTCGCCGCAGGCTGGGCCGAATGGTTGTCCACCGCGATACTTGGCGTGGCGCTCGGCGTGCGATGGGCGGCACTCGATGCCTGGCTCGCCGAGCTTGCGCCGAATGACAAGACCGGCCGGCTGATCGCATTTTCCGAGGCGGTGGCGGGTGCCTGCGCTGCAATCGGTCCGAGCGTCGCGTCCTTCCTCGGAGGACCGTCAAGCATCCTGCGCCTGGGCGGAGCCTCGATCCTTTGTGCGGCGTTGGGTGCGGCTCTCTGCCTCTTGACGCCGCGGCCAACGCGTCCCGGTGTTGCCGATACCCGCGACCATCAGCATGCGGAACCATTTGCGGCCGATGCCTCGATCCCGCTCTTCATCCTCTGTGTCTGCGCGATCGCCGGCGGGTTCTTCAACTCCGGTTTCGCGGGGGCCATCACGCTGGTTTCGGGGGCGCAGGGACGAAGTGCGGATGCCATCCTGTTCACCACCACGATGGTTGGCGCCGGGGGCTTGCTGCTTCAGTATCCCCTTGGCCATGCGGCGGATTTTCGCGGCGGGCGTTTGACGCGGCTTATCCTTTGCATGTGCTCGGGTGGCGTCGCATTGGCCGCGCTCGCTCTTTTGGTCTGGCCCGATTGGATCAATGCCATCGGTTTTGCCATCGGAGGGCTGGGTTGTGGCATATATACGGTAACGATCGTCTATGCGATGCAGCGCGTCCGGGCGACGCGGAGTGCCGTCAGGATCGTGAGTACGATTGCGACCGCATACTGCATCGGTACCTTGCTGGCGCCGCTCGTCACTGGCATCGCGCTCGAGCATCTGGGCGTTACGGAGACGATCATGATCTTTGCGATCCTGGCATCCGTGCCAGGCTCTCTCAGCATCGTCGGCTGGCGGAGCACCGCGCGGCAAAGCTCGCCCGATACCGTGTGATCGGCTCATTTGCCCGGGCTGCCTTGCCCGGCTCTGACAACCGAGGGGAGCGACATGACACCATCGCTTGCATCGCTCCTGGCCGATCTGGTGTTGCTGGCGCATCTGGCGGTCATTCTGTTCAATGTCGGCGGGTTGATCGTCATCCCGCTCGGCGGCTGGCTGGGCTGGCGCTTCGTGCGGATTTTCTGGTGGCGGGCGCTGCATGTCGCGGTCCTGGCGGCGGTGGCGCTGCAGCCCTTGCTGGGACGGGCCTGTTTTCTCACCTTATGGCAGGGCAGCCTGATGGGAGCGGGCGGCATTGCCGCGGAAGGCTCGGCGCTGCGGCGTTGGATCGATGGCGTGATTTTCTGGCCGCTGCCGATCTGGGTCTTCGCCCTGATTTATGTCGCGGTCTTCCTTTATACGCTGGCGCTGTGGCGCCTGGTGCCGCCGCGCCGCGCCTGACGCGTGCCGGATTCACCTGATGCAGCCCCCTGTGACGCAGCTTGTGCGACGATCCAGTCGAAGGTCTGGCGGATATCGGCATCGGCGAGATTGTCCTCGGCGGCGGTGACGATATAGGCGGAAGGTGCGGCGATACCGACCGGCGAAACCCAGGCGAGGGATTTCGCCGTCAGGAAGGGCGCGGCGATCACCTCGGTGGCGAGGGCGAGGCCAAGGCCGGCGGCAGCGCTTTGCAGCATGACATGGGCATCGCCGAAATTGGGGCCGCGTGTCAGCCAGCCGGCCTGTTCAGTCTTGGCCTTTGCGCATCCCGCTTTCTCGAACCAGACAGGCCAGCCGTCAAAGCCTTCCTCATGCAGCAGGGGAACCTCCTGCATCCTGGAGAGCAACACGCCGGGTTCCCGTTCACCCTTGCCCTTGCCCGATAGACCATGACGCAAAGCGCGGGCGAGTTTCGGCGCGGCCAGCGGGCGCAGCCAGTCGTCGAACAGTTTCGTGCTGCGCAGGTTGCCGGCACCCTGCGGCGCTTGCTCGTCGCCCTGGCGGCGGATCAGGATATCGACCTCGTCGCGCTCGAAATCCACCGCCTGGTTGCTGGTATCGAGCCAGATATCGATCTGCGGATGAGCGCGCCGCAGATCGACGAGGCGCGGGGCCAGCCAGGCGCTGGCAAGCGCCGCATCGCAATAGACCACGACGGAACCGGGCTTGCGATAGGGTTCCAGGCGCCCGACGCCCTCGCGCAGCACCTGGAGCGTGTTATGGACGCTGCGCTGGAAATCCCGGCCGGCATCGGTCAGCACGATCTTGCGGTGCAGGCGCCGGAACAGGGGCTGGCCCAGCGCCAGTTCCAGCAGCCGGATCTGATGGCTGATCGCCGATTGCGTGAGGCCGAGGCTGTCGGCGGCGGCGGCGAAACTGCCGAGGCGGGCGGCGGCTTCGAAGCCTTCCAGGGTGGTGAGCGGCGGCAGGCGTCGGCGCATGGGGGCTTCACATGAAGAATTTTGATCTGATGGAGGAAATCTAATCGTTTGCACCGGAACGGGCAATCATCGTCATTTGACGGAAGGACGATCTGGAAAGGTGCAAGATGACCACGCGTTCCGATTTCAACGGCCACACTCTGCCTGCCGCCGCGGCCGGCGGCTATATGATGCCGGCCGAGACGGCGGAACATGCCGCCTGCTGGATGGCCTGGCCCACCCGGCGCGAGCTGTGGGGCGAGCGGATGGCGGCGATCAAGGCGGAATATGCGCTGGTCGCGCAGACCATCGCCCGTTTCGAACCGCTGATCATGGTGGCCGGACCTCAGGATGAAGCCGAGGCGCGCAAGCTCTGCGGCCCGACGGTGAAGGTCGTCGTTGTCGAGATCGACGATTCCTGGATGCGCGATGCCGGTCCCACTTTCCTGATTAATGGCGCCGGCGAGACCGCGCTGGTCGATTGGCGCTTCAATGCCTGGGGCGGCAAGTATCATCCGTATGCGGCCGATGCCCGGCTGAAGCGGCAGCTTGCGGCGCGGCTCAATCTGCCGATCATCGAGACGGGGCTGATCACCGAGGGCGGCGCGATCCTGAGCGACGGCGAAGGCACGATCTTCACCACGGAAAGCTGCCTGCTCAATCCCAACCGCAATGCCGGGATGAGCAAGAAGGAAATCGAGCGGGAACTGATCCGCTGCCTCAATGCCGAGAAAGTCGTCTGGATGCCGGGCGATCCGACGGAGACCGAGACCGACGGGCATATCGATGGGCTCGCCAGCATCGCCCGGCCCGGCTTGATCGTGGTGGAAACGGCGGCGGGCCCCGGCGATCCACGCCAGGAGATCCTGCGGGAGAACCGCCGGTCGCTGGAATTGCAGACCGATGCCAAGGGGCGCAGCTTTGAGCTGATCGAGATCGGCGAGGCGCAGGATTGCGGCGCCGACGATCCGCGCTTCAGCCGGTCCTATGTCAATTTCTACATCGCCAATGGCGCGGTGATCATGCCGAGCTACGGCACCTATAGCGACGAGCCGGCACGCCAGGCCGTGGCCGCCGCTTTCCCGGACCGCCAGGTGGTGCAGTTGAAGCTGGATGCCTTGCCCTATGGCGGCGGCAACCTGCATTGCATCACCCAGCAGCAACCGGCCCCAGTCAAGACAGCGGTTAAGATGTAAAGGAGACAGACGCCATGACGGAGACCACCCTGCCGCGACAGGATATCCGGGTGACCGCCTTGTCGCGGATACCCGAGGCTGGCTGGCACATGCCGGCGGAATGGGCACCGCATGAGCGGTGCTGGATGGCCTTTCCCTCGACGACGGCGGAATGGGGCGCCGATCTGCCCGAGGTCCGGCGCGATATCGCCAGCCTGGCCAAGACGATCCGGCGGTTTGAGCCGGTGAGCGTGGTCGTGGCGCCGGCCGATATCGCCGTCGCCCAGGCCATGCTGGGGCCGGAGATCGACCTGCAGGTGATGGCCGTCAACGATCTCTGGATGCGCGATACCGGCCCGACCTTCCTGGTAAACGGACAGGGCGGCCTTGCCGCCGCCGTCTGGCGCTTCAATGTCTGGGGTGAAAAAAATTCCGGTTATCGGGACGATCGCAACCTCGCCGGACGGCTGACGGCGGCGCGCGGGATCGACGCCTATCCGGCACCGATCACGACGGAAGGCGGCGCCCTGCATGTCGATGGCGCCGGCACACTGATGGTGACGGAAACCTCGGTGCTCAACGAGAATCGCAATCCTGGCCTCACCAAGGCCGAGGCGGAGAAGATCTTCAAATACTGGTTGGGTGTCGGGCATGTCATCTGGCTGCCGGGCTGCCGCACCGAGACCGTTACCGACGGTCATATCGACGGCTTTGCCTGTTTCGCGCGGCCGGGCATCGCGCTGGCCGAGCTGCCGGGCAACGAGACGGCGGCGGACGGGCCGGAGATGCGGGAGAATTACCGCGCTTTGCAACTGGCGAAGGATGCCAAGGGACGCGCGCTGGAGATCGGCCTCATGCACCGGCCGGCCGAAGTGGCATCGCGCAGCGATACTTTCTGCGACTGCTACATCAATTTCTACGTCGCCAATGGCGGCATCGTGATGCCGGGCTTCGGCATTCCCGAGGCGGATCGCCGCGCGGCCGAGACGGTCGCCAAAGCCTTTCCCGGCCGGCAGGTGGCGCAGATCTCCATCAAGGCCATCGCCGAAGGAGGCGGGGGCATCCATTGCAGCACGCAGCAACAGCCGGTGGGCTCGATTTGAGATGAATGGGTCATAAGGCGGAAAAACCGCCGCATCCCTGAACCGACAGCATCACTTTGGGAGGATACGATGACACGCGGATCTCGGCGTTTCGCGGCGCGGCTGGCTGCCGTTTTGCTTGCCGCCCCTTTGATGGCGGGCCTGACGGCTTCACCCGTCCTGACCTCGCCGGCACGGGCGGAGGAGGTGGTCAATCTCTATTCCTGGGCCGATTACTTCCCGGAAGACGTGATCAAGGCCTTCGAGAAGGAAACCGGCATCAAGGTGAAATACGACACCTTCGATTCCAATGAGGTGCTGGAGAGCAAGCTCTCGGCCGGGCAATCCGGCTATGACGTGGTGATCCCGAATGCCTCGCCCAATCTCGCGCGCCAGATCCCGGCGCATTTCTATCAGCCACTGGACCGCGCCAAGCTGAAGAATTACGGCAATCTCGATCCCGACTTGATGCAGGTGCTGGCGCGGGCCGATCCCGGCAACAAATACGCGGTTCCCTGGATGTGGGGCACGACCGGCATCGGCTATAACCGCGCGGCGGTGCTGAAGCGGATTCCCGATGCCAAGTTCGACAGCCTGGCGATCCTGCTCGATCCGGCCAATGCCAAGCGCCTTGCCGATTGCGGTATCGGCCTCATCGATTCACCCAACGAGCTTATTCCGGCGGCGCTCGCTTATATGGGCAAGGAGCCCTATAGCATGGCGGACGGCGATATCCAGGCAGGTGCGGCGCGCATTGCGCAGATCCGGCCCTATGTCAAATCCTTCAATACCGGCGGCCAGTCCAACAGTCTGGCCGATGGCGATATGTGCATCGTCTTCGGCTATTCCGGCGATGCCTATATCGCCGAGAGCCGCGCCAAGGAAGCGGGTAACGGCATCACCATCGAATATTCGATGCCGCGTGAAATGATGATGGCCTGGATCGACACCATGGCCATCCCGGCCGACGCGCCGCATGCCGGGAATGCCTATAAGTTCATCGACTTCATGCTGCGGCCGGAAAACGCCGCTGCCGCGACCAAGGCCTATGGCTTTGCCAATGGCAACAAGCCGGGGACGGCCCTGCTGTCGCCGGCGGTCCGCGACAATCCCAGTATCTATCCGCCCGTGGAACAGGTGGCGAAGCTGCAGCTCGAGCCCCTGCAGACGGCGAAATACCAGCGCGACCTGCGCCGGGCCTGGACCAAGGCGGTGACGGGACAATAGAGACAGGACAACAGAAGCAGGACCCGCCGGATCGGAACAGTCGTTTCAGATGGCCGTTTCAGATCGTCGTTTCCGGCGGGGAAGGGGCGGCGGCGCAAGACGGGCGCCGCCGGTTCTGTAATCTGGGATTAACCGGTCGGCTTGAGATCAGCCCCGACCCGTCAGCCCTGACCTATCAACCGCCGACGGGGCCGCGCTTATTGGCCTGGCTGGCGAAAATGGCGCCCATGACGGCACCCTTGATATAGGGCAGCAGCCCCAGGGTCAGGATCAGGGTGGCGGGCAACCAGACGGCGGCCTGGAGCCAGACATTGGGATGCCAGGTGGTTTCCATGATCAGATAACCGCTGACCACGATATGGCCGACGATCGACAGGGTGAAATAAGCCGGTGCGTCATCTGCGCGCAGGGGCTCGAAGGCCAGATTGCAGGACGAGCAGGTTTCATTGGCGGTGAGGTACCCGGCGAACATGCTGCCCCGGCCGCAGCGCGGGCAGGTACGGCGGAAGCCGCGCTTCAAGCTGTTCCACAATGTCGGCCGACCGAAACCCTGGTTCATCAGACTCACTCCCGCGGATAAGGCAAGGGAACATAAAGGCAAGCCGCGACAAACCTCAATGCGACGGGTTGCCGCTTGGGGGGACGGTTTTCCAACGGCTACGCGACCGCGCGTGGGCTCGGCTCACGGCCCCGGTTATGGCCAGGTCATTCTTTTGCGGCGAGGATGCCCCCTCCCTAGCCCTCCCCCGTTCCGGTGGAGGGGACGAGGTCGGGGCAACGGGAACGGTGATTGAAGTCCGGTTTCGCTGCCCGGCATCCTCAAGACCCCTACCGATAAAGGGGAAGACATTTCGGTACTGAAGGCAGCTTTTAAGGCCAGAGCTTGCCGGTTGGGCCGGATGCTCACAAGTGGAATCCGTCTCCCTTCAATGAATGAGAGGGCGATTCAGTTTCCGGATGAACGCTCCTGCAACCGGAGTGACTGGGGAGAACGTGTTTCAGCAGGGATCGGGACTGGGTTTACGGCCGAACCACTCCTCCCTCCACCGGAACGGGGGAGGGTTGGGGAAGGGGTATAGAGCGGCCCCCCAACAACCGCCGCTTCAGCTCTGCGTCAGCATCTGCTGGAACTTGTTCATCGCCTTGTCGTAATTGGCCGCCCACCAGGTGCTGTCGAAGACGGCTTGCTGGGCCAGGGCTTCGGGCTGGGTGGGGTCGGTGGCGTGCAGGTTGGCCGGCATGGCGCGGGTAGCGGCGGGATTGGTGGGGCCGACACCGCGCAGGGCGGAAAAGGCGATCTGCCGCGACGGGTCCAGCATGTAGTTCAACAGCTTGAAGACGCCGCCGCCGGCCGGATTGTTCTTTGGCACCGCCCAGACGCCGGGGCAGAGAATGCCCTCGTTGAAGCTCCAGGCGATCTGCCCTTTGGTCTCGACGCCGAGCTGCGCCGCGCGGGTATGCCAGATGCAGGCCATGGTGACGACCTTGTCGCGCAGCATCTGCTTCGCCTGGGCGCCGCTTTCCCAGGTGAGGAGATGCGGCTTCAACTGGGCGATGCGGGTGACGCATTCGGCAACATCGAGGGGATAAACGGCATTCGCCTTCGCGCCATGGGCCATGGCAGAGGCTTCGAAGCCGCCGATCATCCATTTCCACAGGCCGCGCTTGCCGGGGAACTTCTTGAGGTTCCAGAAATCCGCCCAGCTCTGCGGCGGGTTGTCCTTGTAGACTGTCGCGTTATAGGCCAGCACGAAGGAATAGGTATAGCCGCCGACGCCGTAATCGAGGGCGAAAGGCTGCATGATCCGGTTGCGGTCGACCACGCTGTAATCGATGGCGCTGAGATCGCCTTCCGAGCCGAGTTGGACGGCGGCATAGCCGTCGACGTCGCAGACATCCCAGTCGATCTGCCCGCTATCGACCATGGCCTTGATCTTGCCTTCGGTCGGACCGCTGCCGTCGAACACCACATCGACGCCGGTATCGCGCTTGAAGGATTTGCCGAAGGCCTGGGTCAGATCGTCGATATCGCTGTTGCCCCAGGCCGCGAAGGTGATCTCGTCGCCCTCGGCCCGCGCCATGCGGGGCGGCAGCAGGAGCGGGGCGAAGCCGGCGGCCGCGAGGGCGGCCAGGAAACGGCGGCGGCTGGCCCCATCGAGGCGCAAGGCGGCCGCGCGCAATTCACCGCGGATTTCCGCCAGGTCGCGGGCGAAAGGTGAGGTCGTTATAGGCGCCATGGGTCCCCTGAAGCCGGAACGGTGGAACCCGGGGTAAACGCCCAGCGGCGGCGCGTCAATCGCTTTATTGGGCGCTTTGCTCGGCGGGATGATTGAGCCGGGCGGCAGGTCCTATTGGGGCATCCCGTTGATGCTGCGGCCCGGGATTTTGCGCGGGAACCTGGTGCAGATATCGGGTGGCTGGGGACTGGAACAGGTGCCGCTGATCCAGGCGCCCAGATAGGTGTGATGGAGATGCGGCCAGGCCAGGACGAAACCGATCGCGAAGAGCCCGAGGATGGCGATCCAAAATCGCGCCGACATGATGCCCCCCAAACCCCGAGCCCACACCCCCAAGTCAATCCCCGCGGCCCGAAGCCGAGGATTGCACGAGGCAAAACCGGCTGCAAGCGCGAGGGACGTTTTCAGGGGGAGGTGAAAATGAAATGAGTTGTGGTGGAGCTGCCGCCGACAAGGTCGGGCGGCCAAGAGCCGTCAGGCTTTCCGATGGAACTCGTAGCGGTCGATCCGCAGAATATTGCCGGTGATCCGGCCGATCAGATCGGCGCCATCGGCATCGACGAAGATCAGCCGGCCGTCCCGGACGGCATAGGTGCCGCTAAAGCCGGTTTTCCTACCGCCCCAGATTTCGCTGTAGCGGCCGGTCGTCTGCAATTCCAGCCGGACATAGCCATCGGGACTGACCCAGATACCGGCGACCGCCTGCCGCGACAGGCATTGCGGCTGCGACGAGGACGATTGCTGCGACGACGCTTGCTGGGATGAGCGCGCCGAGGGCGGCTGCATCAGGGGCAGCGGCAGGGCCTGCATCCGCAGGGCCGGCATCTGTTGCGAGGGCAGGATCATCGCGCGACCTGCCCGGCCGTGACGGCGCCGCTCGTTGCAGCGATATGCTGCGCGACATCGGCTTGCGCGGCGGCGGCACCGACGATGACGGTCAGCAGCAGCAGCGTGCCCAGCGCGAAAACGAATTTGGGCGCAAAAGCGAATTTCGCGACCGGCAGCCGGGAAATGGGCCGCGCGGCCGTTCCCAGGATCGCGAACGGCATCGCCCTTGCGGCCGATTTTCTGGCTGACCGGTTTCTATCTGGCCGGTTTCTGCCTGACCGGCTAGCCGGCTGGTGGGCAGGCGGCGAGAGCATGCGGGTCAGGCAGTCCTGCTGGGCTGCCTTGGCGCGGATCGCCAGGATTTTGCTGGTGTTCATTTCAACGGATTTCATGGAGAGCCCTCCTGTGGGGATGGTCCCGGAATGGCCGATCGGGGAGGCGATTGGCACGGGCGTAACCTACGGGAAGGGGGCATCGCCAGGAATACCCGGTCCTATCTATGTATTGCCTAATTCTATATACATATAAAATTATTGGGCATAATTACCACAATATGATAGCCTTTTTATATGTGATGATTTTGTTGCAGGAGGCGGGATGCCGGCTGAAACGCCCATTGCCGATAAGGGCTCGCCCGGGATCGGGACGCCCAACATTAACCCTGCCGTGGACCCTGCCATCCAGCGGCGCATGGTGGATTTGGTGAGCCAGTTGGCGCCTGTCCAGGGGCACACGCTCTCGGTGCTGGACGGGGTGAAATTCATGCGTTCGCACCGCAAGCTGCCGCGCGGCCCGGTCCTCTACGAACCCAGCATCGTCATCGTCTTCCAGGGGCGCAAGCGCGGTTATCTGGGTGACGAAACCTTCACCTACGATCCCCAGCATTTCCTCGTCCTCTCGGTGCCGCTGCCTTTCGAGAGCGAGACCGAGGAGGCGAGCGAGGAGGTGCCGCTGCTCGCCATGGGCATCCGCATCAATCTGGCGGTGGCGGCGGAATTGCTGATGGCGCTGGACGAGGCGGGGAGTTATGCCCAGGTCACGCCCAGGGGGATCTGTGCGACACCTCTGGATGCGCGGCTCAGCGATTGCGTGTTGCGGTTGCTAGATGTGCTGACCCGGCCGGTCGAGGCGAAGATCCTCGGTCCCGCGATCCTCAAGGAAATCTATTTCCGCGTTCTGACCAGTGAGCAGGGCGGCGCGATCCGCGCGGCTTTGGCGCATCAAAGTCAGTTCGGCAAGATCGCCAAGGCGCTGCGCCGCATTCATTCGGAGTTCGACGGCGATCTCGATGTCGGGCTGCTGGCCGGCGAGGCGGGGATGAGCGTGCCGGCCTTCCATGCCAATTTCAAGGCGGTCACCCAGACCTCGCCGATCCAGTATCTGAAGACCACGCGCTTGCACAAGGCGCGGCTCCTGATGGTGCAGGACGGCCTCAGCGCCGCTGTCGCCGCCGACCGCGTCGGCTATGAAAGTGCCTCGCAGTTCAGCCGCGAATTCAAACGCTTCTTCGGCCGCACGCCGCAGGAGGAAGCGCGGCACATGAAGAACCTGCTCGTCATCCTGCCGGCCGAACCCAGCGCACGTTATGTGACCAACGTGCAATGAGTGTTGCTGAGCGGTTTGACTTGGAGCTCGTCTGCGGAATCGCCTGATCCGTTGAGTACTGGAAATTCTTTGATGAGAGGAGGGAGGCCGATTTCGCGTCTTGCCTATACCTTCTCTCTTGTCATTGCCGGGCTTGACCCGGCAATCCATGGGAGATGCCATGCACTGCCTCTGCCATGGACCCCCGGGTCAAGCCCGGGGGTGACAGATGAGTGGATGCAAGTATCGGATGATGCCTGTCCTGCAGTACTCCTGCTTCCCCGCCGACGAAGTCTGCCGACGTACCCTCTGCCGACGAATGTCTGTCTACGCCGACGGAGCGGGAGAGGGTGAGGGGGCAACAAACTCGATATCAGCCATCCAGGCTGATCTCCTCAAGCAGCAAGACTGGTCGCGCGGAGGGAAAAGAGATAGACTCCCTCGTCGCGTCTACCGACCGCTGAGTCGGGGATGGCGACAAGGTGGCCGATGGCGGCTGGGGAAAAATCCGGCATCGGGGGAGTTCAGGGGACAAAAGATGGCGACATCGTCGGCAATTAAACCGCGTGGCTTTCGGCGCTGGGTGCGCCTGCTTCTGGTGCTGCCTTTCATCGCCGTGCTCTGGGTGCCGTTCTACAACACCGTCGAACCGACGTTCGGCGGTATTCCGTTTTTCTACTGGTATCAATTGCTCTGGGTTCTGATCAGCGCGGTCCTGATCGGGGTTGTCTATCTGGTCGAGCGTGACTGAGTGCGCTTGGGCGTGATGGGCTTGCGAGTGATGAGCGGGGACGTTTCGGGGGGAAGTATCGCATGTTGAATTGGACGGCCTTGATCGTCTTTGTCCTGCTCTTCGTGCTGGTGACCTATCTGGGTTTCGCGGCGGCGCGCTGGCGCCAGGGCGATCTCAACCAGTTGCATGAATGGGGCCTGGGCGGCCGCCGTTTCGGCACCATCGTCACCTGGTTCCTGCTGGGCGGTGACCTCTATACCGCCTATACCTTCGTCGCCGTGCCGGCCCTGGTCTATGGCGCCGGCGCCGTCGGCTTCTTCGCGGTTCCCTATACGATCCTGATCTATCCGATCCTTTTCCTGGTCTTCCCGCGGCTGTGGCAGGTTTCGCGCAACAAGGGTTATGTGACGCCGGCCGATTTCGTGCGCGGCCGCTTCGGCAACCGCTGGCTGGCGCTGGCGATCGCCGTGACCGGCTTGATGGCCACCATGCCCTATATCGCCCTGCAGCTCGTCGGCATGGAGGTGGTGATCGGCGCCATGGGCTTCCATGCCGAGGGCTGGATCGGCGATCTGCCGCTGATCATCGCCTTCGTCATCCTGGCGGCCTTCACCTATACCAGCGGCCTGCGGGCGCCGGCGATGATCGCCATGGTCAAGGACGTGCTGATCTATATCGCGGTGATCGCCGCCGTCATCGTGGTGCCGGCGAAGCTTGGCGGCTTCGGTGAAATCTTCGCCAAGGTGGATGCCGCCAAGGCGGTGCTGGCGATGCCGGGTGCGGGAACGACGGGGGCCTTCAGCGGCTATGCCACCCTGGCGCTGGGCTCGGCCCTGGCACTGTTCCTCTATCCCCATTCGATGACGGCGATCCTCTCTTCCAGCGATGGCGGGGTGATCCGCCGCAATGCCGCGATCCTGCCGGCCTATTCGCTGGTGCTCGGCCTGCTGGCGCTGCTCGGCTTCATGGCGGTGGCGGCGGGTGTCGGGCAGATGCCGGAATTCGCCGAGGGCTTCAGCCGCTATCAGGCGAATTTCGCCGTGCCGGCCTTGTTCCTGGCGATGTTCCCGTCCTGGTTCGTCGGCGTCGCTTTCGCCGCCATCGCCATCGGTGCGCTGGTGCCGGCGGCGATCATGTCGATCGCCTGCGCCAATCTCTATACGCGGAACATCTACAAGGAATTCGTCAATCCGCATTGTTCGGATTACCAGGAATCCTCGCAGGCCAAGCTGATGTCGCTGCTGGTCAAGGTGGGGGCGCTGTTCTTCATCATCTTCCTGCCGCCGGCCTATGCCATTCAGTTGCAGCTCCTCGGCGGCATCTGGATCATCCAGACTCTGCCGTCCATCCTGATCGGCCTCTATACCCGCTGGTTCAACTCCTGGGGCCTGCTGATCGGCTGGGCCGTGGGCCTCGGCACCGGCACCTGGATGGAAGCGAGCCTCGGCTTCAAGGGCGCGGTCTATCCGCTGCATCTCTTCGGCTATACCGTACCATGCTACATCGCTTTGGCGGCGGTGGTGCTGAATATCGCGGTCGCGGCGGTGCTGACGGTGATTTTCAATGCCATCGCCCCCGACCGCCGCGCCGATGCGACGGTCGCCAGCGATTACGTGTAAACACCGCTACGTGTAAACGCCGGCCCCGCCGGTCGATCCGCGCTCAGGCCGGTTTCAGCTTCATTTCAAGTTCGCCGAGATTCCGGACGAACCAGCAGGCGTGCCCCCGCTTCGCCTCATAGACGAAGTCCCGCAGCGCCCGGCTGCGGGCCACGGCCTCGTCGATATCGCCGAGGATGGCGAGACGCAGCCGGTAATTGACGAATTTCTGGATGACCGCACCGGCGAGGCCGGTCCGGAGATCGAGGAAATCATCGCTCAGGCGGCTGAGGGGAAGGGCGATCATCTCCACATCCTGGCCATAGGTCGCGCCGATAAAATCGGTCGCATCGCCCTCGGCGGCAAGGCGCGGCCCCTCAGTGGCGCAGACAAGGACGCGTGTGCCCTGGATATCGCGGATGTCGTCATGCATGGCGTCGGCTGTCCTTATTGCTGTGTGTGCGAGTATGCTGTTATTTCATCGGGGGGCAGGCATACACGGTAATATCCGGTTTGTCGCGCGCACCCCTCACCCCAACCCTCTCCCCGTTGCACGGGGCGAGGGAGATTCCATTGTTCCTTCTGCGAAATGATCGAACAATGTCAGCTTTTCAGCCCCCTCGCCCCGCTTGCGGGGAGAGGGTTGGGGTGAGGGGTGGTGGCATCAGATGAGATGTTTGCAGCCTCATATCGAAGGGCCTGATGCAACAGGTGTATCCCGTCGACTGATCGCAACTCTAATCGGACAAGCGAATTTCATCCGCTTTTCGCACCGAGGAGACGAAATCAATCAACTTACGCTGATCGAGTCGTCCCCCGGTCCGCACGCCCGAACTTATATCCACCCCGAACGGCTTCACGTGCCGGATAGCATCAATGGCATTCACGGGAGAGAGACCGCCCGCGAGGAACACGGGAAGGCGACTAATCTTCACAAACTCGGCGCTTATCTTCCAGTCATGCTTGCGCCCGGTTCCGCCGAGTTCGGGCATGGCCAAGTTGGGTTGCCCGGAATCGAGAAGGAAGGCATGAACATAGGGACTGTACACTGGGATCATGTCGAGCACGTCCCGGCTTTCCACATGTATCACCTGAACTCGCCTCACATGAGGAACGAGCTCAGCGAGGCGTGATGACGCGGCCGGATCGATATGTGAAAGGATTTGAACGGTCGTCGTACAGGTATGGCGTACTTGATCTGCAATCGCATCCGCCGTGCTCTCGGAAGTCAGCAGGAAGGTCTCAACTGCAGGCGGTATCTCCCGTGCGAGCTCGGCTGCGACCGTTTCTGGGATCGTGCGCGCACTGGGTGGGTTTACGCAATTGAAGCCCAGCGCATCTGCGCCGGCTTCGATAGCCATTCGCGCCTCGGCGGCCGAGCCGATGCCACAGATTTTGATACAGGTCCTCATCCAAGACCTTTCGAACAACTCGTGTTCTACGCGTAGGTCGAGATTATGTTTATGTGGACGATCGCAATCAGACAAGGGCTTATGCAGGCACCAGCTCAGGCGACTGATACAAAAAGGCGCGCAATCGCTGCGCGCCTTTCGCTCAATCGGTTCCGATGCCGGTGCGGAATTACATCTTCACCCGCTCGTTCTTCGGGTCGTAGAGCGGCTGCAGGCTGACCTTGGCGGGGTAGCGCTGGCAGGCGATCTCGAGTTCGTAGCTGCCGCTCAGCACGTCCTCGGCGCTGACGCCGTCCTGCGGGTTGCGGATATAGCCGATGCCGATATTGGTGCCGAGCGTATAGCCGTAGCCGCCCGAGGCCAGCCAGCCGACCTGCTTGCCGTTGCGGAAGATGGTCTCGCGGCCGAGCAGCACGATCGACGGATCGTCCACGGTGAAGCAGGCCAGCAGCTTCGGCAGCTTCTTCGAGGCGAGATTGGTCAGCGCCTCGCGGCCGAGGAAGGGGATGTTCTTCTTCAGCTTCACCGCCCAGGCCATGCCGGCTTCCAGTGGCGAATGGTCGGGCGAGATATCGCTGGACCAGGCGCGGTAGAACTTCTCCAGACGCAGGCTTTCGATGGCGCGATAGCCGGCATTGGCGATGCCATGCGGCGCACCGGCCTGCATCAGGGCGTCATAGACGGTGGCCAGGGCCTCGGCCGGCACATGCAGCTCCCAGCCCAATTCGCCGACATAGGTGACGCGCAGCGCCCGCACCGGCGTGCCGGCGATCTGGATCTCGCGCGCCGTGCCGAAGGGGAAACCGGCATTGGAGACGTCGTCCAGGGTGACGGCCTGCAGCACGTCGCGCGCCTTCGGCCCCATCAGCGACAGGACGCCATAAGCCGAGGTGACGTCGATCAGGCGGGCATCCAGCCCTTCGGGGATATGGTGGCTGATCCAGTTGAAGTCATGGGTCGCATAGCCGGTACCGGTGACGATGTAATAGGCATCATCGGCGATGCGCGTCACCGTGAGGTCGCATTCGATGCCGCCGCGCTGATTCAGCATCTGGGTATAGATGATGCTGCCGGGCTTCTTCGCGACGTCGTTGGCGGCGATCCAGCTCAAGGCCGCCTCGGCGTCCTTGCCGACCATCAGGAACTTCGCGAAGGAGGTCTGGTCGATTAGCACCACGCGTTCGCGCGCCGCCTTGTGCTCGGCACCGACATGATCGAACCAGTTCTGCCGGCCATAGGTATAGACGTCCTTCGGCCCGATGCCTCCCTGTCGGAGTTCGGGCGGCGCGAACCAGTTCGGCCGCTCCCAGCCGAGCTTCCAGCCGAAGACGGCGCCCTGGTCCTTGAGGCGCTGATAGAGCGGCGAGGTGCGCACCGGGCGGCCGCTTTCCAGTTCCTCATGCGGCCAGGCCATCGAATAGTGATGGGCATAGGCTTCCAGGGTACGGGTCAGCACCCAGTTCTTGTCGCGATGCACCGAGCCGAAGCGGCGGATATCGACCGGCCAGAGATCCATCGGCTGCTCGCCCGCGGCGACCCATTCGGCCAAGGCCCGGCCGGCGCCGCCGCCCGAGGCGATGCCGAAGGCGTTGAAGCCGGCGCCGACATAGAAATTCTTCAGCTCCGGCGCCTCACCGAGGATGAAGTTGCCGTCCGGCGTGAAGCTCTCGGGGCCGTTGATCATCTGCTTGATGCCGGCATTCTGCAGGCCGGGCACCCGGGCCATGGCCTGTTCCATCAGCGGCTCGAAATGATCCCAGTCGTTTTCCAGGAGCTGGAAGGCGAAGTTCTCCGGCAGGCCGCCGCGATCGCCGTTCGGCTTCCAGGGGATCGGATTGTGCTCGTATCCGCCCATGACCAGGCCGCCGACCTCTTCCTTGAAATAGATCAGGCGGTCGGGATCGCGCAGGGTGGGGAGGTTCTTCGGCACGCCGTCCATCGCCTCGGTGACGATATACTGATGCTGGACCGAGGTGAGGGGCACGCTGACGCCGGCCAGGGCGCCGATCTCGCGCGCCCATTGGCCGCCGCAATCGACCACGACCTCGCAGCGGATCGTGCCCTTGTCGGTGACGACGCCGACCGCGCGGCCCTTTTCGACCAGGATGCCGGTGACGGCGGTTTCCTCAAGGATCTTCACGCCGTTCTGCCGCGCGCCCTTGGCGAGGGACTGGGCGATATCGGCGGGATTGACCTGGCCGTCGGTCGGCAGGAAGGCGGCGCCGACCACGTCGGAGATATCCATCACCGGCCACAGCTTCTGCGCTTCCTGGGCGGTGAGGATTTCCATCTCCAGGCCGAAGGAATGGGCGGTGGTGGCCTGGCGCTTGATCTCGGTCAGGCGCTCCTGGTTGCAGGCAAGCCGCAGGCCGCCATTCATCTTCCAGCCGGTGGCGAGGCCGGTTTCCTGTTCCAGCTTGTTGTAGAGCTCGACCGAATATTTCAGGAGCTGGGTGATGTTCGCCGAGGTGCGGAGCTGGCCGACGAGGCCGGCGGCATGCCAGGTGGAGCCGCTGGTCAGCTTGTGGCGCTCGATGACGATGGTGTCTTTCCAGCCGAGCTTGGCCAGATGATAGGCGGTTGAGCAGCCGATGATGCCGCCGCCGATGACGACGGCGCGGGCCTGGCTCGGGAATTCTGACATCGTTCTACCTCAGCGGTGTGTAAGTTCGGCATAGGCGCGTTCGAAACGCGTCAGATTTTCCGCCGTATAGGCGGCGTAATCGAAATCGAGCGTGGAGTGGATTTCGGAGATCATGCTCCAGAGCGTCTCGCGCAGCAGCGAGGCGCATTTCATCGCATGATAGCGGCGCATCAATTCATCGCTGGCGCGGCGCTGGAAATAGGCCTCGATCAGCCAGCTTTCATCCTCTTCCGCGACCTCGTTGTTGGAGCAGAGATTGGCGAGATCGAAGAGCGGTGAATTGAACCCCGCATAGTCCCAGTCGATCAGCCAGATGCGCCGGCCGTCGTCGAGGAAGTTCGAGGGCAGGAGATCGTTATGGCCATAGACCACGTCGATCGGCCCGACGATGCGTTCGAGATCGGCGGCGATCCCCATCAACCGGGGAAGGGCGGGCAGATGGCGGCTGTTGCCGTCGGTCAGGCTGTGAGCGTAATCGCGCAGCACATGGAAGACCCAGAAAATCAAAGACGGGCCGCGCATTTCGCTCGGCATGTCGTGATGGCAGCGATGGATCAACTCGAGGATGCGCGTCAGATTGCGCCGTTCGCGCACATCCTCGGCGCCGAAGGTACGGGCCTCCAGAAAGTCGAAAACCAGGGCGCCGGATTCGACATGACGCACCTCCGGCGACAGGCCGCAGCGGGCAGCGGCGCGGCTGGCGGCCAGCTCGTTGAAGCGCATCACGCCATGCACGGGAATGTCGTCGCCGATGCGCACGAAATAGCTCTTTCCGGCATCCGTGACGCGGAAATTGGCATTGGTGATGCCGCCCTTGATCTGCACCGGTTCGACCGGTCCAGACCAGCATGTCAGTCGCTTCGCTTTTTCCAGCGCGTCGCCCATTACCGAACGAGCCCTCCCTGTCGGTTGGAAAATGCCACAGCAATGGCGAGGTATCAATCCAAAAACAACAAATGATGACTGATTAATGTTGTTTTCGGTTGGCTTTCAGACAGCAAGTCACATATCGACACAATTGCCGATGCGTGCTGTCCATCGACTTACCGTTTGCCGGAGACGGATGTGCGCAAGTGGGAACGCTGACGCGATTTCACTTATGTGCTGAATCCGCCTCTCTTCAATAAACAAGAGTGCGGCCGGTCAGTCGGCGATCAGGATCTGGACGTCGGCCGCTTCAAGCTCCGCCGCCACATGGCGCGGCGGCGGCGCATCGGTGACGAGGAGATCGATCTTGTCGAAGCCGCAGGCGAGGATCAGGCCCCGCGCGGTGAACTTGCTGCTGTCGGCGGCGACGATCACCCGCGCGGCGCGGGTGACGAGGGCTCGGCAGATCTCCGCCTCGCAGAGATGGTTGTCCATCAATCCCTGGCCGGCGCTGAGGGCGGCGGCGGAGATGATGGCGGTATCGACGCTGAACTGCTCGATGAAGGCGAGGGCGGGCGGGCCGAAGACGGCGCTGTCATCGGCGCGCATCTCGCCGCCGGCCAGGAAGACGCGATTGCCGTTGCCCTGGCTGAGATGCTGGGCGATGGGCGCGGAAATGGTGACGGCGGTCAGGTTGCGGTGACCGCGCAGCGCTTCGGCGACATAGATCGTGGTGCTGCCGCTGTCGATCAGCAGGGATTCGCCATCGGCGATCTCGCGCGCCGTCGTCGTGGCGATCAGGCGTTTCGCCGCCATGTTCTCCGACATGCGCCGCTGCAGCGGCTGGTCGTCGCGCCGGTCCGGCCAATGGACATTGCCGTGGCTTTTGACCACCAGTCCCTTGGCGGCCAGCAGGCGGATATCCCGGCGCACCGTTTCGGTGGAGACTTGCAAGGCATCGGCAAGCCCGCTGACGCTGCAGATCCCGTCACGCCGCAGCATTTCCAACAACTGGCCCTGGCGCTCATTCAGCCGGAGGGCCGGCAGGTCCAAGGATACATCACTCATCGAGAGCCTCCTCGGCGATGTCCAGGTCGCCGTTTCCGCTAGCTGTGATCGTCACCCGGTCCAAGTCAATGATTCGCTGTCAGGCGGTGTTTGCAAACCCTCAATGTGAGACCTCAATGCGCCGCAGGACGCGGGTCCTGGCCGGCTAATTCCGTTCCCATTCCCTGTCGCAGCCGCGCCGCCCAGGCCGACATCAGGCGGTCGGCGGCGATGCCGATGAAGGCGATGGCGAGGCCGGCGACGATGCCGCGGCCGGGATCGGCCATGGTCAGGGCAATATAGACCTCCTGGCCGAGATCGCGGGTACCGACCAGCGCCGTGATCACCAGCATGCTGAGGGCGAGGAGGATCGTCTGGTTGATGCCGAGCAGGATTTCCGGCAGTGCCAGCGGCAGTTGCACGCGCCAGAGGATTTGCCGCCCGGTACACCCCATGGCGGTCGCCGCCTCGATCAGATGCGCCGGCACCTGGCGCAGGCCGTGGCTGGTATAACGGATCGCCGGGGCGACGGCGAAGCAGATGATGGCGATCATCGCCGTTACGTCGCCGACGCGGAACAGCATCACGACGGGGATCAGGTAAACGAAGCTCGGCAGCGTCTGCAATGTATCGACCAGGATCGTGAGCACCCGGTCGGCCATGGCCCGGCGGCCGCCCCAGAGGCCGAGGGGAATGCCGATCAGGCAGGCGATGATCGCGGAGATGCCGCAGAGATAGATGGTGATCATCGCCTTTTCCCACATGCCGGCCACGGCGCTGAAGGCCATCAGCAGCATGACCAGCGCGGCGAGTTTCCAGCTGTGCTTTGCGTTGTCCTTTTCGTCGGATTTATGGCCGAGGCGCAGCCCGATCAAGCCGAGGCCGAGGACCAGGACGATCCAGGGCATCTTGAGGAGGAACTGCTTAACTGGATTGAGGAGATTGAGCAGCAGCCAGGTCCGCGTGGCGTCGATCGTGTCGAAGAAGTGGATGTTGATCCAGGCGATCATCTCGCTCCAGATCGGCCCGGTGGTCAGCCTCATGTCCTTGGGTACATCCGCCAAAGCGGGCCAGAACAGGCCGCCGATGGTGGTCGCCAGCAACAGCAGCACCGCCAGGGAGAGATGTGGATGGCGCCAGCCGGTGGCCGTGCCGTCGGGGGAAAGGCCGACAGCACGTTCCTGCGCGGCGGCCTGGCTCAGCCGGTCGAGGGCGATGGCCAGGGCGACGATGGCGAGGCCGGCTTCCAGGGCCTTGCCGATATCCAGCGAGCGCAAGGCGAGAAGCACGTCATAGCCGAGGCCACCGGCGCCGATCATCGATGCGATGATCACCATGTTCAGCGTCATCATGATGACCTGGTTGACGCCGACCATCAGCAAGGGCCGGGCGGTCGGCACCATCACGCGCCACAACCGCTGGCGTCGGGTGCAGCCGGCCATGCTGGCGAAATCCTGTATGTCGTCGGGCACCTGCTGCAAGGCGAGCACGGCGGCGCGCACCATCGGCGGCATGGCGAAGATGATGGTGGCGATCATCGCCGAGACGGGGCCGAAGCCGAAGAGCAGCAGGACCGGCACCAGATAGGCGAAGGCCGGCACGGTCTGCATCAAATCCAGCGCCGGGCGGATCGCATAGCGGTCGAGGCCCGGGCGGCGATAGGCGAGGATGCCGAAGACGAGGCCGAGCAGCACGGCGAAGGGCACGCAGATGACGATCGAGGCGAGGCTCAGCATGGCGCTGTCCCATTGCCCGAACAGCGCGATATAGCCGAAGCAGCCGAAAGCGATCAGCGCCGTCCGCCGCCCACCCACCGCATGGCCGAGCAGGGTGAAGGCGGCGACCAGGCCGAGCCAGGACAAGCGCGGCAGGGTGACCGCATCCGGTCCGTAGCCGAATTTGAAACCCTTGGCGAGCAGTGCCAAGGCGAGATCCAGCGGCTGCTGCAGGAGCGCCGCGATCGCCCGCGTGATGAAGGAGAGATGCTTGACGGTCCATTTCATCGCCATGGTGATGTCGGCGGCGATGGGCAGCATCCACTCCCTGGGATAGGCGATCGCCCAGGCGGCGATCTCCGGCCGGCTGGTCAGCAGGACCGCAAGGGCAAGCAACATCAGCCAAGCCAGCGGCCACCGCAAATTCCACGGCCGCTTCGCCGGCGGCATGGACGCCTGATCAAGCACGGCCATGGCACTCGGCTTCTTTGCTATGCGCTGGCATCACCCCCCACTCTGACCCTCCCCCGCAAGGGGGGAGGGAACATAGGGCCAGGTCAATGGCATGATCTCGCGGGCGAAAATTCAGAACAGTCGCGTCAACACCCCGGAACTCGATTGCCTCTTCCCTCGCTGGGAAGCCGTCTTTCCTTTCCCTCCCCCTTTGCGGGGGAGGGTAGGGTGGGGGGAGCGGTGTCGGCAGATGCGGCGGTGCATGACGATAGCCTATCGAAACCGTCACGCCCCGGTGCCGTTCAGACTCCCTTTTTCGGCAAATCGTCACGACCGGGCCTCGCGGCCGATGAGGCTGGCGAGGACGGCGTCGGGGGTGAGTTCGCCGATGACGGCGCCGGCCGTGTCGGTGACGGCGACCGGCTTGCCGCCGCCGATGACCTGGGCGGCGACGCTCTGCAATTTGCTGTCGGCGGCAACGGCCTGGTCGAAGGAGGTCTGCGAAGCGGGCTGCATGGCGCGTGCCGCTGAGACCACCTTGGCGCGCTGCACGTCGCGGGTGAATTCGGCGACGTAATCGGTCGCCGGTGCGGTCACCAGATCCTCCGGCGTGCCGATCTGGATGACGGCGCCGTCCTTCATGATGGCGATGCGGTCGGCGAGGCGGATCGCCTCGTCGAAATCGTGGGTGACGAAGATCATGGTCTTGCGCAAGACGCTCTGCAGCCGCAGCAATTCGCTCTGCATCTCACGCCGGATCAGGGGATCGAGGGCGGAGAAGGGTTCATCGAGGAACCACAGTTCCGGATTGACGGCGAGGCTGCGGGCGATGCCGACGCGCTGCTGCTGGCCGCCGGAAAGCTGGCGCGGGAAGGAATGCTCGCGCCCCTTGAGGCCGACCAGTTCGATCACCTCGGCGGCGCGCTTCAGGCGCTCGGCCTTGGCGACATTCTGCACTGCCAGGGGAAAGGCGACATTCTCCAGCACGCTGAGATGGGGCAGCAGGGCGAAGTTCTGGAACACCATGCCCATCTTGTGCCGCCGGATATCGATCAACTGCGCCTCGTCGGCCTTCAGCAGGTCCTGCCCGTCCAGCAGGATCGAGCCGGCGCTGGGTTCGACCAGACGCGAGAGGCAACGCAGCAGCGTGGATTTGCCGGAGCCGGAGAGGCCCATGACGATGAAGATCTCGCCGGCATGGATGTCGAGGCTGACATCGCGCACGGCGGCGAAGAGGCCGGCGGCGGTGACCGCTTCAGCATCGGGCAATGTGGCGCGGTTCTTCAGGAAAGTCTCGGCCTCGCGTCCGAACACCTTCCAGACATTGCGGCAGGAGAGCTTGACGGAATGGTTGGTTGAGTTGTCGGTCATGATGCTCGATGTCGCTCGTGATGAACCCTCGCCCCGTGGCAACGGGGAGAAGATTGGAGTGAGGGGCCGAGCGTCAGAGGAGATATCGGCCGTCGGGGCTTTGTCGGCATGGAAAGCCTCTTACATGCAGCGCCGCAATGCTTTCCATAAAGCGTGCAGGCTTTTGAACGGATAGCAAGGGAGAAGCGGAGAGGGAGGAGGGAAAAGAAAAACCGCGCTGTCGACAAGAGGTCCTATTCGGCTGAGGCCGGGGACGGTGGCCTGTGGCGTGATAGTCCTCTATCCGGTTCGTGCCCTCCAGCCATTTCCCAGAGCAGGACCTGGGAGATGACTGGAACGACAGCGCGGTCCAGCGAGCGATTACTCTGCCCACTTCTTAATTTCGTCCTGATGCTTGGCGATCCAGGCGTCGGCAACGTCGTCGATCGATTTCTTGTCGAGATCGACGTCGCCGACCATGGCGTTCAATTCCGCGGTATCGATCGTGTAATGCTGCGTGATCTTATGGGCGACGGGCCATTTGTCCTTCATGCCCGCCCAGCCGTATTTCCAGATCTCGCCATGCGGCTTGCCGCAATTGAACTTGCCGCTGTCGTAGCATTCCTTGGTGTATTCCGGGAATTGCACCCATTCGCCCTTGTATTTCGCCGGCGCCCAATGCGGGGAATAGATCCACAGCATGATCGGCGCCTTGCGCTGATAGGCGGATTCCAGTTCGGCGAACATGGCGGCGTCGGTGCCGGCATGGACCACCTCGAAGGGCAGGCCGAGTCCGGCGATGCGTTCCTCGTCATGCCCACCCCAGGTCACCGGCCCACCGAGATAGCGGCCCTTGGGCGCGGTCTCCGGCGTCGAGAAGGCCTCGGCGCATTTCGGATCCTTCAGCGCTTCCCAATTGGGCAGGCCCGGGCATTTCTCCTTCATATAGTCGGGGAACCACCATTCTTCCTTGGCCTTGGGGCCGAGCTTGCCGAGATTTTCCGTCTGGCCGCTGGCATCCGCATCCGCCATGGCGTCCTTGGCGGTGGTATCCCAATATTCCATGCCGATGGTGAGGTCGCCGGTGCGCAAGCCGGTATTGATGCTGGCGAGATAATCCGAGGTCACCAGATCGACGTTATATCCTTGCTGTTTCAGGATTTTCGCCAGGATGGTCGCGTTCAGATTGACGCTGGTCCAGTCGAAGAGCGCGATCTTGATCGGATCGGTGCTTTCCGGCACCGCTGCCATGGCCGTCTGAGGCACGCTTGAGAAGGTCAAAAGGGACGCGAAAAGACCGACCGCCCCGGCCAGCTTAAGCTTGAGCATCTCCCACTCCATGCAAGGTTTATTACTTTTTATGTGACGCTTTTGCGTCTATTTGCACGCCTGACCCACCGATTAAGCGCCAAAACCCACATGAGTTCAAGATTTATTTTTGAATTAATGTGGTTTTGTGGCATCTATAGGATTAATTGGCATCCGGCCCCTTACGTGCCGGGAAAACCCACAACAATCAAAAACCACAGCAATCAGGGGAGAGACGAAATGTCGGGCGGAACGGCTGTTTCCGGTCAGCGCCATGCGGAAATCATCATCATCGGCGGCGGCATCCTGGGTTGCTCGATCGCCTATCACCTGACCCGGCTTGGCAAGAAGGATGTGGTCATCCTGGAGAAAAGCGGCCTGACCCACGGCGCGACCTGGCACGCCGCCGGTCTGGTAGGTCAGCTCCGCACCTCGCGCAACACCACGCGGATGCTGAAATACTCGGTCGAGCTCTATGACCGGCTGGAGGCGGAAACCGGCCAGCCGCTCGACTGGAAGAAATATGGCAGCCTGCGTCTCGCCTGTTCCACTGAGCGCGAGATGGAGAACAAACGCTCGCTCACCATGGCGAAGAGCTTCGATCTGGAGATGCAGTGGCTGTCGCCCAAAGAGGCGCAGGATCTGTTCCCGATCATGAGCCTCGATGACGTGCGCTCCGCCGTCTATATCCCGAGCGACGGCTATATCGATCCCTCCAGCGTCTGTCAGGCCCTGGCCAAGGGCGCGAAGGACCGGGGCACCAGGATCGTCATCGGCGAGCGCGTCATCGGCTATGGCATCACCAACCGCCGCGTGACGGAAGTGCGGACCGACAAGGGCAACTGGACCTGCGACTTGGTGGTCAATGCCTGTGGCATGTGGGGCAATGAGGTGGCGAAACTGGCCGGCGTCCGCGCGCCGTCCTTCGCCGTCGAGCATCAATACCTGATCACCGATCCCATTCCCGATATCCCGAAGCGCATGCCGACCATGCGAGATCCCGATCACCTCGTCTATTACAAGCCGGAAGTGCGCGGCATCGTCGTCGGCGGTTACGAGGACAACACGCTGCCTTTCGCCCCCGGCGGCATTCCCCGCGATTTCGGCCAGGAACTGCTGAAGGACAATTTCGAGCGCTTCGAACCCCTGGCGCGCTATGCCGCGAAGCGTACGCCGATCATCGAGACGGTTGGCGTGCGGCAGTTGCTGAACGGTCCGATCCCGTATTCGCCCGACGGCGATTTCGTCATGGGCAAGGCGCCGGAACTGGACAACTATTTCGTCTCGACCGGCTTCCTCTATGGCATCGCCGCCGGCGGCGGGGCCGGACGGATGATGGCGGAATGGATCACGGAAGGTGCGCCGAGCCTCAATCTCTGGCCGCTGGATGTGCGGCGCTTCAGCTTCCATCACAGCACGCGCTGGTTCATGTACAACCGCGCGGTCGAGCTTTACGGCCATCATTACAAGCTGCACCGGCCGGGCGACGAACACGAGACGCAACGCGGCATCCGCCGCTCGCCGCTCTACGAGACGCTGAAGGCGCGCGGCGCGGTCTATGGCTCGCGCGCGGGCTGGGAACGGCCCAACTGGTTCGCCCCGAAAGGTGTTGAGGCGGTCGATCAGCCGGCCTATGACCGGCGCAAGACCAACTGGTTCGAACATGTGGGCGCCGAGCACAAGGCGGTGCGCGAAAACGTGGCGCTGATCGACCAGACCTCGTTCTCGAAATTCGATCTGATCGGGCCCGGCGTCCTGCCGGCTTTGCAAAGACTCGCCGTTTCCGACATGGCGAAGCCGGTGGGCAGTGCGATCTATACTCAGCTCTGCAACAAGAAGGGCGGCATCGAATGCGACCTGACCTTCTCGCGGCTGGGCCAGGACCGGTTCTACTTCGTCACCGGCAGCGCCTTCGGCGGCCATGACCGGCATTGGATCGAAAGCCATCTGCCGGATGACGGTTCGGTCCATGTCATCGACGTGACCTCGGCCAAGGCGGTGATCAATCTCTGCGGCCCGAAGGCGCGCGCGGTGCTGGCGCAGGTGGCGGAAGAAGACGTCTCCAACGCCGCTTTCCCCTTCGGCACCTGCCGCCAAATCACCGTCGGTGCGGCGCCGGTCCTGGCGATCCGCATCGGCTATGTCGGCGAGCTGGGCTGGGAATTGCATATCCCGACCGAATATGCCGGCCATGTCTATGAGCTGCTGCGGGAAGCAGGCGAGGTCCATGGCATCCGCGATGCCGGCTATCGCGCCATCGATTCCCTCCGGATGGAGAAGAATTATCTCTATTGGAGCAGCGATATCACGCCGGACTACTCGCCACTGGAAGCGGGGCTGGGCTTCCGCGTGAATTTCAAGAAAGGCGATTTCATCGGCCGCGAGGCGCTGTTGAAGCAGAAGGAGAACGGCATCCGCCAGAAGCTGTGCACCTTCACATTGGACCAGCCGCTGGCGGTCTATGGCGGCGAGGCGATCTTGAAGAACGGCAAAGTCGTCGGCGTCACCAGCAGCGGCAATTTCGGCTACACGATCGGCAAGAGCATCGCCTATGGCTATCTGCCGATCGAGCTGGCAGGCGAGAGCGCTTTCGAAATCGAGGCCTTCGGCGAGGTCAGCGCCGCGAAGCGCCATGACGGCGCGCTCTACGATGCGAAAAACGAAAAACTGAAAGCATGACAAGAAACATGATCAGGGGAGGCGACATTGGCTGGGGAACAGGAGCGGACGGAAGCCGGGCTTGAGGCGTGGCAGGAAGTGAAAACGGTGCTGGCGCGCATTCCCGAGATGCGTGATTTGCGGCAGGACCAGGTCAAGGTGGCGCGGCTCGGCGGATTGACCAACCGGAACTACCGGCTGGAAACGCCGCAGGGCCGGTTCGTCCTGCGCATTCCTGGCGTCGGCACCAGCGAATACATCAACCGCCGCAACGAGGCCCATGCGGCGCGGGTGGCGGCAGCGGCCGGCGTCAATGCCGAAGTGCTGTTCTTCGATGACAGCGACGGCGTCATGCTGTGCCGTTTCATCGACGGCGCGGCGACGATGAACGGCGAGCGCTTCAAGGATCTCGGCTCGGTCGCCCGCGCGGCGCGGAGCCTGCGGCGCATTCATGACTGCGGCAAGCCGTTCCTCAACCGCTTCGAGTTGTTCCAGATGATCGACGAGTATCTGGACATCCTCGCCAAGAAGGACGCGCCCTTGCCGGACGGTTATCACGATGTGAAGTGGGAGGCCGAGAAGGTGCACGAGGCCTTGGCCGTGCGGCCCTTGCCAATCGTGCCGTGCCATTGCGATCCGCTGGCGGAGAACTTCCTCGATACCGGCCAGCGTGTCTATGTCATCGACTGGGAATATGCCGGCAATAACGACCCGATGTGGGATCTCGGCGATCTCTCGGTCGAGGCCGGCTTCGGGCCGGAGCAGGATGATGCCTTGCTGGAAGCCTATTTCGGCGGCCGCGTTCCCGCCGCCGATCGCGGCCGCATGGTGCTCTATCAGGCGATGTGCGATCTGCTCTGGACGCTCTGGGGCATCATTCAGCACGTGAACCAGAATCCGGCCGACGATTTCTGGGCCTATGCCACCAACCGCTTCGACCGCTGCAAGCGCCTGATGGACCGTGCCGATTTCGGCCGGCACCTGCAGGCGGTGATCGACGGCTAGGGTGGTCTGGGTGAGGGGAGGGTGCTGATACCGGCTTCGTCCCCCGTCCTACTCCTCGCTTGTCACCCCCGGGCTTGACCCGGCAATCCATGGCTAAGGCAGTGCGCGGTACTTCCCATGGGCCCCCGGGTCAAGCCCGGGGGGTGACAATGAGTGGGTGGAAGCGATGTGAGATGCTGGCCCCCTCTCCCGCGACGAGAGAGGGATCATTGCTACCGGCCTCGCATCTTGTCCATGATTTCTCTTGTCATTGCCGGGCTTGACCCGGCAATCCATGGTAAATGTCGCGCACTGCATTCGCGATAGAGCCCCGGGTCAAGCCGGGGGGGGACAATGAATGAATGCAGATTCCGGCTCTCTACACTGCAGCTAGCCACACAGTAACGCGTGCACTCAGAACCGACTGACCCAGCGGAAGCGGCTGGCGATGCGGAGGGGCGTGTTGGGGCGCTTCTCGGCATAAGCGAGGATATCGCCCGGCTGGCAGTCGAGGCGTCGGCAGATGGCTTCCAGTGTCGAGAAGGGCAGATCCGCCGTTTCATCCAGAGCGGCCTCGCTCAAGGGTTCGACCGCGCTGCCATCTGCCGGCGGCAGGGAGGCGGTCGGGATCGACTGAGTGCCGATTGCCTGTGTGTCGATCGTTTGCGCGCCGATTGCCTGCGCCAAGTCTTCCGGCGTCATGTGACGATCGGCGAGAACGGTATCGAATTTCACAACGATGGCCATGATTGACCTCAAAGGGTGATGCGGGCTTCGTGGAGCCGCCGCCGGTTAAGGGGCGGGACGGGTCATCGCCGTAACAGGTCGGGCGGCCGGGGACACCGTCCGGGATACCCGGGTCCGGGGTATTGCCGGGGATATCGGGTGATCTGCCAGGGGAGGCGGTCATCCGTCATGACCGAGTCTTTCCGCTAGGTCCGTGGTCCATCGTTTATGGTATAAAAATTATCGAATTACAATAATTATTATCGTTTAACGGTAAATATTTCATGAGATGCTGAGTGCCATGCTGACGCTTCCCTGACGTCAACGTCCTGAGATCAGGGTGAAGTTACCGCTAACAAAGTCGCTGACAAATGATGCGGGATGGGTCAGGTTTAGCTGTTTTCCTTCCGGAGTCGCCCCCAGCTATCCTTTAGGGGCCGGGATGCATCGGCTCCACAGTCGTGATCATAGAAGCAGGGGTACCAGGACGGATGTCGCGACCGACGCTTATCACCCATCCATTCGACATCGTCGTCTTCGGCGGACGCGGCGATCTGGCCAAGCGCAAACTGCTGCCGGCCCTGTTCCAGCTTGACCGCGAGAACCGTCTGCCGGAAGACGGCCGCATCATCGGCGCCTCGCGCGGCGCCATGGATGACGCCGCGTTCCGGGCGATGGTCGAGCAGGCCTGCCACGATTTCCTGCCGGCCAAGGCCTTCGACACGGCGACCTGGGCGCGCTTCGTCAAGCGTCTGCATTATGTCGGCATGGATGCGACGGAGCTGGATGACTATGCCGCGTTGAAGCAATTGCTGGCCGAACGGGGCCAGGTGGCGCGGGTCTTCTATCTGGCGACGGCGCCCGATCTCTTCGGCCCGATCACGCGCTCGCTGGAAACCGCGCATCTGATCACGCCGGTTACCCGGCTGGTCCTGGAAAAGCCGCTCGGCCACGACCTCGAGACCTCGCATGAGATCAATGCCGAGGTCGGCCAGATGGTGAGTGAGCATCAGATCTACCGCATCGACCACTATCTGGGGAAGGAGACGGTGCAGAACCTGATGGTGCTGCGCTTCGCCAATTCCCTGTTCGAGCCGCTGTGGAACCGCACCTATATCGATCACGTACAGATCACCGTGGCCGAGAGCGTCGGCGTCTCCGGGCGCTGGGGCTATTACGACGGTGCCGGCGCCCTGCGCGACATGGTGCAGAACCATCTCCTGCAATTGCTCTGCCTGACGGCGATGGAACCGCCGATCTCGTTGGAAGCGAATGCCATCCGCGACGAGAAGGTGAAGGTGCTGAAATCGCTGGTTCCGATCGCGCCCAACGAGATCACGCAACTGACCGTGCGCGGCCAGTACCGGGCTGGCGCCATCGACGGCAAGCCGGTGCCCGGCTATCTCGATGAGCGGGATTCCAGGAACAGCAGCGACACCGAAACCTATGTCGCCATCAAGGCGCATATCGATAACTGGCGCTGGGCCGGTGTGCCATTCTATCTGCGTACCGGCAAGCGCCTGCCGCAGCGTTGCTCGGAAATCGTCGTGCAGTTCCGCTCGCCGCCGCATTTCATCTATCCGGAAACGGCGGGACCGTTCCCGCCCAACCGTCTGGTGATGCGCATTCAGCCGAACGAAGGCATCCGCTTCCAGATGCTGAACAAGCAGCCGGGGCCGGGCGAGCTGAAGCTGCGCCAGACCGCGCTCAATCTCAGCTTCGCCGATGAATTCGGCACCGTGATCCCGGATGCCTATGAGCGCCTGCTGCTGGATGTCATCCGCGGCCGGCCGACTTTGTTCATGCGCGTCGATGAAGTGGAGGCGGCCTGGCGCTGGACCGACACAATTTTGCGTGGCTGGGAGCAACAAAACGTGCCCGTCAAGCATTATACCGCTGGAGCCTGGGGCCCGTCGGCGGCGATCGCCCTGATCGAGCGCGACGGTCGGACCTGGCATGAGGAAGATTGATAGCTCGGAAGCAATGTCCGGCCCTAACATCACCCTGCTGCGTCACGATACCGCCGCAGCCTTCACGGCGGCGGTGACGGCGCGGCTGGCGGCGCAATTGCGATCCGGCTTGGCGGCACGCGACGCCGCCTCATTGATCGTGCCGGGCGGTACCACACCGGCGCCGATCTTCGAGGCCCTGGCGATGGAAGAGATCGCCTGGGACAAAGTGACGGTTTCGCTCAGCGACGAACGCTGGGTGGCGGCAACGGACCCCGCCAGCAATGAAGGATTGGTGCGCCGGCATCTGCTGACGGGCAGGGCCAAGGTACTGCGGCTGATCGGCCTCTATGACGGCGCGGAGACGCCCAGTGCCGGCCTTGCCTCGGCAACGGCACGGTTGCAGGCGATGCCGATGCCTGTCGATGCCGTATTGCTCGGCATGGGTGGTGACGGGCATTTCGCCTCGCTGTTTCCGGGGCTCGCCGATCTCGCCGCCGGCCTGGATGCAACTGGCACGGCATCATGCCTTGCCAGCGATACGCCGATCAATGGCGCGCCGCGCCTGTCGCTGAGTCTCGCTTTGCTGCTGCAAAGCCGGGTGCTGTTGTTGGCAATCAAGGGCCGGGACAAGCTCGCCGTACTGGAACGGGCAAGGACCGCCGAGCCGCTGGACCTGCCGATCGCCGCCTTGTTGCGGCAGAGCCGGGTGCCGGTGGAAATACATTGGACGGAAGGGTGAAGTAATGGCTGAGATGAACGCAACCATTCGCGACGTCACCGCGCGCATCGTCGAGCGCAGCCGGGACAGCCGGCAGGCCTATCTGGAGAAGATCAAGCGGGCGAGTGCCGGCAAGCGCCGCCGGGGCCTTTCCTGCGGCAATTTCGCCCATGGAGTCGCGGCCTGCGAGAGCCATGACAAGCAGCAATTGAGCGATACGGCGGCGGTCAATCTCGGCATCGTCACCGCCTATAACGACATGCTCTCGGCGCATCAGCCCTATAAGGACTATCCCGACATCATCAAGGCGGCGGCCCATGAGGTCGGCGCGGTGGCGCAGGTGGCGGGCGGTGTACCGGCCATGTGCGATGGCGTCACCCAGGGCCAGGCCGGCATGGAATTG
>CAYOQR010000032.1:0-59283 GCA_964406155.1 uncultured Rhodospirillaceae bacterium | reverse complement strand
TGGCGATAGCCCGGCAGTTCGTGCGGGAAGGAGCCCATGTCGCAGGAACCCTGGACGTTGTTCTGGCCGCGCAGCGGGTTGATGCCGGCACCGTTATGGCCGACATTGCCGGTCGCCATGGCGAGATTGGCGATGCCCATGACGGTGGTCGAGCCCTGGCTGTGCTCGGTGACGCCGAGGCCGTAATAGATCGCCGCATTGCCGCCGGTCGCATAGAGGCGTGCAGCAGCCCGCACATCGGCGGCCTTGACGCCGGTGAACTGTTCCGTCGCTTCCGGCGAGTTGCGTTCTTCCGCGACGAAAGCGCGCCAGCGATTGAATTCCTCGGTCTCGCAGCGCTCGCGGACATAGTCTTCATTGACCAGACCTTCGGTCACGACGACATGGGCGAGGGCATTGATCATGGCGACATTGGTGCCCGGCCGCAGCGGCAGATGGTAATCCGCCTTGATATGCGTGCTCTGGACGAGATCGATACGGCGCGGATCGATGACGATCAGCTTGGCGCCCTGGCGCAGACGGGCCTTCATGCGGCTGCCGAAGACGGGATGGGCATCGGTCGGATTGGCACCCATCACCAGGATGACATCGGCTTCCTCGACGCTGTCAAAATCCTGGGTGCCGGCCGAGGTGCCAAGCGTGGTCGCAAGGCCGTAGCCGGTCGGCGAATGGCAGACCCGGGCACAGGTATCGACATTGTTGGTGCCGAAAGCAGCGCGGATCAGCTTCTGCACCAGATAGGTTTCTTCATTGGTGCAGCGCGAGGAGGTGATGCCGCCGACCGAGGTGCGGCCGTATTTCTTCTGGATGCGCTTGAATTCGCTGGCCGCATGATTGATCGCCTCTTCCCAGGAAACTTCCTTCCAGGGATCGGTGATCTTGGCGCGGATCATCGGCTTGGTGATGCGGTCCTTGTGGGTCGCATAGCCCCAGGCGAAGCGGCCCTTGACGCAGGAATGGCCGTGATTGGCCTGGCCGTCCTTGTAAGGCGTCATGCGCACGACCTCGTTGCCGCGCATCTCCGCCTTGAAGGAGCACCCCACCCCGCAATAGGCGCAGGTGGTGACGACGCTGTGTTCCGGCTGGCCGGCCTCGATGATGGAGTTTTCCATCAGGGTCGCGGTCGGGCAGGCCTGGACGCAGGCGCCGCAGGAAACGCATTCGGAGTCAAGGAAGGGCTGCGCCTCGCCCGGCGAGACCATGGAGGCGAAGCCCCGGCCGTCGATGGTGAGGGCGAAGGTCCCCTGCACTTCTTCGCAGGCGCGCACACAGCGCGAGCAGACGATGCATTTGGTGGGATCGAAGGTGAAATAGGGGTTCGACTGGTCCTTCGCCTTGTCGAAATGGTTGGCGCCGTCGAAGCCGTAGCGCACCTCGCGCAGGCCGACCGCCCCGGCCATGTCCTGTAGCTCGCAATCGCCATTGGCGGCGCAGGTCAGACAGTCCAGCGGATGGTCGGAGATATAGAGCTCCATGACGTTGCGGCGCAATTTCGCCAGCTTGCCGGTCTGGGTCCAGACCTTGAGGCCCGGCTCGACCGGCGTGGTGCAGGAGGCCGGGGTGCCGCGGCGGCCTTCGATCTCGACCACGCAGAGCCGGCAGGAGCCGAAGGATTCCAGGCTGTCGGTGGCACAGAGCTTGGGGATCTGCGTCCCCATCTGCATCGCCGCCCGCATGATCGAGGTGCCCTGGGGCACCGTCACGCTGTTGCCGTCGATCTCCAGGGTGACCATGACGGTATCGGCATGCACCTCCTGCTGCACGCCCGAGGCGCAGCCGCAATTGGCATTGCCGCAAATGCGCGGCTGCTTCGGCGCCGGTGTTCCGTAATCGATTTCTTTGATCAACATGGTCTGGCCTTTCCGTCCGTCGGCGGTTTTGACTGTGGGGTGGCGGAAATCTCTAGCTCTAATCGCTGGCTGCCGCTTATTCGGCAGCGTGTTTGGTCCGGCTGAAATCGGCCGCGAAATGCTTGACGGCACTCTGAACCGGCATATTCGTCAAGCCGCCGAGGGCGCAAAGCGACCCGTCGCGCATCGTCTCGCACAGGTCATTCAGCAAATTTAGGTTCTTCTGCGGCTCGGTTCCAGCCAGAATCCGGTCGATCACCTCGACGCCACGTGTCGAGCCGATCCGGCAGGGCGTGCATTTGCCGCAAGATTCCGCAGCGCAAAATTCCATCGCGAAACGCGCCATGGCACCCATATCGACGGTGTCGTCGAAAACGACGATGCCGCCATGGCCCAGCATGCCGCCGGCCGCCGCCATCGCCTCGTAATCGATCGGCGTATCGATCAGGTTATAGGGCAGATAGGCGCCGAGCGGCCCACCGACCTGCATCGCCTTGATCGGCCGGCCGCTGAGCGTGCCGCCACCGAATGTCTCGACCACCTCGCGCAGCGTGACGCCGAAGGCAAGCTCGATCAGGCCGCCATATTTGACATTGCCGGCGAGCTGCAGCGGCATCGTGCCACGCGACCGGCCCATGCCGAAATCACGGTAATACTCGGCACCCTTGTCCAGGATGGTCGGCACCGCCGCGAAGGAGAGCAGGTTGTTGATGATGGTCGGCTGGCCGAACAGGCCCTTGATGGCGGGGAGGGGCGGCTTCGCCCGCACCATGCCGCGCTTGCCTTCCAGGCTTTCCAGCAGCGAGGTTTCCTCGCCGCAGATATAGGCCCCGGCGCCGAGGCGGGTTTCCAGATGGAAGGCCTTGCCACTGCCCTGGATGTTGTCACCGAGATAGCCGGCGAGCTTCGCCGCCGCGATCGCCCGGTTCATCTGGGCGAAGGCATGGGGATATTCGCTGCGGATATAGACGAAGCCCTTGGTGGCACCCACCGCCAGACCGGCGATGGTCATGCCTTCGATCAGCAGGAAGGGATCGCCTTCCATGATCATGCGGTCGGCGAAAGTGCCGCTGTCGCCTTCATCGGCATTGCAGACGATGTATTTCTGCGCGGCCTGCGCCTTCAGCACGGTCTGCCACTTGATGCCGGTCGGGAAGCCGGCACCGCCACGGCCGCGCAGGCCGGAATCGGTCACCGCCTTGACGATATCGGCCTGAGCCAGGCCAAGCGCGTTCTTCAGCCCGCGATAGCCGCCATAAGCGAGGTAATCGGGGATCGACACCGGATCGGTGATGCCGCAGCGCTCGAAGGTCACGCGCTGCTGCTTCTTGAGATAAGGGAGATCCTCCGGCTTGCCGATGCGCGAAGGATGCGCGCCGCCCGCGAGGAACTTCGCGGCGAACAGGCCGGCGACATCTTCCGGTGTCACCGGACCGTAGCCGATGCGGCCTTCCGGCGTCGCCACTTCCACCAGCGGCTCCAGCCAGAACATGCCGCGCGAGCCGGTGCGGGTGATGCGGATATCGGCCTTCGCCTTGGCGGCCTCGGCGCGGATCGCCTCGACCACCTCGTCGGCGCCCAGTGCGAGCGCCGTCGCATCCATCGGAATGAAGAGATCGATCGCCATCTCAGCGGCCTCCCTTCAGCTTGCCCATGATGCTGTCGAAACGCTGCGGCGTGACCCGGCCGTAGAGCTTCTCGTCATCCACCATGACCGAGGGGCCGCAGGCGCAATTGCCGAGGCAGAAGACCTGTTCCAGGGAGATGCTGCCGTCCTTGGTGGTGCCGTGGAAATCGACCCCCAGGCTCTTCTTGGCATGCTGTTCCAGGGCGCCGGCGCCCAAAGCCTGGCAGGCCTCGGCGCGGCAGACCTTCACCACATGCCGGCCGCCCGGATGGCGGCGGAAATCGTGGTAGAAAGTGATGACCCCGTGGACCTCGGCCCGGCTAAGATTAAGTTCCTCGGCGAGGACCGGCACCACCGTCTCGTCGACATAGCCGAAGCGCTCCTGCAGGGCATGCAGGATCGGCAGAAGCGGCCCGTCCATGGACTTCTTGTCGGCGATAATCTCTCTTGCGCTGTCCTGGTTCCAGGACCCCTGCATGGTCACGGCCATTTCTCCCCGTAAATACGGTGCAATTTCGCGTTAAGGATCACCGTTCACAGAGTGGGGCCTTAGGGTCAAATCGAAGTTGTCACTCAACTGATAGAGAAGTCCTATCAATTGGTGACGCACCTGATCTAAAATCCGTCGGTCCCAGCACGATGGTCCTCGGGGCGCTTCAGGGGAGGACTAAATAATCTATGTTAATCAAACAGTTACAGTACCTGACGGCACTCGGCCGGGAGCGTCATTTCGGACGCGCCGCAGCCGCCTGCAACGTCTCTCAACCTACACTTTCTGCCGGCATCCGCCATCTCGAGGACGAAATGGGGGTACCGATCGTCGAGCGGGCGCAGCGCTTCAAGGGCTTCACCGTGGAGGGCCAGACCATCCTCGATTGGGCCCAGCGGATCGTCTCCGATTATGACTCCCTGCACCAGGAATTAAGTCTCGCACGGCAGGGTCTGGCCGGCCAGCTTAGGATCGGCGTCATCCCCTCGGCCCTGCCGGTCACCTCGCTGATCACCGGCCCCTTTGCCCGCCAGCATCCGGCCGTCAACATCCTGCTGCGCTCGCTGTCCTCCAAGGAGATCCAGCGCGGCCTCGATACCTTCGAGCTGGAAGCCGGCATCACCTATCTCGACAACGAGCCCCTGGAAAACGTCCGCGCCCGGCCGCTCTATACCGAGAGCTATTTCCTCATCCAGGCCCGCCGCGACGGCCTGGATCGCAATCGCAGCGGCCAGGAGCTGGCCGCGACGGAGGGGGGGCAGGGCGCCGGCCTCCAGCCCCCCGCGACCTCGCCCGTCAATCCGACCGTGACCTGGCGGGAGGCAGCCAAGCTGCCGCTCTGCCTGCTCTCCCGCGACATGCAGAACCGCCGCATCATCGACAGCGTCTTCCGCGGCATCGGCAGCGAGCCGCGCGCCCAGATCGAATCCAATTCGCCGATCTCGCTGATCGCCCATGCCCGCAGCAGCAATGTCGCCACCATCCTGCCGCTCAGCTTCATGTCGCTGATCAACGGCCTGCCCGATCTCTCCAAGCACCGCCTGGTCGAGCCTCAGCCCTCGCCGAAGATCGGCCTGGTCTATTCCGACCGTGATCCGGTGCCGGCCGTGGTCAAGACCCTGCTCAATTCCGTGCGCCGGCTGGACATGCAGAAAAGCGTCGACGAAGCCGCTGGCGTGGGGTGAGGGGCTGTCACCCGCTGATCGTTCACTGCGAAAGAAGCACCGACCGGAAGAACACATCGACGCGGGCGATGATGTCGGGTTGCATCAATTGCTGTCGTCCGGGACGTTCGTCGAGAGCCGAGGTAATGAAGTCGTCAAGGATTGGCTGGCGAGCGATCTCTTCCCTTTCGGTCGCAGCCGCTTTCGCGACGATCAGTCGCTCAATAGTGGCGCTGAGCTCAGCCGGCAGGGGAAACGGCGTCATCAGGTCCGGCAACGCCATCGGTGGCAGCGTCCCGAACGCCCGAATCCAGTGCAAGGCAAAGATCGGCCGCAAGGCGTAACAATAGGATTTGAGACGAACCCTGTCGCCAGCTTCTGTTATCGCCGCCAGGCTGCGCCGCGCAAGGCCGTCATAGTGGTAGAGATAAGCTGGAAGCTCCGCCGTCGCCGCGACCAGATCGCGCAAGCCCGCTGCGAAAGTCGGGTCGCCACGATACCAGATGGGTGACGTCAGCCATTCCTGGATGACGGGATTGGATCGTGCAACTTGCTGCAGCGCCTTGCGCAGGTCCCAGCCGCCGACATCGAGCTCATCCTCAATCGGTTCGTCAATAACATCCCGCATCGCTTGGACCGAGAGGTACGCCTCGGTCGGCCGGACATAGATGAAGCGCACGTCATAGTCGCTATCCGTCGACGGAAATCGCCAAGCGCGGCTGCCTGATTCTACCGCCAGAAGAATCTTGGCGCCGTGCCGGTCAACGATGGCATCGAGCTTGGCTTCAATGCGATGGCGCAGATCGGGCGAGATGAAAGGGTCGTGTTGCATGTGGCCTCACGCTAATACGATGGTGCGGTAGGCCGATGCCACCAGATCGTCGATGAACTGCAGGTCCGGTTCCTCTGGCAGGCTCGATACGGCGGCCGCATGTTCGACCCCGCCCAGCAGGTGCTCGACCTCAGTCGCGACATCCTGGTAGTCGACCGCGCCGAGCTTGATGCGTCGGATGTGATCGGCATTGGGTAGTGGCAAGGTGATCCGGCCTGTCGTCAGCAGTTCGAGCGCCTCATGGCCCACCCGCACCGCATGTGACAGGGACTTCCAGTCAATGCCCTCCTGGCGCTCTGCCATCCGTGCCCGCTCACCGTAGTCTTCGACGATCCGCAGGACTGTCTCGCGGGCGGTCTTGATCGAGGCGGTGAGCGGTACCTTGCGGCCGCAGACGTCGAGGACACGGACCAGTCTGTCGCCCGGCGACGGTTGGTCGTACAAGGCTAGATGTTCATGTCGTGCCACCAGCGACTGCAGCTCGTCATCCATCCTCAGCAGCTTCGTAGCCGAGCCAAGTGCCGCCTCAGCGGCCATCAGCGCATCGAGCACCTGTCGCGCTGCGGCAATCCGCGAACCCTTGATCCCGAACTTGTTCGCCTGTACCCGGCAATAGCGAACAAACGCCGCAGCTTTGCGGGTGACGAGTCGGTCGGCATTCTCCTGAATCATCCGCCAAATCGGCGCCGGCGCTTCAAGCATCGCGCTGTCCGGCGCGAAGAGCATGTCGAGGGCAACCGTCTGGCCCTCGGCCAGGAGTGTGAGATAGCGCTGCAAACTGTAGCTCTCGAAATCGACGTCCTCGGCTGTGTTCCTTTCACCTGGCGCCTTGCGACGCTGATGGGACTGCACGGGCATTACGCGTTGCAACAGGATATCCCGCGCCGGCGGCAGAAAGACGCCTTTGATGTCGAGATCGGAAGATGCCGTTGCCGTTCCGTACAGATGGGCGCCGAAGCGCATGCGGACAACCAGGCTCATGCTTGAGATTCGTTCCCACCGCACACTGTTAAAGACGACGGTACATATGGTATCGGCCGGGTTCCACGGTCGCGGGCAGCGGCAGATCCGCAAAGCCGATATTTTCGATCCGCTGATCGCTCAAAAGAACGCCCTCCGGCTCGATCAATGCCAGCAGACTAGGTGCCAGGCTTTGGGCCAAAGCACGGCTGGCCGCCTCATCCCCGCTGCCGCAATCGACATGGACCAGGGCCGCCGTCCGGCCGAGACGCGTCAGCGCCTCGGGCAGGGTTTCGGCGAAGTCGCCAAGAAACAGATGGTCGCGTGGCGGGATGCAGTCGGGATGCGCCGCCACCTGGCGGTCGAAGACATAGATCGCGCGGCCGGGGCAGATCACGCGCAGATGGTCATAGGTGCGCCCGTTGCCGAGGCCGAGTTCCAGGACATGTCCGGGAAGATCCTTAACCAGGCGGGCCGCCTCGTCGAGGCAGGCGCGCTGCGCCTGCAGGCGGCGGATGAAACTGTCGAGGCGGCTCATGATTTTAAATCGTTACTCTCTTCAGACGATGCGAGTGCCGCCGCGCTTATTTCCGGCCGACCGCGACGGCATCACGCAATTGTTCGGTGGTGTGTTCCAGACGCTGCGCCAGGACCCGCATCACCTCGATGGCGATCGAGGGAAAATCGGTCACCATGCGGAAGAACAGCTCCTTGGTGATCCGCAACGTGGTCAGCGGCTCGCGGGCGACGATGGTCGCGGTGCGCGGCACGTCGCAGAGAATGCCGATCTCGCCGACAAAAGCATCGCGGCCCATTTCCGCCACTTTCAGCGGCCCGTTCGGTGTGTTGATCAGCACATCGGCGCTGCCATTGAGGATGATATAGGCGGCATCGGCGAGATCGCCCTGATTGAACAGGATCTCGCCCGCCTGATAGGTCGCCCTTTCGCTGGCGAAGGCCATCAGCTTCAGCTTCGATGGCTCCACCTTGGTGAAAAGCGGAATGCGCCGCAGCGCCTCGACATCATCATGAATACTCATCTCGCACTCCATCCACCCAGAACGTCTTTCGGTACATCTGCCTGGGGGCCGCTGCGGCTTATAAGGCGCTTATACGACCCCTTGATGACGGTATGATCCAATATCCAAAACGATCATGACCCAAATCAATCCGTGACCAATCTGTGATCTCTCCACCGGGGGATTACTCCACCGGGAAATCACTCGGCCGTCGCCGTCACCGGCGGTGCCTGGCCGATCTCGCGCTCGGCCTCGGCCTGGGCCGGCGCCCCGGCGAGATCGCGGAAGAAGCCGTCCGGCCGGTCCATCTCCGCGCGTGTCCCGTGTTCCTTCACCCGGCCCTCCTTCAGGAGCAGGATGTCGTCGCAGGACCGCCCCAGGCTCGCCGTATCCGTCATCAGCACCGTGGCGCTGCTTGCCCGATAGGCGAGGACGCGCTCCAGCAGGCGGTGCTGCGTCGCCGGATCGAACAGCGCCAGCGTGTTGTTGAGGATCAGGATCTGCGGCCGCTTGATCAGCGCCCGCAGCAGCGCCACCTTCTGGCGCTGCTGCGTCGAGAGTTTCTTACCGCCGGAACCGACATTGTAATCCAGGCCGACCTGCATCACCCGCGACCGGACGCCGAGATTGTCCACCACCTCGGCGATCAGCCGGCCGATCTTGACATGGGCCTGGGCCTGGCCATAGGCGAGGCGGCCGAACAGCAGATTGTCCTGCACCGAGGCGGCGGCGTTGTAGCGCACCGGATCGTAGAAATCGATGCGCGGCCGCAGATCGGCCGGCATGGTCTCGGCGACCGCCCGGCGCGCCGCCAGCAGCCGGCGCTCCATATCCGCATCGATCAGGTTGAGGCGGTGCCGCGCCTCGATATAGGGGAAGGTGAGGCCGATCAGGCGTCGCCGGTCGGCCGGCGTCGCCTTGGCGATGCCGCCCTTGGCGAGACGCTGCACCAGTTGCTGATAGGCCGGCAGCTCGTCGGCGGCGATGAAGCTGAACTGATCGAAGAAGGGATGGCCCGGCGGCAGATCGGCGAAGATTTCCACCATGGTCTCGGCGATCTGCTGGCCCATGCGCAGGAGATCGTCGGTCAGATGCTGCTTGTCGAGCAGCGGGATCAGGAACGGGCTGTCCACCAGGCGCGCGTAATCGAAGCCCGTGCCGCTGGTCGCGGTGCCGAACAGCAGGTTTTCGACCAAAGTGAGGTTCTTGTTGTAGCGCTCGGGATCGAAGATCTCGACCAAAGCGGCATAGCCCGGTTGGCGCAGCCGCTCGGCGATCGCGGCGCGGGCAAGCAGGAACTGCGCCGCGAGATCGGCCTCCTGCACCGGATCGATGAAACCGTGCAGGCCGAATTGATAGACCTCGTGGCTGAACTCGGCGACCTCGAGCAGCTCGGCGAGATGCGCCGGCAGCTCCTGCGGCCCGGCGATGCCGGCGGAACGGTAATCGATCCAGTCGGCATTGATGTCGAGCATGGGATTGCCGGCCCGCTCCGCCTCGGCGCGGCGCCATTCGTAATCGGCGCGGTCGGCGCCGGCATAGACCGCCGCCCGTTCCGGCCGGTGCTTCAAGCCGTAGAGGATGTTGTCGCGGATCGACAGCGGGAACAGGAAGGTCTCGTCGGCGACATAGGAGAGATAGCGGCCGAGCGCCGCCTCGGGCAGATCGCGCAGATCGTGATTGGCAAGACGCACCGCGCCCGAACTCGGCAGGGCGAGCCGGGCCAGCACGAAGCCGAGCGGCTCCTTGCCGTGGCCGATCACCGCTATCGAGCGCTCGGGCGGCACGCTCAGGGTGACGTCCTCCAGCAGCCGGGCGCCGGCCTCATCCACCAGCCCGACATTCTGCAGCTCGATCGGCGCCACCGGCAGCTTGAAATCCGCCGCCACATCCTGCTTCTCGCCATCCAGCATGCCGCTCGGCGAGAACTGCTCCACCACCTGTTCGTATTTGATCTGCACGTCCTGGCGCTGCTGGTCCCAGTCGATCAGTTCCTTGACCGGGCTCGGCACGTCCTTATAGGCGTTGATCGAGGCGAGCAGGCTGCCGGTATCGAAATGTCCCTTCAGCGCCAGATAGCCACCGATCAGGTAGAACAGGAACGGCGTGGTCTGAGCCAGCATGTTGTTGAGGTATTTGACGAAGAACTTCCGCTGATAAAGATCGAAGCGGATCTTGAAGATGATGCCGAGGCGGTGGACGATGTCGGCCCGCTCGTAATTCGAGGTGTCGTGGACATGGATGTCGACGGCGCCGTCGACCACTTCGGCGATGCGGCCGGCGAGCGCCCGCGCCGTCACCTGGCGCTGGCGGCCGAGCTGCAGGATCTTGCGGCGCAGGCGCGGGATGACCACCATCTGGATCGCCAGGATGCCGACCGTCACGCCGCCGAGGAAGATGCTCTGGGTGAACAGGAAATAGAGCGCGGTCAAGGCGGTGCCGATGAGGTCGGCCGGCGTCACGTAGGCTTCGCCGATGAAGCCGCCGATCGGATCGACCTCGTCCTTGATCATGGTGGCGATCTCGGCCTGCTTCACCTTGCGGAAATGGCCGAAGGGAAAGCGCAGGACCCGGTCGAAAAGCTGGTAGCGCAGGCGCCGGAGCATACGCTCGCCGAGCCGCCCCTTGCTGGTCAGCACATGCTGCTTCATCCAGCCATTGGCGACGACGAAGAAGAGATAGCTGAAGCAAAGCGCGAAGAGATAATTGAGCTGATCGAGTTGGAACCCGTCATAGAGGGTCAGCTTGGGAATGCCGAGCGAGGGATAGGGGCCCATCGTCAGGTGCAGGAAGGGCGCCATATGATCGGCGGTCTTCTTGAAGACCTCGCCGCGGATGCCGTCATTGACGATCTGTTTCGGCAGCTCCAGCGAGACGAAATAGAACACCTTCGAGACCAGCACGACGACCAGGATCAGCAACTGGTCGTGCCAGCTATTCTGCCAGATATATTTGAAAAGATTGCGATCCATCGCCGATCCCGAGAGAAGCTGCGGGGCGCGCGCCGGCCAGAGGCTTGCGCATCTTGACCGGCCGCCGCGGCGTCCCCAGTTAAAGATAGGCGGTGCGCCCTGACCGGGCAAGCCGCCATGCCATGGGCTGCCCTCGATCCGGTAGCGCGCATCTAAAATCCTACTAAACCTTGCGGGAATCGACCCGATCCAGGCCGGTGACGCAAGCTGTCGGTGATGCCCCGGGTAACGCCCGGGCGCCGGAGCGCAAGCCGGAGTGTCCGCAGGGGCGCCGGACCAGGGCATCGGATGAAGACGCCGGAATGACGCGCCAAGTTGACCACTGGCGCGCTTGATGGCAGATGTTCGGGCCGAATCACGGTATCGGAGCGGTTCCCGCAAGCGCCCGATAGCCGCCAATTCTTGGCTTTTCACCCCGATTGGGGGCATGTCATAATCCGCCAACTTTCCGAGATCGGGGGATGGCGCGTGTCGGAGAAGGCGATGAGCGAGCGCGATGCGCGTGTCCTGATCTACAGCCATGACAGTTTCGGATTGGGCCATCTCCGGCGTTGCCGGGCGATCGCTCATTCCCTGGTCGATCAAAACAAGGATCTGTCGGTCATCATTCTGACCGGCTCCCCCATCATCGGCAGTTTCAATTTCCGCGCCCGGGTGGACTTCATCCGCATCCCCGGCGTGATCAAGCTGCGCAGCGGCGACTATACCCCGCTCAGCCTGCTGATCGATATCGACGAGACGCTGGCGATGCGCGAATCGATCATCAAGCACACCGCCGATATCTTCGATCCCGACATCTTCATCGTCGACAAGGAGCCGCTCGGCCTGCGCGGCGAGGTGCGCGACACGCTCTCGATGCTGCGCGAGCGCGGCACCCATCTGGCGCTCGGCCTGCGCGACATCATGGACGAGCCGGCCTCGCTGGCGCCGGAATGGAAGCGCAAGAACGCGGTGCCGGCCCTGCGCGATCTCTATGATTCGATCTGGGTCTACGGCCTGCCGCAGATCTGCGATCCCCTGGACGGCATCGACCTGCCGACCTCGGTGCGCCACAAGATGACCTATACCGGCTATCTCCGGCGCAGCCTGCCCCAGGACCCTTCGCCGGTGACGCCGCTGCAGAAGATCGAGGCGCCCTATCTGCTGGTGACGACCGGCGGCGGCGGCGATGGCGAGGATATCATCGACTGGGTGCTCCGCGCCTATGAGCACGATCCCCGGATGCCTTATCCGGCCCTGCTGGTGCTCGGCCCCTTCATGCATTCCGACCGCCAAGCGGAATTCCTCGCCCGCGCGGCCCAGCTTGCCAATGTCGAGGCGATCACCTTCAACGCGCAGATGGAAACCCTGATGGCGCAGGCGATCGGCGTCGTCGCCATGGGCGGCTACAATACCTTCTGCGAGATCCTGAGCTTCGACAAGCGCGCCTTGATCGTGCCGCGCACCAAGCCGCGCATGGAACAATATCTGCGTGCCACCAAGGCCCAGGAGCTTGGCCTTTCCGCCGTGCTGCCCGATGACGGCATCCGCGACTGGCGCGACATGGCGACGGCCTTGCGGCAATTGCCGCAGCAGGCCTTGCCCAGCGAAGTCGTGGTGCCGGGGCTTCTCGACGGGCTGGTCAATGTCAATCGCCTGGTGCAGCAAGTCCTGGAACGCTCGCGCCATCAGCGCCGGCGCGGCCCGCCGCTGAAGATGGGACCGGTCGAGCTGTCGGCGGCCCAGGCGCAATAGAGCACCGGCGCAGCGATTTCCCGTGGAAGGTTCACCTCCGACCAAGGCCGCATCCCAGCCGGCGGCCGTTGCCACACACACCAAGCATGACGAGAGAGCCGAAGCGACGCCGGCCTTGGTCTTTCTGCTGAAGGGCTATCCGCGTCTCTCGGAAACCTTCATCGCCCAGGAAATCCGCGCACTGGAAAAACTCGGCCTGCCGATCCGCATCGTCTCGCTGCGCTTTCCCACCGACAAGCATGTGCATCCGGTACATCGCGAGATCGCGGCATCCGTCGCCTATCTGCCGGAATATCTCCATCAGGAACCCTGGCGGGTGCTGAAGGGCTGGTGGCGCGCCCGCCGGTTGCCCGGCTACCGCCAAGCCCTCCGCTTGTGGCTCGGCGATCTGCGGCGCGACTTCACCAGCAATCGCGGCCGCCGTTTCGGCCAGGCCTGCGTGCTCGCCGCCGAGATCGCGACGGGCAAGCTCGGTGCCGTCAAGCGGCTGCATGCGCATTTCCTTCACACGCCGGCCGCCGTCGCCTATTACGCCAGCCGGATGACCGGCCTTCCCTGGAGCTGCTCGGCCCATGCCAAGGATATCTGGACCACGCCGGACTGGGAGAAGCGGGAGAAGCTTGCCGATCTCGACTGGCTGGTGACCTGCACCGAAACCGGCTACCGGCATCTCAAGGATCTCGCCGCCGATCCGGCCCGCGTTTCACTGGTCTATCACGGCCTCGATTTCGCACGCTTTCCGCCGCCGGCCGCCCAGGCTGATGCATCCGGGGCAGGGTTCGGTACCAGGATCGTTGGCGGCCCCCTCACCATCCTCTCGGTCGGGCGGGCGGTGCCGAAGAAGGGCTATCCCGATCTGCTGCAGGCCTTGGCGCGGCTGCCGGCCGGTCTCGACTGGCGCTTCCGCCATATCGGCGGCGGGCCGGAACTGGACCGCTTGAAGGCGCTGGCCGCCACCCTCGGCATCGCCGACCGCATCCAGTGGCAAGGTGCCCTGCCGCAGGAACAGGTGCTCACCGCCTATCGCGCCGCCGATCTCTTCGTGCTGGCAAGCTGTATCGCCGAGGATGGCGACCGCGACGGCCTGCCCAATGTGCTGATGGAAGCGCAGAGCCAGCGCCTCGCGGTGGTCGCCACGGCGATTTCCGGCGTGCCCGAACTGATCCGCGACGGCGAGACGGGCCTGCTCGTGCCCGCCAACGATCCGGCGGCGCTCGGAGAGGCCATCGCATCCTTGCTCGCCGATCCCGGGCGGCGGCGGCATCTGGCCGAAGCCGGCTTTGCCCGGGTCCATGACCGCTTCACCATGCAGGCCGGCATCGCCGATCTCGACCGGCGCTTCCGGCGCGATCTCGACCGGCGGTAGCATCATGCCGCCGCTTGCTCCGTCGATGTCCCGTGCTCCCGTGTCGCGCATCGCTTTTTACGCGCCCTTGAAGGCGCCCGATCACCCGACGCCCTCCGGCGACCGGGCGATTGCCCGGCTGCTGATCGCCGCCTGGCGGCGCCAGGGTGTTCAGGTCGAGGGTGCCGAGGTCGAGATCGCCAGCCGGCTGCGGACGCGGATCGCGGCACCCGATCCCGGGCTGCAGGAGCAAGTCGCCGCCGCCGCGCAGGCCGAAGCGGACCGCCTGATCGCCGAGTATGAAAGCCGCCCTGCCGGGAACCGGCCCGAGGCCTGGTTCACCTATCATCTCTATTACAAGGCGGTGGATTGGATCGGACCGAAAGTGGCCGCCGCCTTGCGCATCCCCTATCTGCTGGCGGAAGCGAGCCAGGCGCCGAAGCGCGCCGCCGGTCCCTGGGCTTTCAACCATGCCGGCGCGGAGCGCGCGATCCGCGCCGCCACCGCCATCTTCTGCCTCAATCCCGCCGACAAGGGCTGCCTCCGGCCGCTGGTGCCGGCGGAGCGCCTGATCGATCTGCCGCCCTTCCTCGATCTCGCGCAATACGCGCCGCTGCCGCCCGACCGGGCACAATGCCGGCGCGCCATCGCGGACAGTCACAACATCGATCCCTCGGTGTCCTGGCTGCTCGCGGTCGGCATGATGCGGCCGGGCGACAAGCTCGCCTCGTACCGGCAACTGGCCGAGGCACTGGCGCTTGCACAGATACGGCCCACCGCACAGGCACAACCCGCACCTGCCAAGCCCTGGTGCCTGCTGATCGTCGGCGACGGCACGGCGAGGCCCGAGGTGGAAGCGGCCTTCGCAACCTTGCGTGACCGCGTGCATTTCCTCGGCGCCCGGGCGCCGGAGGATCTGCCGGCCTGCTACGGCGCCGCCGATCTCCTGGTCTGGCCGGCGGTCAACGAGGCCTTCGGCATGGCGCTGCTGGAAGCCCAGGCCTGCGCCCTGCCGGTTCTGGCCGGGGCGGTCGGCGGCATCCCCGCCATCATCCGCGACGGCGAGACCGGCTGGCTGGCGCCGCCCGATCAGCCGCCGGCTTTCGCTGCGGCGATGCGGCGATGCCTCGACAGCGATCTCGCTCTCGCCGGACGCCGGGCGCGGCACCATATCGAAACCCGTCACGATCTGCCGGCGGCGGCCGAGATCCTCGGCCGGAGCTGGCGTCATCTGGAGCCCGTCTTATGACGACGCCGATCATGGGGCATGCGGCGGAACCGGGCCTGACCGGATTGCTGGTCATCCGCCACGCCCCCACGCCCTGGAATCTCGCGAAGAAACTGCAGGGCCGCAGCGATATTCCGCTGGATGCATCCGGCCGCGCTTTGGCCGCGAGCTGGCGCCCCGCCGCCGCCCGCTGGTCGGAGTGGCGCCTGCTGTCCAGCCCGCTCAGCCGGGCGCGGGAAACCGCCGGGCTGCTGTTCCCGGACCGCGCCATCGCCGTGGAGCCACGCCTGACCGAGATGAGCTTCGGCGATTGGGAGGGCAGGACCCTTGCCGAGCTGCGGGCCATGCCCGGTGCGGATGTGAAGGAACGCGAAACCATGGGGCTCGACTTCCATGCCCCCGGCGGTGAATCGCCGCGCCAGGTGCAGCAGCGTCTGGTGCCGCTGCTGGCGGAGATCGCCGCCAGCAAGTGCGATACCGTGCTGATCGCCCATAAAGCGGTATTGCGGGCGCTCTATGCGGCGGCGGTCGGCTGGGACATGACGGCGAAGCCGCCACAGAAACTGCGCTTCGCCTGCGCCAATCTCTTCGGCCTCGACGCCGATGGCGGATTGAAGCTGGTGGAATTGAACATCCCGCTGCAGCCGCCGCATGGCGGCAAACCGGAGACACGGACATGAGGGAGATCGGGGCATGAGGGAGATCGGGGCATGAGGGAGATTGCCGCATGAGAGGGGCGTGCGCATGACCGCGCGGGTCTTCTTCTACGTGCAGCATCTGCTGGGCATCGGCCATCTGCGCCGGGCAGCGGCGATCGCCCGGGCTTTGCAGGAAGCCGGCGCCGAGGTGATCTTCGTGTCCGGCGGCGCTCCCGTCGACGGGCTCGATCTCGGCGGCGCGCGGCTCGTCCAATTGCCGCCGGCGGTTGCCGCCGATAGCGGCTTTTCCGCCATCCTGGACGCAACCGGACAGCCGATCGACGAGGCCTGGAAAGCGGCCCGGCGCGACCGCCTGCTGCAGCTTTTCGCCGAGACCCGGCCGGACATCCTGCTGATCGAGATGTATCCCTTCGGCCGCCGTCCCTTCCGCTTCGAATTGCGTCCCCTGCTGGAAGCGGCGCGGCGGCGGGCGGACCGGCCCCGCATCGCCTGTTCGGTGCGCGATATCCTGGTCGATAAGGGCCGCCCCGAGCGTGTCGCCGAAACCGTCGGCATCGTCCACGAGATGATCGATCTCGTTCTGGTGCATGGCGATCCCCGGCTGGTCACCCTGGACCGCACCTTCGCCGGCGCGGCGGAGATCGCCGACCGCCTGGCCTATACCGGTTATGTGGTCGAACGGCTGATGGCCGCCGGCAAGACGGACCGGGCAGGGGGCGAGATCCTCGTCTCGGCCGGCGGCGGCGCGGTCGGCGCCCCGCTTTTCGCCGCCGCCTTGGCGGCCCGCCGGCTTTGCCGGTATCCCGATCACCCCTGGCGCCTAAATCACCCCTGGCGCCTGATCACCGGTCGCAACCTGCCGGCGGCGGAAGCGGAAGCTCTCGCGGCCGCGGCCCGGACCGAGGGTGTCGCGCTGGAGACCTTCCGGCCGGATTTCACCCGACTGCTGCAATCCTGCCGGCTCTCGGTCTCCCAGGGCGGCTATAACACGGTGATGGAACTGATCGCCGCCCGCTGCCCGGCCGTCATCGTACCTTTCGCCGACGGCCAGGAGAGCGAACAGACCCTGCGCGCGCGCCTGCTTGCCGAGCGCGGCTTTCTCACCCTGGTCGAGGCCGAGGCCCTGACACCGGAGAACCTCGCCGCCGCCATCGATGCGGCCCTCGCCATCGATGCGACCTCGGCCCGGTCGGAAACAATGCCGGCAAACTTCGATCTCGACCTCGACGGCGCCCGGCGCAGCGCCGATATTCTATTGCAACGGAGAACATGACAGCCATGACCAGTTGGGCGGCCCTGGACGAGGAATTGCGGTACTGGGAGGCGGCCGGCCGGACCGCCACGCTGTGGTGGCGGGATGACGATGCCGTCGCCGATACGCCGGCTTTGCGGCGCCTGCTGGAGGTGGCCCGGGTTCCGGTCGCCCTCGCCGTCATTCCCGGCAATCTGGAGCCGAGCCTCGCCCCGCTGGTGGCCGGGCAGGCGGATGTCTCGATCCTCCAGCACGGGCTCATCCACCGGAACCACGAGCCGCCCGGGAGCAAGACCAGCGAGCTTGGCGCGGCCCGCCCGCTCGGCGCCGTCGAGGCCGATCTGAAGACCGGCTGGGCGCGGCTGCAGGCCAGCGGCTTCGGCGCCCGGCTGCTGCCGGTCCTGACCCCGCCCTGGAACCGGGTCGCCCCGGCCGCCGTCGCCGCCTTGCCGGATTGGGGCTATCGCGGCCTCTCCACCTATGGGCCACGCCACCATGGACCGCGCCCCGACGGATTGCACCATGACGGATTGCATGGAACAGCACAGCCGGTACCGGGCCTCATCGAGGTCAACACCCATGTCGATGTCATCGCCTGGCGGCGCGGCCGCTGCTTCGTCGGCACGGAGAAAGCATTGGGCATGCTGATCGAGCATCTGCGGGCCCGGCGCACCGGCGCGGCGGATGCGGCCGAGCCGACCGGAATTCTGACGCATCACCTCGTCCATGACGACGCTACCTGGAATTTTCTCTCGCATTTGCAGGACTGGCTTTCTGATCGCACCGTGATACGGTGGATGCCAACAGGAGAGGTATTCCGGCGTAACGATATCGACATGAATCGGGCCGGATCGGATCGGGACGAGGAATGACGCGACTGCGCTACCCATTTTCGGCGCTGATGGGAGACTATCTGCGGGGTTTGGCCGGACTCGTCATCTCGCTTGTGATCCTGGTCACATATGACAGCGGGAACCGGCTGATCTGGATCTTCGTCGGGTTGACGCTGCTGTTCCTCGCCTACACGATACGGACGGTCCTGCGGCACAGCACCGTGGTCGAGCTGGATGAGACCGGCCTCACGCTGTCGCAAGTGGGGCGGCGGGCGCGGCGCATCGACTGGAGCCGGCTGGACCGGTTGTCGCTGCGGTACTATGCGTCCCGCAAGAACAAGAAAAAAGGATTTGGATCGTTGCTGGGGCGGATAGGCCTAGGTTCTGACAGTCGGGGTTCTGATAGTCGGGGCCCCGAAAACCGGGAAGCGGATGGCCCGGATGCGGCCGAGGAAGGCCGGCTGCCCGGCGATGGCTGGATGGAACTGACCCTGCGCGCGGCTGGCCAGCCCGTGACGATCGATTCCGCGCTGCCGCAATTCGATCTGCTCCTGCAGCGGGCGGATGAGGCGGCGAAGGCCAACGGCATCGAGCTCGATCCCATCACCAGCGATAACCTCGCGGCGCTCAGCGCCCTCTACGCGCAGCAATCCGCCAGCCGGGCCGGGCCGTCGCAGCCAGCCGGCTTTTCCGGCTCAAGCTTCGGTTGACGCATGACCGGCGCCCTGCTCGATATCCGCGATCTGCGCATCGGCTTTGAGCTGGAAAGCGGGCCGCTGGATGTGGTCCGGGGCGTTTCCTTCAAGGTTCCCGCCGGCAAGACCGTGGCCCTGGTCGGGGAATCCGGCTCCGGCAAATCGGTCATCGCCCAGGCCGTCATGGGCATCCTGCCGAAGACGGCGCGCATCACCCAGGGCGATATCCTGTTCGACGACAGCGCCAAGGGCGGCCGCCTGATCAATATCGCCGAAATGCCCCGGGACGGGCGGCAGATCCGGCAGATCCGCGGCCGCTCGATCTCGATCGTCTTCCAGGAGCCCATGACCTCGCTCTCGCCGGTGCATATGATCGGCGATCAGGTGGCGGAGATGCTGCATCTTCACCGCAAGATGTCGGCGGCCGAGGGCCGCGCCGCCGTCAAGGACATGCTGCATCTCGCCGGCTTCCCCGATCCGTCGCGGGCCATGCGGAGTTATCCTTTCGAGCTGTCCGGCGGCCTCCGGCAGCGGGCGATGATCGCCATGGCGCTGATCTGCCGGCCCTCCCTGCTGATCGCCGACGAGCCAACCACCGCCCTCGACGTCACCATCCAGGCACAGATCCTGAAGCTGATGGCCGACCTGCAGCGCGAATTCGGCATGGCCATGCTGATGATCACCCACGATCTCGGCGTCGTCGCCAATGTCGCCGACGAGGTGGTCGTGCTCTATCACGGCGAGGTCATGGAAGCGGGCGGCGTGCGCGACATCTTCGAGCGGCCGCAGCATCCCTATCTCCAAGCCCTGCTGCGGGCGGTGCCGCGCTTCGGCATGGACCGCGACGAACGCCTGATGCCGATCCGCGAGATCAAGAGCGAGGTCGGCAGCCTGTTCGCCGCGCATGGCAGATCCTCCCATGGAAAATCCGCGCAGAGCCAGCATCTCGATAGCCGGCCGACCGCCGCTACGGCCTCGGTCCCGCCGCCGCTCCTGGAAGTGCGCAACATCGAGAAGACCTTCTATATCCGCCAGGGCAGCTGGATGAACGGCACGGCGCGCAGGGCCTTGCGCGCCGTCCAGGATGTCAGCTTCAACCTGCGGCGCGGCGAATGCCTGGGCCTGGTGGGTGAATCCGGCTGCGGCAAGACCACGCTCAGCAAGATCGTCATGCGGGCTCTCTCGGCCGATGCCGGCAGCATCCGCTTCGATGACGGGCAGGGGCCGGTCGATGTCCTTGCGTTGAAAAGCACGGCCCTGACCGACTTCCGGCGCCGCATCCAGTTCGTCTTCCAGGACCCGTTCAGCTCGCTCAATCCGCGCATGACGGTGTTCGACATCGTCACCGAACCGCTGGTGATCCACAATGTCGGGACGTCGCGCGAGCGGGGCGAGATGGCGAAGGAGCTGATGCGCCTGGTCGGTCTCGGGCCACAGCATCTCAACCGCTATCCGCACAGCTTCTCCGGCGGCCAGCGCCAGCGCATCGGCATCGCCCGCGCGCTCGCCCTGCGCCCCGATATCCTGATCTGCGACGAGCCGGTCTCCGCCCTCGACGTCTCGATCCAGGCCCAGGTCCTCAATCTGCTGAAGGACCTGCAGCAGAAGCTCGGCCTGACCTATATTTTCATCTCGCACAATCTCGCGGTGGTGGATTACATCGCCGACCGCATCATGGTGATGTGCGCCGGCCGGCTGGTCGAGCTGGCCCCGTCGGACCGGCTGTTCCGCCAGCCATCCCATCCCTATACCAAGGCGCTGCTGGCCGCCGTGCCGGACCCCACGCTGGACCGCCGCCTCGATTTCGACAAGCTGATGGAAGGCAAGGCCTCGATACCCGCCGCCTGGCCCGCGCCCTTCACCATCGACGACACCCATCACCCGGGCCTGGTGGAGATCGCCGGCGGCCATTGGGTCCGCGCCGGCATCGCGGTACGCGAGGTGGCGGCATGACGCCTCCCGCCAAAACGCCCCCCACCAAAACGCTTCCGACGACGACCAGGACGACCTCCCGCTGGCAGGATGGCCTCATGATCTCGCGGCGGCAGATGCTGCGCGCCACCGCCCTGCTGACGCCGTTCCTGGCAACCTCCGCGAGCTGGGCACAGGAAACCTCATCCACGGCCGCGACGGCGACCAAGGCACAGCAGGCGTCGACCCAGCCGAAATGGATCGATCCGGATTACTTCTCGGCGCTGGAACAGGATGGCAGCCTGCCGCCGGTCGAGCAGCGCCTTCCCGATCAGCCGGCCCTGGCCGCCAACCTGCCGGAGCCCGGCCGCCAGGGCGGCGAGATCCGCATGCTGATGGCCGGTCCCAAGGATACCCGCATCCTGGTCGCCTACAGCTATGCCAGGCTGGTTGCCTATGACCGCAATTACCGCCTGATGCCCGATATCCTGGAGAGTGTCGACAACGACCAGGAGCGGGTCTTCATCCTGCATCTGCGCAAGGGGCATAAATGGTCCGACGGCGCGCCCTTCACCACGGAGGATTTCCGCTATTTCTGGGAAGACGTGGCGAACAATGCGCAGCTTTCGCCGGGCGGGCTGCCGCGCGAACTCCTGGTCAACGACAAGCCGCCCAAGGTCGAGGTAATCGACGAGACGGCGATCCGCTTCAGCTGGGACCAGCCCAATGCCGAGTTCCTGCCGGCGCTCGCCCGGGCGGCGCCGCTTTTCATCTTCCGGCCGGCGCATTACCTGAAGCGCTTCCACGAGAAATACCAGAAGAAGGACAAGCTCGAGGCGCTGGTGACGAAATCCGGCCAGCGCAACTGGGCGGCGCTGCACAACAAGAAAGACAATCAATACAAGAACGACAATCCCGATCTGCCGACGCTCGATCCCTGGGTGCTGCGGATCAAGCCGCCGGCCCAGCGCTTCATCTTCGCCCGCAATCCTTATTACTACCGGGTGGATTCGGTCGGCCATCAATTGCCTTATGCCGACCAGGTGGTGTTCGACATCGCCGATGCGAAGCTGATCGCCGCCAAGACCGCATCCGGCGAAAGCGATCTGCAGGCGCGCTATCTCTCCTTCGACGACTACACCATCCTGAAGGACGGCGAGGCGCAGGGGAAATACCGGGTGCGCCTGTGGGATGACGGGCGCGGCTCGAATCTGGCGCTCTATCCCAATCTGACCACGGCGGATCCGGTCTGGCGCCAGATGATGCGCGACATCCGCTTCCGCCGCGCGCTCTCGCTCGCCATCAACCGGCACGAGATCAATCAGGCGATCTATTTCGGCCTCGGCCAGGAAGGCGCCAATACCGTGCTGGCGCATTGCCCGATGTTCTCGCCGGAAATCCAGAAGATGTGGTCGATCTACGATCCGGGCGAGTCCAATGCCCTCTTGGATCAGATGGACCTTACCAAGCGCGACGATGATGGCATCCGCCTGCTGCCGGACGGGCGGCCGATGCGGATCATCGTCGATACCGCCGGCAATACCTCGGAACAGACCGACGTCCTCGAACTGATCGCCGATTCCTGGAAGGAGATCGGCGTCGCCATGTTCATCAAGCCGTCCCAGCTCGAAGTGTTCCGCAACCGCATCTTCTCCGGCGAATCCATCATGTCGATTTCCTACGGCATCGATAACGGCTTCCCGACGCCGGACATGTCGCCCCAGGAATTCGCACCCTCGACCCAGGTGCAATACATGTGGCCGCGCTGGGGCCAGTATATCGAGAGCGACGGCCAGTCCGGCGAGAAGATCGACCTGCCGGCCGCCCGCAAGCTCGCCGACTGGCTGGAGGACTGGCGCATGAGCGGCGATCCGGCCGAGCGCCTCAACATCTGGTACAAGATGCTGCGGCTCTGGGCCGACCAGGTCTTCACCATCGGCATCGTCGCCAATGTGCCGCAGCCCGTGGTGGTGGCAAGCCGGCTGCACAACGTGCCGGAGAAGGCGGTCTTCGCCTGGGATCCCGGCGCCCATTTCGGCCTCTTCAAGCCCGATACCTTCTGGCTCGACGACAAGCGGCCGCTGAGCCCGATCGAGAAGCCGCTGCAGACCCAGGTCAATGCCAAGGCCGACGCAAAACCTGCGGCCGGATCCGGCGGATGAGATGAGCGGAGCGGCCTGAGCATGTTTCGCTATCTGATCCGGCGCCTGTTCGTCATGATCCCGACCTTGGTCGCGATCAGCTTCCTGGTCTTCGTCATCATCCAGGCGCCGCCCGGCAGCTTCCTCGACACCTATATGGCCGAGCTGCAGTCCCAGGGCGAGAATGTGGAGCAGAGCAAGATCGAGTTCCTGCGCCGGGAATACGGCCTCGATCAGCCTTTCTACGTGCAGTATCTCAACTGGGCCGGCGGCCTGCTGCACGGCGATCTCGGCTATTCCTTCGAACATAACATGCCGGTCAGCGAGGTGGTGGGCGACAGCCTCTGGCTGACCGTGCTGGTGACCTTCGCCGCGACACTCTTCGTCTGGATCGTCTCCTTTCCGATCGCCATCTATTCCGCCGTCCGGCAGTACCAGATCGGCGATTACTTCTTCACCTTCCTCGGCTATATCGGCCTCGCCACGCCAAGCTTCCTCCTCGCTCTGGTGCTGCTGTATCTCGCCCATGCCTGGTTCGGCATCTCGATCGGCGGGCTGATGGATCCGCGCTATCTCGACCAGCCGATGAGCTGGGACAAGGTCTATTCGGTGCTCTCCCATCTCTGGGTGCCGGTCCTGGTGATCGGCCTGCCCGGCACCGCCGGCATGATCCGCCGCCTGCGCGCCAATCTCCTGGACGAGCTGCACAAGCAATATGTGGTGACGGCCCGGGCCAAGGGCCTCAGCGGCATGCGGCTCCTGCTGAAATATCCCCTGCGGGTCTCGCTCAATCCCTTCATCGCCGATATCGGCAGCCTGCTGCCCGAGCTGATCTCCGGCTCCGTCATCGTCTCGGTGGTGATGTCGCTGCCGATGACCGGGCCGATCCTGCTCCAGGCCCTGCGCAGCCAGGACATGTATCTTGCCGGCTCCTTCCTGATGTTCATGGCCTTCCTCACCGTGGTCGGCGTGTTCCTCTCCGATATCCTGCTGGCCCTGGTCGATCCGCGCATCCGGCTGGGCGGAGGCAACGTGAAATGACGGAGACCACCGCGCCGCAGCACGCCGCGCCCCAGCATTACGTCTCGACCGCGCCCTTCGATCCCTATTCGGTCGAGGCGATCGATGCGGCACGCGAGAAATTCTACATGTCCTCGCAATGGCGCATGATGTGGCTGCGCCTGCGGCGGCACCGCCTGGCGGTGCTCTCTGGCATCGTCCTCCTGGCGATGTATCTCATTACCCTCGGGGTCGAGTTCCTGGCGCCCTACGGGCTCAACAGCCGGCATGTCGATCACATCTATGTGCCGCCCCAGAAGCTGCATTTCTTCCACGAGGGGCACTTCGTCGGCCCCTTCGTCTACGATCTCGATTACCGCCTGGATATGACCGATCTGCGCCGGATCTATACCGAGCGGACCGACCAGCCGAAGCCGCTCCGTTTCTTCTGCCGGGGCGATTCCTACCGTTTCTGGGGCCTCATCGAGAGCGATCTCCATCTCGTCTGCCCGCCACGCGACGATAAGGGCAACACGCCGATGTTCCTCTGGGGCTCGGACCGGCTCGGCCGCGACATGCTCTCGCGCATCCTCTATGGCATGCGGATCTCGCTCACCATCGGCCTGATCGGGATCTCGATCAGCTTCGTCCTCGGCATGCTGTTTGGCGGCCTCGCCGGCTATTACGGCGGCTGGGTGGACGATGTCGTGCAGCGTATCATCGAGGTCCTGCGCTCGATCCCGCATCTGCCGCTCTGGCTGGCGCTGGCGGCGATCCTGCCCGTCACCTGGTCGCCGCTGCTGATCTATTTCGGCATCACCGTCATCCTCGGCCTGATCGACTGGACGGGACTTGCCCGCGCCGTGCGCTCGCGGCTCTTGAGCCTGCGCGAGGAGGATTTCTGCATCGCCGCCGAATTGATGGGCGCCTCGCCCCGGCGCATCATCTTCCGCCACCTGATGCCGAGCTTCATGAGCCATCTGATCGCCTCGGCGACCTTGGCCATTCCCGGCATGATCCTCGGCGAGACGGCGCTCAGCTTCCTCGGCCTCGGCATCCGCGCACCGATCACCAGTTGGGGCGTGCTGCTGAACGAGGCGCAGAGCATCAATGTCGTCGTGCTCTATCCCTGGCTGATGCTGCCCATCGTGCCGGTGGTGATCGTGGTCCTGGCCTTCAACTTCCTCGGCGACGGCCTGCGCGACGCCGCCGATCCCTATCGTTGACCGACAATCTTAGTGCGAGGCGGTCAATGTGAGGTCAAGCCGCCATCGAGATTGATGGCCTGGCCGGTCATGTTGCGGGCGAGCGCCAGATAGACCGCGAGCTCGCCCATGTCCTCGGCGGTCTGCGGCCGGCCCTGGGGCACGAAAGTCAGGATCTGGCGCTCCCAGGATTCTTCCAGGCTCTCGCCGTCTTCTTTCCATTCATCCGACAGGAGATCCCACATCGCGGTGCGGACGATGCCGGGGCAGATCGCATTGACCGTGATCTCGTCCTTGGCCAGTTCCTTGGCGAGGGAATTGGTGAAGCCGATGACGGCGTATTTCGAGGCCGAGTAATGCGCCAGGGCCGGATAGCCGTCCTTGCCGGAGATCGAGGCGATGTTGATGATCCGGCCGCCGCCATTGCGCTTCAGCAGCGGGATCGCCGCCTTGCAGCACAGGAAGGTGCCCTTGGCGTTGATGTCCATGACCCGGTCCCATTCCGCTTCCGCCAGGGTCTCGACCGGTTCGACGCTGATGACGCCGGCCGAATGGACGGCGATATCGAGCCGGCCGAAAGCCACCGTCACGGCCCCGGTCATCGCGGCGATGTCACGTGCGTTCGTTACATCGACCTTCATCGCCTCGGCGCGCCGGCCGAGGGCGACCACTTCATCGGCGACTTTGGTCGCTGCCACGGCATCGATATCGGCGATCAGCAGATCGACGCCCTCGCGGGCCAAGGCCAGCGCGATGCCGCGCCCGATGCCGTGGCCGCCGCCGGTGACATAGGCGGATTTGCCCTGCAACCGCATCACGCCCCCGCCCGCGCGTCGGCCGCCGCGAGATGGCGCAGCAACAATTCGTTCACCCGCTGGGCCTGCTCCATCTGCGGCATGTGGCCGGCATCGGCAAGGAGATGCTTCTCCACCGAGGCCGGCAGCATCTGCAGCGTCTCTGGCGAGAGGATCGCGTCCTGCGCCCCCCAGAGGACGAGGATAGGGTAGGGAAGGGCGGCCAGCCGGTCGACGTAATGCATCTGCTGCACCCCGTCCTTGAAGCAGGCGGCCTCGATCTGGCGCAGGGCCTCGGTGACGCCGTCGAGCCTTTTGTATTGCGCGACACCTTCCGCCATCTCGCGGCTGACGCTCTTCGGATCGGCGAACAATTTGCCAAGGCAGCGCTGCACATCGCGGCTGCGCTGGGCGGCGATGAAGTCGGCGATATAGCCGTCATCAATGCGCTCGCTGAGGCCGGCGGCGGCAATCAGGGTCAGGGAACGCGTGTCGCTGCGGCGCAGCGCCAATTCCAGCGCCACCGCGCCGCCCAGCGAATGGCCGATGAGATGGGCACCGGCAAGCCCCAGCGCCTCCAGCGCCGCGCCGACCGCATCCGCCAACTCAGCGACCGTGCCGGATTGCAGTGCCTTCGCCGAACCGCCATGGCCCAGCAGGTCGATGGCATAGCTGGCGCGCTGCCGGGCGGTCTCCGGCTGATTGAACATCCAGGAGTCGAGATCGCCGCCGAAGCCGTGGATGAAGATAACCGGATGTCCACCGTCGCCGATCTGCCTATAGCGCAACGCGCGGCCATCGGACAGCGTGATCTGGCGAGCGGATTCGACCGGTGCATCCTCGGTTTCCGTCTTGGTCTGCGTCGCGGCGAAGCCGGCGATGAAAGCGTCGATCTCGGCCTCCGGCACCTCGGATGATGCCAGAACGCCGATCAGGTTGCCGCAGGCCTGGACCTCGCCGGGCTTCGCCACCTGGCGGCGCAGGATACCGGCGCCATCGGCTTCCAGCACATTGGTGATCTTGGTGGTCTCGATCTCCACCAGTTCGCGGCCGGGGGTGACATCAGCCCCTTCCGCGACCAGCCAGCTTACGATGGTGCCTTCCTCCATCGACAGGCCCCAGGTCGGCATCAGGATCGCTGAAATCATGGTTCTACCTTGTCTGCGGGCCACGCCTCTCGGCGCGGCGGTTAGGACGCAATCAGGCATGATTGCCCGGTGATCTACTGTCCTGCGATCTCCAGCACCGCCGCCTCGATGGTTGCTGCGCTGGGGATATAGGCTTCCTCGAGCACCGGCGAGAACGGCACCGGCGTGTGCGGCGCGGTGACCCGGCGGATCGGCGCCTTCAGATCGGCGAAGGCCCGGTCGGCAACGAGGGCGGCGATCTCGCTCGCCATGCTGCAGCGGGGATTGGCCTCGTCGACCACGACCAGGCGGCCGGTCTCGGCGACGCTGTCGAGGATCGTCTCCTCATCCAGCGGCGAGGTGGTGCGCGGATCGATCACCGTCGCCTCGATGCCGTGCGCCGCGAGACTTTTCGCGGCTTCCAAGGCGACATGGACCATGCGGGCAAAGGCGACGATGGTGACGTCGCCACCCTCGCACAGGATGCTCGCCTCGCCGAAGGGCACAGCATAGCTCTCGGCCGGCACCTGGCCTTCGATATCGTAGAGTTTGGTGTGTTCCAGGAAGACCACCGGATCGTCGTCGCGGATCGCCTGGATCAGCAGGCCCTTGGCGTCATAGGGGGTCGAGGGCACCACCACCTTCAACCCCGGAATATGGGTGAAGAAGGAATAGAGGCATTGTGAATGCTGCGCCCCGGCATTGAAGCCGGCGCCGAACATGGCGCGGATCACCAGCGGGGTCTTTGCCTTGCCGCCGAACATGTAACGGAACTTGGCGGCCTGGTTGAAGATCTGATCGAAGCAGACGCCGAGGAAATCGACGAACATCAGTTCGGCGACCGGGCGCAGGCCGGTCATCGCTGCTCCCGCCGCCATGCCCATGATGGCGCTTTCGGTGATCGGCGTGTCGATCACCCGGGCGCGGCCGAATTCACCGACGAGGCCGCGCGTGACGCCCATGATGCCGCCATAGGCGTCATCGACACCGGTGCCGCCGGCCCCCCCGGCCACGTCTTCACCGATCACGACGACACGGGGATCGCGGCGCATCTCGGCACGCAAGGCATCGTTCAGGGCCTGGCGATAGGATAGTTTCGGCATGGCCGGGCCTCCTCAGTAACTTGAATAGACGTCGCGGGCGAGGGCCGAGAGCGGCGGCGGCGGCGCGGCATGGGCGGTCGCGACAGCCTCGTCCAGCTCGCAGGCGATCTCGGCATCGATGGCATCGAGCTCGGCCGCATCGAGCAGGCCGGCCGAGGTCACGCGGCGGCGGAAGATATCGATCGGATCATGCGTGTTGCGCGACGCCTCCAGTTCTTCCTTGGAGCGGTAGGTCTGCGGGTCGCCGCAATAATGCCCGTGCTGGCGCGTGCAGCGAGCCTCGATGAAGCTGGGGCCGCCGCCGGACCTGGCGCGCGCCACGGCCTCGTCCATCGCCTCGTGGACGGCGAAGAAGTCGGTGCCGTCGACCGCCACCGCCGGCAGGCCGAAGCCGGCAGCGCGCTGGGCGATATCCTTGGTACCGACGGCGTAATCAGCGCCGGTGCCCTCGCCATAGCCATTGTTCTCGATGACGAAGATCACCGGCAGTTGCAGAACCACGGCCATGTTCATCGCTTCGAAGACCGTGCCCTGGTTGGAGCCGCCATCGCCGGTGAAGGAAACGGCGACGCGATCGGTGCCGAGGGTCTTGGCCGACAGGGCCGCGCCGATCGCCAGCGGCGGGCTGCCGCCGACAATGGCATTGGCGCCCAGCATGCCGCGTTCAAGATCGGCGATATGCATCGAGCCGCCTTTGCCGCCGCACAGGCCACCGGCCTTGCCGAAGATTTCCAGCATCATCGCCTTGGCATCGCAGCCCTTGGCGATGCAATGGCCGTGGCCACGATGGGTCGAGCCGATATAGTCGCGGTCGTCGAGATGCTGGCAGACGCCGACGGCGATCGCCTCTTCGCCGGAATAGAGATGGACGAAGCCGGGGATATGGCCCTTGGCGAATTCGCTGTTCACCCGGTCCTCGAAGTCGCGGATCTTCCGCATCGCCGTATAGGCGCGGCGCAGCGCGTCACGGTTCATCTGCATCGCATGCTCTCTCTAATGGGACGCGTCGGTTGTTGATGGAAGAGGTTCCGTCACATGTCCCGCGGTGGTGCCGCCATCCACCATCAGCTCGGTACCGGTCACCATGGCGGCATCGTCATTGCTCAGGAACAGGATGGCGCGGGCAATCTCCGCCGCCGCCGCGAGCCGTCCCATCGGCACGAATCTGGAGAGACGGTCCAGCATCGCTGCGTGACCGCCCACACTGGCGGCGAAAGGCTGCAGCATTTCCGTATCGACGAAGGTGGGATTGATGGCATTGCAGCGGATCGGCAGCCCGCGTCCGGCACAATACAGCGCCACCGCCTTGGTCAGGGTGCGCACACTGCCCTTGCTGGCGGCATAGGCCACCGCGTCATCGGCACCGATCACGCTGTAGATCGAGCCCACATTGACGATGGCGCCCGTTTTGCCGCTTGCCATCCAACCACCCGGCGCCATCGCGCGGATCGCCGCCTGGCAACCCAGGAAGGTGCCGGTCGAATTGACCGCGAAAGTCTTCTCCCAATCGGCCAGGCTGTAGTCGAGGAAGTCGCCGTCGAGGCAGATGCCGGCGGAATTGACCAGGATATCCGGCATGCCGAGCCGATCGACGGCAAGGTCGATCAGCGCTTGCCAGGAGTCGAGCCGCGTCACATCCAGCGGATGATGGAGGCAGGAGGCCCGGCCGGTCGCCGCGACGATCTCATCGGCGGCCTTTTGTCCGCGTTGCGCATCGATATCGCCCAGCAGGACGGTAGCGCCGGCTTCGGCGAAGAGGCGGCAGGTCGCCCGGCCAATGCCGGACGCCCCACCCGTCACGATCGCGACTTTGCCGGAAAACCCTGCCATCTATCACCGCCCCTTATCGCCGCAACTGCCGGATCAAGCCGAGGCCAGCCAGGCCTTCTCGGCGACACGCAGATTGCCGAGATCGAGCCAGCGATGCGGGACGAGGCCTTTCACCTTGGTGTCATGGGCATCGATCCAGGAGGAGAAGATGGGGATGACGGCGCCGCCATCCTCATGCAGCCGGCGCTGGATTTCCCAGAGATATTCCTTGCGCTTGCTCTCGTCCAAAGCCGCCTTGGCCTCAGCCAGCAGCTTGTCGAATGCCGGGTCGCGCCAATGGCTGTCGTTCCAGGCGGCATCGGACTTATAGGCCATGGAGAGGATCAGGGAGGCGGTCGGCGTGCCACCCCAATAGGAGGTGGTGAAGGGTGCCTTCATCCAGACATTTTCCCAGAAGCCGTCAGTCGCTTCCTTTTTGACCTTGAGATCGATGCCGGCCCGCTTCAAGGCGGATTGATAGAGCACCGCCATATCGACCGCGCCGTTGAAGGGCGCATCCGAGGCCGAGAGCGTGACCGGCCCGCTCAAGCCCGCCTTCTTGGCATGAAAGGCCGCCTTGTCGGGATCATAGGGCCGCTGCGGCAACTCGCTGTTGAAGAACTTGTCGCTGGGCGGCACGGGATGATCGTTGCCGAGATGGCCAAGCCCACCGAACAGAGCCGTCAGGATCTGCTGCCGGTCGATGCCGTATTTCAACGCGAGGCGCAGATCCTTGCTGGTGAAGGGTGCCTGGTCCACCATCATGGCCATATAGCTGTGCCAGCCGCCTTCTGAGCGCAGCATGGCGACGGCGCCATTGCCGTCGAGCATCGAGACCAGTTTCTTGTCCACCCGGTTGATGACATCGACCTGGCCGTTCAGCAGGGTGTTGAGGCGGGTCATGCCGTCATCGATCATGGTGGATTCGACGCTCTCCACATGACCGCGTCCCGCCTTCCAGTAATCGCCGTTGCGGCGCGCCATGGCGCGGATGCCGGGCTGAAAGCTTTCCAGCTTGAAGGCGCCGGTGCCGATCGGCTTGATCCAGTCGGTGAACTGATCGGGCACCACCATCAGATGGAAGTCCGCCAGCAGGAACAGAAAATCGACATCCGGCTGCTGCAAGGTGATGCTGATCTGATGATCGGTGAGCTTGCGGATCTCGCTGATCACCTGCAGCGGCGCAACGAGAGCGGAGACCGAGTCCTTGCCGCGATGAAGGTTGATCGAATAGATGATGTCGTCGGCGGTCAGCTTGCGCCCGTCATGGAAGGTGACGCCCTTGCGCACATTGAAGATCCATTGCCGGGCGCCGTCGCGCATGTCCCAGCTTTCCAGCAGCTCCGGCTGGGGCTCGTTCCGCTCGTCGATCTCGATCAGCCCGTTCATGATCTGGTAGCCGATGCAGATCGGCGCCGTGTCGTAGAAGGTGCGGGGATCGAGGCTGTCGGTGCCGCTGCCCCCGGCCAATCCCAAGCGCAAATGCCCGCCTTTGACCGGTGCTTCGGTCGCTTGCGCATTGCGAGGCAGCAACAGGCCGGCCCCCAATGCGGCGCCCAGGCCGGCGCCGAGCACCCCGCCATAAGCCAGCAGCTCCCGGCGGCCAAGCGTTGTCGGGTTGGGCGCCGTCAGGCCCGGCACGTGATCAGCAATCTTTCCCGCCATGTTCCATCCTCCCGTTTCCCGGCGGGCTGGCCCCTTTCCGGGCCGCGCCGCACATGCTTGGGGCGGAGGATGGCGCGCGGGATTACCAGCGTCAATGAAAAATTGGCACGTGTGCCAATTTTTTGGCATCGACGCCAAATGAGCTTGGCGCGACCGGATAGAAGACAGGGCAGGGCCCCTTGACGCCCCTCGGATCACTGCCGATAAGGTCAAGGACGCATCAACAATGAAGGCAGCGGAAACAGCATGAAGACCCGGATCCGGGATGTGCGCCGGCAGGACATGCAGAAGGCTGCCTTCGATCTTTTGGCGGAATCCGGCTTCCACGGCGCGACGCTCGGCAAGGTCGCCGAGCGCCTCGGCATGTCGCGCGGCCTGGTGCATCACTATTTCAAGGACAAGGATGAATTGCTGGAAGCGGCGGTGCGCTATGGCAACCGCCTGATCTCAAGCCAGGTCGCCGCAGAGTTGCGCCGCTGCGGCAGTCCACGCGAACGGCTGGACGTCATCATCGAGGCCAATTTCAGCGACGAGATCTATATCCTTGGCCGCGCGCAATACTGGGTGTCCTATTGCGCCCAGGCGACCATGTCGGAGCGCTTCGCCCGATTGCTGCGCATCCAGAACAGCCGCATGCGCAGCAACCTGCTGCATGCGCTGCGCCAGTTGCTCTCCGCCGCGGAAGCCGAGCATCTGGCCGATGTGCTCAGCCTGCTGATGGACGGCATGTGGGTGCGCATGGCGGTCAGCGACGGCCGGCCGCAAAAGGCCGAGGCCCTGGCCACCATCCGCAAGGTGCTGGATACCTATCTGCCGGCGCCCGCTGCGCGCAAGGCGGCGAAGCGCAAGTGATCGCCCTCTGATTTATCGAATGCAGGCGATCTTTGACACCGGTCGCGGCAGATCAATGCCAGAGATTGGTACGGGCGAGGTCGAGCAATTCATCGCCGCGCCCGTTCATCACCGCTTTCAGCATGTAGAGCGTGAAGCCCTTGGCCATCTCGGCGGTGACCGCCGGCGGGATCGGCAATTCGGTCCGCGCCACCACGGCATCGACCAGGACCGGGCCGGGATGGGCGAGGGCGGCGGCGATGCCGCCTTCGACCTCCGCCGGGTCCTCGATGCGGATGCCGCGAATGCCGGTGGCCTCGGCCATCGCCGCGAAATTCGGGTTCTGCAATCCGGTGCCAACGGGCAGGAAGCCGGTCGATTTCTGTTCGACTTCCACGAAACCCAATGTGCCGTTGTTGAAGACCACGACCTTCACCGGCAGGCCGAGCTGCGCCAGGCTGAGGAAGTCCCCCATCAGCATGGCGAAGCCGCCATCGCCCGAGAGCGAGATGACCTGGCGCTTCGGAAAGGTGGCCTGGGCGCCGATCGCCTGGGCCATGGCATTGGCCATCGAGCCGTGCCAGAAGGAGCCGACCAGCCGTCGCTTGCCGTTCATGGCGAGATAGCGCGCCGCCCAGACCGTGGGCAGGCCGACATCGCAGCTAAAGACGGCGTCCGCCGCGGCCTGATCGCTGATCGCTTTCGCCACCTGCTGGGGATGGATCGGCTTCTTGCCGGCCTTACCGATGGCCAACGCATCGAGATCCTGGCGAGCCCGCTTGTAATGCGTCACCGCACGCTCGAGATGCGTCGCATCTTTGCGCTGTTTCAGGAGCGGCAGCAATGCCGCGAGGGTTGCTTTGACATCGCCCACGAGGCCGAGATCGACCGATGTGCGGCGGCCGATCTGCCCGGCGCGGATATCGATCTGCGCTGTCTGCACCTTGGCGCTCCCCTTGGCGCTCGTGGGATAGAACTGGCGATAGGGAAAGTCGGTGCCGAGCATCAGCAGCAGGTCGCAATCGAGCATGGCATAATAGCCCGAGGCGAAGCCGATCAGCCCGGTCATCCCCACGTCATAGGGGTTGTCCCATTCGACATGTTCCTTGCCTTTCAGCGCATGCACCATCGGTGCCTTCAGTTTTTCGCCCAGCGCCAGCAGTTCCGCATGGGCGCCCTGGCAGCCCGAGCCGCAAAGGATCGTCACCCTGGTTTCGGCGCTATTGAGCAGCGCCGCCAGCTTGTCGAGATCGGTCTGTGCCGGCACCACCACGGGCTTTCGCGGCAGCAGGCCATCCGCCTTCGGCACTGGTGCAGCGACGGCCGGCTGCAAGGCGACATCGCCCGGCAGGACCACGACCGCGACGCCGCTTTTGCCGACCGCCTCGCGGATGGCGATCTCCGCCACGCGCGGCATCTGCGCCGGGCTTGAGACCAGCTCGCTGTAATGGCTGCATTCGCGGAACAGATCCTGCGGATGGGTCTCCTGGAAATAGCCGGAGCCGATTTCCGGCGAGGGGATATGCGCGGCGATCGCCAGCACCGGCACCCGGGAGCGCTGGCAATCGAAGAGCCCGTTGATGAGATGCAGATTGCCGGGCCCGCAACTGCCGGCGCAGACCGCGAGCGTGCCGGTGAGATGCGCTTCGGCGCCGGCCGCGAAGGCCGCGACTTCCTCGTGTCTCACATGGAGCCACTCGATCTTGCCCTGACGGCGCAAGGCGTCGGTCAGGCCGTTCAGGCTGTCGCCGACGACCCCGAAGATACGCTTCACCCCGGCGGCGGCAAGCGTTGCGGCAAATTGATCGGCGACGGTCTCGGGCATGGTCCAGCTCCACGGATGAGGGTGGCAGAGGAACAACAGAAGGCTGATCGCGCTATGGAAAGCGACACGGGAAAGATCGTCAGGCAGGAGCCGGTATGCTCCGCTTTCGACGGCGGGCCGTCAAGCAGGGCGGCGTCGGATTCTCGATCCTCACACCTTCGTCCAGGGGCGTGGCTGCCGGTTCACGTCAAATATAAGGTCTCGCCATCTTCCGGTCATGTCGCATCCCAATAAGGCGGGTCGCCGAAAGTCTGGCGCAGGCAATCGGCAAGCGCCCGCAACTTGGCCGAGGGGCGGCGGCCGTCGGGATGGGCGACATAGAGAAATTCAGTGTCGGCCGCGACGCCGATATCGATGGCCTGCAAAGTACCGGCCTTGATCGCGGCGCCGGCGATGAAGCTCGGCAACAAAGCGATGCCGAGCCCGGCGATCGCCGCGTCCCGCATCATGTCGCCGTTGTTGACGCGCAGACCGATCCGGCCGCGTACCGTCAACGGACCGCCCGGCGTGGAGAAACGCCAGTCGGCGGCGCCGCGATTGGTGTAGAAAAGGCCGCGATGCGCCGCCAACGCGGCGGGTGACGCCGGCGCGCCATATTGCGCGAGATAGGCCGGCGCGGCGACCAGGATGCGGCGGCTGGGGGCGAGCCGCCAGGCCATCAGTCTCGATTCCAGAATCGGCCCGTGCCGCACCACCGCGTCATAGCCGTCGGCGGCGGCATCGACGCGGCGGTCGTCGAGATCCAGCGTCAGCTCGATATCCGGATGCCGCGCGAGAAACGGATAAAGCGCCGGGCCGAGATGCATGCGCCCGAAGGTGACCGGCGCGGAAAGCCGCAGGGGACCCGCCAGGGTGCCGCGCCGCTCGGCCATCTCCGCCGCCGCGTCCTCGACCTCCCGGGCGATGCGGCCGGCGCGCTCCAGGAAAGCCGCCCCATCCTCGGTCAAGGCGAGCTTGCGGGTCGTGCGGTGGAGCAGGGGTGAGCCCAATTGCCGCTCCAGCTCGATCAGCCGCTCGCTGACCACCGATTTCGCCACGCCCAGGCGCCGCGCCGCTTCGCTGATCGACCCGGCTTCCGCCACGGCGACGAAGGTAACGATGCCGTCGAGCTTCATCATTGTCCGGTTTTTCCGAAAACGAATTCCAGGATTTCCAGGCTAATCCGAACGGCGGGAAAGCACCATAGTCAGGGTGAAGCCGATCCGGTGTCGGCCAGTCACACCAAAGACCAGTCGCACCAAAAACAAGCAACTCGAAGAGGAGACCCGTCATGGGCCGTTTACAGAACAAAGTCGCCATCATCACCGGCGCCAGCTCCGGCATCGGCCGGGCCACCGCCAAGCTGTTCGCCGCCGAGGGTGCGAAGCTCGTCGTCGGCGCCCGCCGCGAAGCCGAACTCGCCAGCCTCGTTGCCGAGATCAAGGCCGCCGGCGGCACCGCCGGCGGCCACCAGGTCGTCGCCTTGCCCGGCGACGTCCGGTCGGAGAATTACGCCAAGGAACTGGTCGCCCGGGCGGTCAAGGAATTCGGCAGGCTCGACATCGCCTTCAACAATGCCGGCACCCTGGGCGAAGGCGGGCCGAGCACGGGCGTGTCTGAGACCGGCTGGAACGAGGCCCTCGCCATCAACCTGACCGGTTCGTTCCTGGGCGCGAAGCACCAGATCGCCGAGATGCTCAAGCATGGCGGCGGCTCGGTGATCTTCACCTCGACCTTCGTCGGCTATACGGCGGCCTTTCCCGGCGTCGCCGCCTATGCTGCCAGCAAGTCCGGCCTGATCGGCCTGACCCAGGCGCTGGCCGCCGAATTCGGCCCGCAGAATATCCGGGTCAATGCGATCCTGCCCGGCGCGGTCGATACGGCGATGTATCGCGACATGAACAACACACCGGAAAGCCAGACCTTCATCACCAACCTCCATGCCCTGAAGCGAGTTGGGGCACCCGAGGAACTAGCCCGCTCGGTGCTCTATCTGGCCTCCGACGATGCGGCCTTCGTCACCGGCACCGCCATGCTGGTCGATGGCGGCGTCTCCATCACCCGCACCTGATCGCGGCCAGAGCTATCCCGTCAGAGCTATCCCGTTCAGGCGGTGATGGCGATATGCCCGGGCAGCGCCGCTACCCGGGCAAGCCATTCCCGCACCGCCGGATAGGGCGCGAGATCGAAGCCGCCCTCAGGCGCCACATGGGTATAGGCATAGAGGGCAATGTCGGCGATGGTGAAAGCCTCGCCGACGAAAAAGCGCCGGTCCTGCGAATGTCGGGCTTGCAAATGCCGCTCCATCACGCCGAGGGCGCGATGGCCGGCGGCGATTTTCTGCGGCAGGAGCGGCTCGCTCTCAGGCGTCTTGCCGAGATGGGCGACCCAATGGCGCACCACGGCGATGGCCGGCTCGTGACTGTATTGCTCGAAGAACATCCATTGCAGCACCTGGGCACGCTGCAGCCGCTCCGCCGGCCAATAGGGCGTGCCCTCGGCCAGATAGACCAGGATCGCATCGGATTCCGCGAGGCAGGTGCCGTCCGCCAGTTCCAGCACCGGCACCTTGCCGTTGGGGTTCTTGGCGAGGAAGCCCGGCTGCCGGGTCGAGCCGTCATCGACATCCATCTCTATCCGGCGGAAGGGCAGGTCGAGCTTGGTCAGCAGCAGCCGCACCTTATAGGCATTGCCGGAAATCGCGCTGTCATGAAGCGTGTACATCCTGTCCGCGCCCTCCTCGGTTCAAATCCACAAGACCTAGATATCTTGCGCCATTCGGCCAAACAAACCATGATTTCTGATCGAATGATTTAGATTTTCTTGGCCTTATCCGTCCTGGATTCCATCATGGTCCGATCGCTTCCGTCCCTGAATGCCATCCGCGCCTTCGAGGCCGCCGCCCGGCACCGGAGCTTCCAGCGCGCCGCCGGGGAACTGCATGTGACCCCGGCCGCCATCAGCCAGCAGGTCAAGGCATTGGAAGCGGAACTCAAGATCGTGCTGTTCCACCGCCAGCCTCGCGGCTTGGTCCTGAGCGAGGCGGGCAAGGCCTATCTGCCCGGCGTCACGACCGCGCTCGATCAACTGGCCGGCGCCACCCGCCATTGCCTCGCCGGCACGCCCGCCGGCCGGTTGACCGTCAGCGTCCTGCCGAGCTTCGCCAGCGGCTGGCTGATCCGCCGCCTGCCGGATTTCCGCGCGCGTTATCCGGAAATCGAGCTGGTGATCGCCGCCGATACCCGCTTCGTCGATCTCACCCGCTCGGATATCGACCTCGCCATTCGCTACATGGCCGGTGAACCGATCATCGGCGAGCCCATCGTCGGTGGACCCATCATCGGTGGACCGGGCGGGCTGCAATCCGCGCCGTTGATGGGCGAGGAGGTCTTCCCCGTCTGCGCCCCGCAATTGCTGAACGAAGTGCCGCTGCGCCGCATGGCCGATCTCCAGCATCACGTGCTGCTGGAAGCCCTGACCCCGGCGCCCAACGAGCCCTGGATTCACTGGCGCCCCTGGCTGGATCTCGCCGGCATTGATGCCAGCAAAATCCGTCCCGGCCTCTCTTTCAGCGACAGCAGCCATCTCTATCAGGCGGCGATGCTGGGGCAGGGGGTCGCGCTCGGGCGCAGCGCCCTCGTCGGCGACGATCTCGCCGCCGGCCGCCTGGTGCGGCCCTTCGCCGAATTGCGCCAGGCCCGCCACGCCTATCGCCTGGTCTGGTACGGCGACGACCCGCCGCCACCCAAGACCGGCGCCTTCATCACCTGGTGCCGCGAGATGGCCGGTAGCTCTACAGTGCTACCGCCAGTGTGATCGGCAATCGCGGACACTTTCACCCACGCATCGTTGGACGCAAACACGCGCTCAATACTCTTCAGCGCGATGATCCGTCACCGGCACGGGGTTGACAACCGGGGGGAGGCATCCCCCAGAATGCGGCGCCCGCGATCCGCGGGTGCAAGCATGGAGATGCAAATCGAAAAACTCACCGCGCTCATCCCGCTCTGGCTGATCCTTCTGATCGCCCTCGCCGCTCTCGAACTGATCGGCGACACCTTCGCCAAGGAATTCGCCCAGTCGGGCGAGATCAAGCATTCGATCCTGGCCATTCTCTTCGTCGTCGCCGGCAATCTCTGCTGGCAAAGCATGCTGCGTCAGGGCGTGCCGCTGGGGACCGGCGGCGTGCTGTTCGGCGTGTCGGTGGCGCTCGGCATGCTGGTCATCGGCGCCTGTTTCTATGGCGAGAGCCTGACCCCGACAAAGCTCGCCGGGGCCGGCTTCGGCCTGGTCGCGCTGGTCCTGCTCGCCCTTTAGCGCGACGTCGCTCCTCATTCAATCGCCTCTCATTCAGGAGAGACCGAATGGCGCGGGGATGGAGGCAGAACCGTTTCCATCCCTGCTATCGCCGCATTGTTACGGCAGATGCACCATCTTGCCCATGGGCTGGCCGCCCAGGATATGCACGTGGAAATGCGGCACTTCCTGATGGCTGTCCGGTCCGCTATTGGCGATCAGGCGATAGCCGCTCTCGGCGACGCCGAGCTGCTTGGTCAGCTTGGCGATCGCCCGGGTGAAGCCGACGATCTCCTCCGCCGAGGCCTTTTCCGAGAAATCCTGGGACGAGACATAGGCGCCCTTGGGGATCACCAGCGCATGCACCTTCGCTTGCGGCCGGATGTCATTGAAGGCGATCACATGGTCGTCCTCATAGATCTTCGCTGCCGGAATCTCGCCGCGCAAAATCTTCGCGAAGATGTTGTTGCTGTCATAGGCCATCGCGCCGTTTCCTCTCTCGCCTGCGTTTCCGAAAGTGGTGATCAATCCTTGTTCCGCGCCTGTTTCTCGGCGATGCCGGAAATGCCGTCGCGGGACAAAAGCTTCGCCCAGACCTCCACCGGCGCGACGCCGCGATCGGCCCAGAGCACCAGCAGGTGATAAAGGAGATCGGCGCTTTCGCCGATCAGCAGGTCCTTGTCGCCGCGCATCGCCTCGATCACGGTCTCGACCGCCTCCTCGCCCAGTTTCTGCGCGATCTTCGCCGTGCCCTTATGGAACAGCTTGGCGGTGTGCGAGCTCGCCGGATCGGCGCCGCGCCGGCCCTCGATGATGCCATAAAGCCGGTCGAGGCAGGCGCCGGTCGGCTCCGTTGCCGCATCCTTGCTGGACGTCTTGTCTGAACCCATGATCACTCTCCAGATAATCGCGTGCCGATGATCGCGCCCGTCACATCATTGGCGGACACATCATTGGCGAACGGGCAGGCCCGCTTCCGCCAAGGCTGCTTTCGCCTCGGCGATGGTATGCTGGCCGAAATGGAAGATCGAGGCCGCCAGCACCGCCGTCGCATGGCCGTCACGGATCCCTTCCACCAGATGCGTGAGATTACCGACGCCGCCTGACGCGATCACCGGCACGGTGACGGCATCGGCGATGGCGCGGGTGAGGGCAAGGTTGTAGCCCTGGCGCGTGCCGTCGCGATCCATCGAGGTCACCAGCAGCTCACCAGCGCCATGGGCCGCCATGCGTTCGGCGAAGGCGACCGCATCGATGCCCGTCGGGTTGCGGCCGCCATGGGTGAAGATCTCGAACCTGCCCGGCGCGGTCTCCTTGGCATCGATCGAGACAACGATGCATTGATCGCCGAATTTCTCCGCCGCCTCGCGCACGAAATCGGGATTGTTCACCGCCGCCGTGTTGATCGAGACCTTGTCGGCGCCCGCCAGCAGCAGCTTGCGGATATCCTCGGTCTTGCGCACCCCGCCGCCGACCGTCAGCGGCATGAAGCAGGCTTCCGCCGTCTTCGCCACCACATCGTAGAGCGTGTCGCGGTTGTCGCTCGAGGCGGTGATATCGAGGAAAGTCAGCTCGTCGGCCCCGGCCGCGTCATAGATCTTGGCCTGTTCGACCGGATCGCCGGCATCGACCAGATTGACGAAATTGACCCCCTTCACGACGCGCCCGTCCTTGACGTCGAGACAGGGAATGACCCGCATCTTCAGCATGGTGTTTCTCCACCAGTATCCCCCTCTCCCCGCCGCCGACGAATGTCGGCCTCTGCCGACGGCGGAGAGGGTCGGGGTGAGGGGCAAGGCGAACTCGAACGCATCACACCTCTCCGCGCAGCAGCGCCAGAGCGGCGCGCAGGTCGAGGCGGCCGTCATAGATGGCGCGGCCGGAAATGACGCCGCTGATGCCGCCGCCTTTGCCCCGCGTCGTCGGTGCGATCCGCATCAGCGCCACGAGATCGTCCAGATTGGAGACGCCGCCCGAAGCGATCACCGGGATCGAGAGCGCGCCGGCGAGGTCCGCCGTCGCCGCCACATTGGCACCCTGCAACAAACCGTCGCGATCGATATCGGTGTAGATGACCGCGGCGACGCCGGCGTCTTCAAATTTCAAGGCGAGATCGAGCGCCGTGATATCGGCCGTCTCGGCCCAGCCTTCCACCGCTACCCGGCCGCCCTTGGCATCGATGCCGACCGCGATCCTGCCGGGAAAGGCCTTGCAGGCCTCATGCACCAGCGCCGGGTTCTTCAGGGCGACGGTGCCGAGGATGATGCGGGCGATGCCCTTCTCCAGCCACATCGCGATCCGCGCCATGTCGCGGATGCCGCCGCCCAACTGGCAGGGCCGTTTCACGGCGGCGAGGATCGCCTCGACCGCGGCAGCATTGACCGGCTGGCCGGCAAAGGCGCCGTCGAGATCGACCAGATGCAGCCAGTCGGCGCCGGCCTCGGCGAACTGCCGCGCCTGGTCGGCGGGATCGGTGTTGAAGACGGTCGCCTGGGCCATGTCGCCTTGTTTCAGGCGCACACATTGCCCGCCCTTGAGATCGATCGCCGGATAGAGGATCAGCTTATCCATTCACTTAACTCACGTCGTCGGGCGGCACCGCCTCCCAGGATGAGGGGGCAGCGCCGGCATTGTCTACGTTACGGCTTCCAGGCGAGGAAATTCGCCAGCAGCTTGAGGCCGACCTTCTGGCTCTTTTCCGGATGGAACTGCACACCGACCAGGTTGTCGCGGCCGATCACCGCCGCGACCCTGCCGCCGTAATCGACCTCGGCCAGCACCTCATCCGCCTTGTCGGCGATGAAATGATAGGAATGCACGAAGTAGCCGTGATCGCCGCTCGCCATGCCGTTGAAGATCGGATGCCGCGCCGTCAGCTCCAGATTGTTCCAGCCCATCTGCGGGATCTTCAATCCCGGATCGTCCGGCGTCAGCTTGACGACCTTGCCCTTGATCCAGTCGAGGCCGGGATGGGTGCCGTATTCGACACCGATTGTCGCCATGAGCTGCATGCCGACGCAGATGCCGAGGAACGGCCGGCCCTGATCGATGACCCGCTCGCGCAGGGCCTCGATCACACCCGGCCGGCTTTCCAGGCCGCGCTTGCAATCGGCGAAGGCGCCGACACCCGGCAGCACCAGCCGGTCGGCGGCGCGGATGGCCGCCGGATCGTCGCTGACGATCACCGGCCCGGCCTTGCTCTCGGCGGCGGCGGCGCTCAAGGCCTTGGCGGCCGAGCGCAGATTGCCGGCGCCGTAATCGATCACGATGGTGGTCACGTCGGATCCTCGTCTTCGGCGTGCGGCGGTCAGCTCAGCGAGCCGCCGAGCACGCCCTTGGTCGAGGGGACGGCATCGGATTTGCGCGGATCGATCTCCACCGCCTGGCGCAAAGCGCGGGCCAGCGCCTTGTAACAGCTCTCGACAATGTGATGGTTGTTCTCGCCGTAGAGATTTTCCACATGCAGGGTCAGGCCGGCGCTCTGGGCGAAGGCCTGGAACCATTCCTTGAAGAGCTCGGTATCCATCTCGCCGAGCTTCGGCCGCGAGAACGTCACCTTCCAGATGAGATACGGCCGGTTGGAGGCGTCCAGCGTCACCCGGGTCAGGGTCTCGTCCATCGGGATGGTCGCCTCGCCATAGCGGTTGATGCCGACGCGCCCGCCCAACGCCTTGGAGACCGCCTCGCCGATGGCGATGCCGGTATCCTCGGTGGTGTGGTGGTAATCGATATGCAGATCGCCCTTGGCCTTGACGGTGAGGTCCATGAGGCTGTGGCGGGAGAGCTGTTCCAGCATATGGTCCAGGAACCCGATCCCAGTGGAGATCTCGGATTTGCCCGAACCGTCGAGATCCAGGCTGACGCTGATCTCGGTTTCCTTGGTCTTGCGGGCGACGCTGGCCTTGCGGCCCTGTGTCGGTTGCGGCTGGCTGATGCTGCTCATCTCGCGGTCTTTCTCGATGCCGATCTCCCCGGCGATCTTGAGGGCAGACCCTCGGGCCCGCCGGGCAGAGAAGAAGTCGAAGCGTTTCTAACAACCTTGCCGGCCCGTGGCCAGTAATCTATGGGACCCGTAATCTGTGGGGCCGGTAATTTGGCCCTTGCCGGGACGGTCATTCGCGGCGTATTCGCAAGTCGGCTGGCGGCTGTATCCAGGCAGTCTACCGCAAGGTTCGCCACAGCAAATTGGCCTATTGGCGGATTTGTTAATCGCCGGGCCCGTTAACCACTGGCTTGAACCCGTCCACCCGATCGCCTATTTGACCGTCATGTCCTACGATCCCATGCATTCACAAAACAGCAATCAACATGGCCTCGCACCCTGGCACGGCACCACCATCCTGCTGGTGCGCAAGGGCAACGAGGTCGTCATCGCCGGCGACGGTCAGGTAACCGTCGGCAATACGGTGATGAAGTCCAATGCCCGCAAACTGCGCCGCCTTGGCAAGGATAACGGTGTCATCGCCGGTTTCGCCGGGGCGACCGCCGATGCCCTGACCCTGTTCGAGCGCCTGGAGGCGAAACTGGAACAGCATCCCGGCCAGTTGGCCCGGGCCTGCGTCGAGCTCGCCAAGGACTGGCGCACCGACCGCTATCTGCGGCGCCTGGAAGCCATGATGGCGGTGGCCGACCGCAATGTCAGCTTGGTCCTGACCGGCAATGGCGACGTGCTGGAGCCCGAGGACGGCTTGATCGGCATCGGCTCCGGCGGCTCATTCGCCTTGGCCGCTGCCCGCGCCCTGATCGATGTCGAGGGCCTCGATGCCGAGCATGTCTGCCGCAAGGCGATGAAGATCGCCGGCGACATCTGTATCTACACCAATCACAACGTCATCTTCGAAAAGCTCTGACGTCAGCTTTGGCCGCCCCGCCGGGTATCGGCCCGGGTGAGGACGGCCCCGGAAGCAATCACCCGGAGACACGCATCATGACCGACGCCGCCCGCAATCCCGCCTCTCCCGGCGCAGCCGAAGCCGAGGCTTCCTCGACCGCCGGCAGCCTGACGCCGCGCGAGATCGTCTCCGAGCTCGACCGCTTCATCATCGGCCAGAACGACGCCAAGCGCGCCGTCGCCATCGCGCTGCGCAACCGCTGGCGTCGCCAGCAGTTGACGCCCGAGATGCGCGAAGAGGTGATGCCGAAGAACATCCTGATGATCGGCCCGACCGGCGTCGGCAAGACCGAGATCGCCCGGCGCCTCGCGAAGCTGGCTGACGCGCCTTTCCTGAAGGTCGAAGCGACCAAGTTCACCGAGGTCGGCTATGTCGGCCGCGATGTCGAGCAGATCATCCGCGACCTGATCGAGATCGCCATTTCCATGACTAAGGAGCGCATGCGCCGCCAGGTCCAGGCCAAGGCCGAGGTCCTGGCCGAGGAGCGGGTGCTGGATGTGCTGGTCGGCGACAACGCCACCGCCGAGACCCGCGCCAAGTTCCGCAAGATGCTGCGCCAGGGCGAGCTCGACGACCGCGAGATCGAGCTGCAGGTTAAGGACAGCAGCAGCATGAACCTGCCGACCATCGACGTGCCCGGCATGCCGGGCGCCAGCATGGGCATGATCAATCTGAACGACATGCTGGGCCAGGCCTTCGGCGGCCGCCAGAAGACCCGCCGCATGACCGTCGCCGAAAGCTATATCGTGCTGATGGCCGAGGAGAGCGACAAGCTGCTCGACCAGGAGAAGGTAGTGCGCGAAGCGATCCAGTCGGTCGAGCAGAACGGCATCGTCTTCATCGACGAGATCGACAAGATCTGCGCCCGCTCGGAACGGGCCGGCGCCGATGTCAGCCGCGAAGGCGTGCAGCGCGATTTGCTGCCGCTGATTGAAGGCACCCAGGTTTCCACCAAGCATGGCTCGGTCAAGACCGACCATGTGCTCTTCATCGCCTCGGGCGCCTTCCATCTGGCGAAGCCCAGCGATCTCCTGCCCGAATTGCAGGGCCGCCTGCCGATCCGCGTCGAGCTGAAAGCCCTGTCGCGCGACGACATGAAGCGCATCCTGACCGAGCCGGAAGCGAGCCTGATCAAGCAATACATCGCCTTGCTCGGCACCGAGGAACTGGCGATCACGTTCACCGACGATGCGATCGACGCTTTGGCGGATCTCGCCACCGACATCAATTCGACGGTCGAGAATATCGGCGCCCGCCGGCTGCAGACGGTGATGGAACGCCTGCTCGAGGAAATCAGCTTCACCGCCAGCGAAATGTCCGGCCGCAGCGTCGAGATCGATGCCGCCTATGTCCGCGACAAGGTCGCCGTGCTGGCGAAGAACACCGATCTCAGCAAGTTCATCCTGTAACGTCCGTCTCCAGATTGAAATGGTTTCAGGTTGAGGCACGTATGCTTCAACCTGAAAGCTGGATCGTCCTCTTCTTTGTTGAAAAGAGCCGGCCGTCATTACCTGCACGTATTGACGGGCAGTCTCCGGCGCATTTGCCGAAAAGGGATGCTTCGTGCGAAAATGGGATCCTGGCCGGCGCACATGTCCATGTCCGCTTTTCTCCGGCACATAGCGAGATTTCCAGGGGACCATCATGAGTTACGGTATCTATATCGGCGCCAATCATACGGCTGACGGCATCGCTTATCTCGCGGGCTATGGCGACGAGCCGAGCAGCCATTGGCTGGAAATCTGCCCGCGCGCCAAACATGCGCCAGGCACGACGGTCACGGTGGGCGTGACGCCGGAGGCCGATATGCCGGGCCGCCTGATCGAGATCCCGCAAGCTGAAGAGACGGCCCGCAACATCCGCGTCAGCTACAGCTATTTCCGCGGCGTGCCGGCTCCGCTGACGAATGGCGGCTTGAACGAATACGGCGTCGCAGTGCGCGATATCTGGTCCACCTCGCGCGCCGGGCTGATCGAGATGACGCCCAAGGACCAGACCGGCGTGAATTATTCGGACCTTGCCCGTTTCGTCCTTGAGCGTGCCCGCACGGCGCGTGAGGGTGTGGAGCTGATCGGCCGGCTGATTGCGGAACACGGCTACGCCACCTATGGCGGCAATTCGCACATCATCGCGGATTCAAGCGAGGCCTGGGTCGTCATCGAATTTGCCGGCAGCAGGGGGCTCTGGGTTGCCGAGCGGCTGGGCCGCGACAGCATCCGCGTTTCACGTCCGGGCTATATCGGCATCGTGCCGGAGACGCCGAACGAGACCTTCCTGTTCCCGTCGCATTTCTTCGAGACCGCGATCGAGCAGGGCTGGTACAAGCCGGGCAGCGGCCCCTTCGACGTCAACCGCATCTATGGCGATGGCAAGGGCCCTTGGACCGGCGCCTCCTGGATCACGGAGGAAATGCGCCGCCGCGCCGCGCAGCCGGAAAAGATCTCGCTGGCGGATGTCTTCTGGTCAATCAGCACGGAGCGCCTGACCGGTGATACCGCCGGCTATGGACAGGTCGTGCCGCTGGTCGATCCGCGCCACACCGAGCTGCGCATGATGTGGCATGCGCCGGTCGGCCCCGTGACGGCACCGCTTTTGCCCGTCTTCATGGGCCAGGATGAAGTGCCTGCCTCCTATGGCTTGCATCGCTATCTGACCTTCGGCGAAAGCCATCGCTTCCTGGACCGGCGCAAGGAGCTGGGCGACAAGGATTCCGTATCGATCGTGCCCCAGGGCGCGGAATCCTCGCCCTCGGCGGTGCAGGCCTTCAAGCGCCTGATGCATCTCGTCTTCCAGAAACCCGATCCCCTGTTCGCCGAGATTTCCGATCATTGGCGCCTGGTCGAGCGCGCCGCGAATGCGGCCATGGAGAAGACCCTCACGGCGGCCGGTCTGCTGTTCGATGCCGGGCAGCATGATCTTGCCCGCCACATCCTGACGGAATTCAGTTGCAGCCGGCTGGAAGACGCGCTCCACGATTGCGAGGCCCTCGCCGAGGCGGCCTATGTCCGGCTGCGGGCGCAAGGCGCGCTGAACATGACCACGAAACCGCTGGCGATGCAGCAGACCTGGTAGGTTCGTGGCACTCAACAGGATGCGGGGAACAACAGCGATTGCAGGACAAGCCGAACTCGTCTGCTTGAGATGATCGCTCGACACCTCATCCCACTCCTTTGTCACCCCCGGGCTTGACCCGGGGGTCCATGTTTAAAGCAGTGCTACCTTGGCGATGGATTGCCCCGCCGACGAATGTCGGCCTACGCCGACGGGTCAAGCCCGGCAATGACAAATGAGGGGTCGTCGGTACATTGCGAAACCGGCATCCGCGCTCCCTCGTCCCCTAGCGATAGGCAGGTGAGAGTCGGAGGTGAGGGGGGAGATGACGGACTGGGCGTCCAATCGCTCACCCACCCCAACCATGCACTGGCTCAGATTCACACGCCGCCGAGATAATCCATCTTGCCGAGCTCGACGCCGTTATGGCGCAGGATCGCGTAAGCAGTGGTGATGTGGAAATAGAAGTTCGGCATGGCGAAATGCAGCAGGAAGACCTGGCCCGTGAAATCGACTTCCCGCGTGCGCATCTTCAGATGAATGTTGCGTTCCTCGCTGCCGTCGATCTGCTCCGGCTTGAGGGTTTTCAGGAAGGTGACGGTCTTTTCGATCCGTGCCTGCAATTCGGGAAAGGTGGTCTCGGTATCCGGGAAGCTCGGCACCTCAACGCCGGCGAGGCGCGCGGCGCAGCCCTTGGCGCTGTCAGAAGCGATCTGGATCTGGGCCGACAAGGGCAGCATGTCGGGAAACAGCCTGGCCGTCACGAAGACGGAAGGCTCGATCTTCTTCGCCTCGGCATGCTTGGCGGCCTTGTCGAGCACCGCCGACAGATTGGCCAGCATGCGCAGGAAGACCGGAACGGAAGCTTGGTACATGGACAGCGACATGACATTCACTCCAATGAGGTCAAGGGAAGGACAACGGAGAGGATCGCCAGAGTCATAGCCCCGAAAAGACGGGGCCGCCAAGATCTTTGGCGGCCCTGCCTGTCTTACTGCCGCCTCGGCCGCAGCCGGCGGCTGAATCGCTGTTATGTCGCTGTCATCACGCGCCGGTGGCGAAGAGCAGGGCGCCCCAGCCCAACCCGATCAGGATACGGTAATAGGCGAAGGGCTTGAAGCCGTGCCGGCCGACAAAGCCGATCAGCCAGCGCACCATGAAAAGCGCGACGACGAAGGCGGTGACGAAGCCGACGCCGATGACGCTCCAGGCCTGGGCATCGAGCGTGACCTGGGTCTTCATGAGATCGAGCAGGGTCGCCCCCAGCATCACCGGAATGGCGAGGTAGAACGAAAACTCCGTGGCGACGCGGCGGTCGACGCCAAGGGCGACGCCGCCGAGGATGGTCGCCCCCGCCCGCGAGACGCCGGGCACCAACGCCAGGCACTGGCACAGGCCGATGCCGAAAGCCGTCAGGAAGGGCATGCGCTCGATCGAGGCATGGCGCGGCCGGGGCGCCAGTTTTTCCACCGCCAGGATGGCGAAACCGCCGATCACCAGGCTGGTGACCACCACCCAGGGCGAGAACAGCACTTCCTTGATGAAATCGTGCAGCTTGAAGCCCAGCACCACCGCCGGGATGAGGGCCAGGATCACCGCCAGGGCGAAACGCCGCGCCGCCGGATCGCTGGTCAGCCCGAAGGCGACCCCCAGCAGCCGGCGCAGCGAGATCACCACCACCGCCAGGATGGCGCCCAACTGGATCACCACCTCGAACAGCTTGGCGAAATCGCCATTGAAGCCGATCAAGTGGCCGACCAGGATGAGATGACCGGTGGAGGAGACCGGCAGAAACTCGGTCAGCCCTTCCACCGCGCCCAGGATCAGGGCGGAAAGCAGCGTATTTTCCATGCCCTAGCCGCTTAAGGGATGTCGCCGCCCGGTGCAAGCCTCGATCCACGTCACAGGTGAAACATCTTGGTGACATGATCGATACCAGATTGATCAAGGCCCTTCGGCAGGGATATGTCAGGCATTCCGGTTTAGTTGCAGAATAATGGGGATAGATGGGGTGCTGTCTGCGGCTCTATTCAGTAAATAAGAGAGCGATTCAGCTTTCAGATTGAAGCAAATATGCTTCAATCCGAAGGCATCGGCTCTAGCCTGCCGGCGGCGTCACAATCCAGACACACAGTTCAGTTGAAGCGGAGATGAAAATGGCCAATGCCTGTTCCGGCGGCGTCGATACCGGATTTGTCGCCTTGGGTTATGCCAAGGTCGGTATCCTCGGTATCCTGCAGGGCATTACGGAATTATTGCCGATTTCATCGACCGCCCATATGCGCATCGTGCCGGCGCTGCTCGGTTGGCAGGATCCCGGCTCGGCTTTTTCCGCCTCGATGCAATTGGCCGCCCTGGTCGCCGTGGTCAGCTATTTCTGGAAGGATGTCAGCAACGTCGTCATGGGCACCACCACGGCGGTGATGCAGCGCGATTTCTCCAGCCCCGCCTTCCGCCTCGCCGTCGGCATCATCCTCGCCACCATCCCGATCGGCATCGCCGGCCTGGCCCTGTCACATCTCCTCAATAGCTGCGAGACACCGATCCGCGGCCTGGTCGTGATCGGCTTCGCCTGCATTGCCATGGCGATCCTGATGGCGACCGCCGAGATCGTCTGCCGCCATCGCCGCACCATGGAGGAGATGCGGCTGCGCGACGCCCTGATCGTCGGCCTGGCCCAGGTCGGCGCGCTCATCCCCGGCGTCTCGCGCTCCGGCTCGACCCTGACGGCGGCTCTGTTCCTCGATCTGAAGCGTGAGGAAGCGGCGCGTTTTTCCTTCCTGATCGGCCTGCCCGCCATCACCCTCGCCGGGCTCAAGGAACTGGCCGTGCTGCATCACGCCCATCTGCCGAAGGAAGCCTGGATGATCCTGCTCTTCGGCATCGCCACGGCCAGCGTGTCCGCCTTCGTCACGATCTGGGGCCTGATGCGCTTCCTGGAACGCTTCTCCACCTGGCCCTTCGTGATCTACCGCGCCTTGCTCGGCATCGGCCTGATGGCCGGAGTCTATTTCGGCGTCCTGAACTGAAACAGCTTCAGCCGTCGCCCCGCCGCAGGATATCGAGCAAGGCGGTGACAATGGCGGGGTCGAGCTGGCCGATCCGGCGGGCCAGGCGATTGGCGAGCTCCGTGGCGCCGGGCGTGAGGCCACCGGTCTCGATGGTGATCCGGGGATCCGAGAGATCGGCGAGCAGCTTCAACTCGTCGACCTGGTCCCAGGCGAGATTGAAATAGGCCGCCACCTGCTGCACCAGGCCCGGCGTCGGCTTGCCGCGATGGCCGTGTTCCAGGGCCGAGAGATAGGCGGGGCTGACCTTCAGGGCCTTCGCCATATCCTTCAATTGCCGGTTCTTGGCCGCGCGCAGATCGCGCAGCTTTTCACCGAAAGGCGTCATGAGCGGTCCCGCTTCAGGAGGATATAGAGGGCACCTTCGCCGCCATGCTGGGGCCTGGCATGTTCGAAGGCGAGGATATGCCGCCGCAGCCCCGGCTCGTTCAGCCAGCGCGGCACCGCCTGGCGCAGGACGCCGCGCGTGCGCTCCTCGCCGATGGTCTTCACCCCACCCTTGCCGGTGATCACCAGCAGGCAGCGTTTGCCGGCATGATAGCCGCGCAGCACGAAGGCATGCAGTGCGTCATGCGCCTCGGCCTGGGTACGGCCGTGCAGATCGAGCTTGCCGTCGATCTCCAGCTTGCCCTGGCGGAAACGATCGGCCTGGCGGCGGTCGATGCCGATGGTGACGCCGTGGCTGAGATCGTGGATCTTCGGCAGCGGCACATGGGGGACGGGCGCCGGTGCCGCCGCCGGCGCTTTCTTCGCCTTGGCCTGTTTCTTCGGCGGGGCCGATGTCTTCGTCTCGGGTGGCGCATCGGGTGCCGCCTCCGCCGTCTTGCGCTTGCGCCGGCGCGCCGGCAAGGGCTGCGCGGTCTGCGCCACCAATTGCCACAATTCCAGCTCGGCTTCGGTCGGTTTGCGTTTAGCCATGATGATCTGGACGTGCGGGATCAGGAGGCGAGCAGCAGGATATGCAGCTTGATCGGGCCATGGGCGCCGAGCAGCAGCTTCTGTTCGATATCGGCGCTGCGCGAGGGGCCGGTCACCAGATTGACCGTGCGCGGCCAATAGGCGCCGTCATCGGTGGCCGCCCGCAGGCGCTGCCACAATTCCTCATAGGTGCCGCAGATGTCCTCGGCCGCCAGCAGCACCAGGCAATGCTCGGGCAGGAAGTTGAGCGTGGTCGGCGTCTCGGGGCTGGAGAGGAGGGCAAGCGTGCCGGTCTCCGCCACGGCGGCGAAAGCCGGGGTCAGGGCCGCATGGTCCTGGCCGGTGGCTGCACCGATGCGGTGCGAGATCATCGGATAATCGTGCCAGGGCAGATTGGCGATCATCGGGTCCGAAGCCAGCACCAGGCGGGCCGGCAGGTTCTGCGCCGCGAGATAGGCGGCGACCGCCTCCGGCACTTCTTCGGGCGAGTCCAGGCGCTGCACGCTGGCCGCCGCCTGTTCGGCGAGGCGGATGAAGAGCTGGATGCGTTCCTCGCCCTCGACCTGGCCGCGCGCCGGGACCGGGACCGGCGCCAGGGGCTTCGCCGCCGGACGCTTCTTGGTGCGGATCGCCGCCAGGATGACGTCGCGGTCGCTCATTCCTTGTTGTCCCCCGGTTGTTGACCGCCCTGTCGCTGGCCCCCCTCTTGTTGACCGTCGCTGCGTTCCCGGTAGAGCGCGTGGAAGGTGCGGCCGCTGGGGGCCGGCAGATCGCGTATCGAGGTCCAGCCCCCGGCCAGCGGTGCGCGGGCGAGCCGGCCGCGTTTGCCGGCGAGGCGCCGCAGCCAGCGGGCGCCGAACCCGGCCGCCAGGCGGTAGAGGCGGGGATGGCGGGCGACGAAAGCCCAGAGGCCGAGACCGCGCCGCGCCGTCGACGGCGTCAGGCCGTGCTTGAACTCTTCCTCGCGCCAATGCCGCAGGATGTCGGGGATCGGGATCTGCATCGGGCAGACCGCCTCGCAGCGGCCGCACAGCGTCGAAGCATTGGGCAGGTCGCGCGCATGATCGAGACCGATCAGCGCCGGGGTGAGGGCCGCGCCGATCGGCCCGGCATAGACCCAGCCATAGGCATGGCCGCCGATCGCCTGATAGACCGGGCAGTGATTGAGGCAGGCGCCGCAACGGATGCAGCGCAGGAGATCCTGGGTCTCGGTCCCCAGCATCTTGGAGCGGCCGTTATCGAGGATGACGACATGATAGGCGCCGGGCCCGTCATGATCCTCGGCGCGGCGCGGCCCGGTCGAGAGCGTCGTATAGACCGACATCTCCTGGCCGGTCGCCGAGCGCGCCAGCAGGCGCAGGAGCAGCGAGAGATCGTCCAGCGTCGGCACCACCTTGTCGATCGAGGCGAGCGCGATATGGACGCGGGGCAGGGTCTGGGTCAGATCGCCATTGCCCTCATTGGTGACGATGACGCTGGAGCCGGTTTCCGCTACCAGGAAATTGGCGCCGGTGATGCCGACATCGGCGGTGAGGAAACGCTGCCGCAGTTTGGTGCGCGCCTCGCCCAGCAGCGACCGCGCCTCGTCGAGATTGCGCTGCGGATCGAGATCGCGATGGGCCTGGCGGAAGGTTTCCTCCACCTGCTTCTGCGTCACATGCACCGCCGGGGCGATGATATGGCTCGGCGTCTCATGGCGCAGTTGGATGATGTATTCGCCGAGATCCGTTTCGATCGGTTCGATGTCATGGGCCTGCAGGAAATCGTTGATGCCGATTTCCTCGCCGATCATGGTCTTGCCCTTGGTGACGCGCCGCGCCCCGGCCTCGCGGCAGATATTCAGGATGGTCTCGCGCGCCGAGGCCGCGTCCTTGCACCAATGCACCTCGCCGCCCTGTTCCTTGACCTTGGCCTCGAAGGCGAGGAGATGGGTGTCGAGATCGGCCAGCACCCGGTCGCGCATCTCGCGCCCGGCGGTCCGCAGTGCCTCGAATTCCGGCAGGGCGTCGATCGCCTGGCGGCGGCGCTCGACGAAATTCACCCGCACATGGCCCATTGCCTGCTGCAGGGTCTCATCCGCCAAAGCGCGCCGGGCATTGGCGGAGAAATTCTCGGGTGAGAGTTTTTCGGACGACAATTTTTCCGGTGCGGCCTGCGTCATCACCGCGTCTCCCGCGTGGCCGCTTCGCCGATCGCCGGTTCATCCAGCATATCGGCCAGCACCTCGGCGACATGGCGGGATTCGATCTCGCTGCCCTCACGCTTCAGCTTGCCGGCCATGTTGAGCAGGCAGCCGAGATCGCCGGCCAGCAGCAGATCGGCGCCGCTTTTGGCGATATTGGCGGTCTTCTCCGTGACCATGCGGTTGGAGATGTCTGGATATTTGACGCAGAAGGTGCCGCCGAAGCCGCAGCAGGAATCGCCGTCCGGCAATTCGTGGAGCTGCAGGCCCTCGACCTGGGCCAGCAGCGCGCGGGGCTGCGCCTTCACGCCCATCTCGCGCAGCGACGAGCAGGAATCGTGATAGGTGACCCGGCGCTCGAGCTTGACCGCATGCGGCCCCCTCTTTTGTAGATCGGCCGTTTTTTGCAGATCGGCCTTGCGCACATCGACCAGGAATTGCGTGAGTTCGAAGGTCCGGGCGGCGAGGCGCCGGGCCCGCTCGGCATAATCCTTGTCGCCGGCCAGCAGGTCCGGATAGTGCCGCGAGATCATGCCGGCACAGGAGCCGGAGGGCGCCACCACGTAGTCGTAATTCTCGAAGGCCTCGATCACCTGGCGGGCGATGGCGGCGGCATTGGCGGCATCGCCGCTGTTATAGCCGGGCTGGCCGCAGCAGGTCTGGGCCTCGGGTACCTCGACGGCGCAGCCCGCCTGTTCCAGGAGCTTGATGGCGGCGAAGCCGACGCCCGGACGGAAGAGATCGACCAGGCAGGTGACGAAGAGCCCGACGCGCGGGCGCGGCGGGGCGGCGGATGGCGTCGGCGCGGGACCGCCCGGCTGATCGCTCACGCTTGGCCTACTGCTCGATGTCGGCCGATCGCTTGTCGGTGCTCTGTCGCTTGCCGTTGTCGGCGGTGGGGAATTCGGCTGGGCGGAATAGGGCATGGGATCGCATCACCGCTTCTGGCGCCGCCGATGACGTGGCGGATGATCCGGGGATCGCCCGCGCGATGTCACCCCCGCGCCAAGTCACCTCAGGGATTGAGATCGCTGACCAGGGCAAGTCGACGCGACGCCACCCCGGCCGGCAGAAAGACATAATAGCTGCCCTGGTTCTTCATGCTACCGGCAAAGACGAGGGCCGGCTCACCGGAGCCCCAGAAGATATCGCCCCGCACCGGTCCCTTGATGGCGGCGCCGACATCCTGGGCCACCATCAGCCGGCGAAAGGGATCGCCCTTCTTGTTGGCGCCGAGATCGACCGGCCAGGTGGTGTCGAGCCAGAGCGGCAGGCCGAGCGCCAGATAGGCGGGATCGACGGCGAGGCTGCGGCCCGGCGTCAGGGGCAGGGCCTGCGCCCCGACCGGGCCCTCGCCCTGGATTTCCCGGAAGAAGACATAGCGGGGATTCTTCTGCATCCAGCCCGTCGCCTCGTCGGGATGGGTCTTCAGCCAGGCGCGGATCGTCTGCATCGAGGCGGTGGTGCGGTCGATCAGCCCGGCATCGATCATCATGCGGCCGATCGGGCCGAATGTCTGGCCGTTATCCCCGGCATAGCCGACCCGCTGGATCGTGCCGTCCGGCAGGCGGATGCGGCCCGAGCCCTGGACCTGCAGGAAGAAGGCATCGACCGGGTCCTCGACCCAGAGCAGCTCCAGCTTCCGCCCGGCGAGGATGCCGGCATCGATCTCGGCGCGGCTATAGCTGACCGGCGTGGCGGGCGCCCGGTAGAGCGGCACCTTGAAGCGCTTCGTCCGCACCCGCGAGCCGAGCAGCTCCGGCTCGAAATACGCGGTGAAAAGCCCCGGCTTCTCGTTACTGTCCAGCGCCTTGAAGGGCCGGAAGGCCTGCTGGAAATAGGCCGCGATGGCGGTGTCGTCCCGAGCCGGCAAGCGGCGCGCGGCCTGGCAGGGCGCCTCCCAATCGGCCGGCGTGCCCGCGATTCCGGCAGGGCCGAGGGCGCGGTCGCGCGGCTGCTTGGCGATCGCGGCGCAGCTTTTCAGCAAGGCGGGCAGGGCGTCGCTGAGGCGGTCCTGACCCCAGCCCGGCAGGGCCTCGAAACTGGCCGGCTGCAGGATCAACTGGCCCGGCGGCACAGGAGCAGCGGTGGAACTGGTGGAGGTGTCGCCGGTTGTACTGCCCGGCGGTGCGGTCATCGGCCGGCTGGTTTCGCAGCCGGCGAGGCTCAGCACCGCGCCGATCACCGCCACTGCCCGAAGCCTGGACAGAAACGGACGCAGGCCGCTGCTCGGTGAGGAAACGGTGTTCTTGCGCGACGGGTTTCGCGCAGTGGTTTTTTTGCCGGCCGGCTTTCTTGTCTCGGTCGGCATGGCCTTCGACGCTGTCATGCGCGGCGCTCCGCCGCGCGATCCGGCGCGGGGCTTTCCCTCGCTGGCCTTACCCCCGCTGGCCTTACTCCGGCCAACGCCTGTTCCCCTGCTCTTCGTCATCGTCCTCGGTCGGCGCCCTTGGTCAACGCATGATCAATAGATTTTCACGTCAAACGCCCGATGCGCGTTCAGGCCTGCGGGCTGTCGGTCGCCACCAACTGCCAGTTGGGATCGCGCGATTTCACCTGCCGCGCGAAGGTCCAGACATCGACGATGGTCGCCACGTCGCTGGCGCTGCCATCGACCACCGCGCCGGTGCTGTCGGTCGTCACATTGATCTGCTGCGAGGTGAATTTGACGGCGACGCGGGCTTCCTGCTTGCTGCCCTCGCCGGTGAGCTCGGCGCTGACGATGTCGTTGCCGAGGACGCCGACCAGGGTGGTGCTGAGCTTCTGATTGAGCTTTTGGCGCTCGGTGATCGCCGTGTTGAAGTTGCGATAGACCTCGTCGTTCAGCAGCGGCCGCAGGGCCAGGCTGTCGCCCTTGGCGAAGGCCGAGAGGATCATGTCGAAGGCGACCTTGGCGCCGGAGACGAAATCGATCGGATTGAAACTCGAATCGGCCTTGCCGATCGCCTCCAGACCCTGGCGCACGCCTTCGGGGGCAGCGGCGATGGCCGCCTCGATGCGGCGCTGCTCGCGCGGCAACTGCACGACATTGCCGGCCGGCTTCTCCTCCGGCGCGCGGTTCTGCTCGGCCCGGTTCTGATCGGCACCGGCATCGGCCGGGGCCGGGCCGCGCGCGGCATTGTCGCGGTTCGAATTGGCGAAGGGATCGAAGCTGCGCTCATTGCCGGTGCGCCGGCCCAGCACGGTATACAACCGCCAGCCGAGAAAGACCGCCACAATAGCGAAAAAAATCAAATCCAAGGGCATGGCAGGGACTCCTTCCAAACTAATCGGCCCGCAACTACGTCCGCCTTGCCGCGCCTGCCCCGTACCATCACGGTAACGGCAGAGCATTTCCGGGCGGGTTCCAGTTCCATTCTCGGTCCCGATCCACGGGATCGGTTGCTGGACCTGCCTGGTAGATTAGGCTAAGTGCTTTTGCTGACAGATTAAATAGGTAATCGACCAGGAAAGAGCAAGCGATGGCGCGGAAATCCGGCCGTCCCCCCGAGGGTCCGCAAGACCGGCCCGGGTGGCGGCGGGGATGGCAGCCGGGGCAGAATTCCCAGCAAAATCAGTACCGGCACGCCGGGATGCGGGCCGGAACCGTTGGCTTGCGCCTGTCGCCGGGATTGATCTCGACGCTGTTCCTGCTGCTGATCATCCTGGAAATCGCCGGTTTCATTTGGGTCGCCGATCATATCGGCCTCGGCCTTACCCTGCTGGCGGTGCTTGCGTCCGCCTTTCTCGGCCTCTGGGTGATCAAGCGCACCGGGCTCGATATGATCGCGAAACTGCGCCTGACCCTGGGCCAGGGCCAGGAACCGGGTCATAGCCTGGTCGACGGCGCCTGTTTCGTGATCGCCGGCCTGCTGCTGATCCTGCCCGGCTTCTTCAGCGACATCCTGGCCGGATTGCTGATGCTGCCCGTCACCCGCAACTGGTTCATCCGGCGTCTCGCGCGCCAGTTCGGTCCCGGCTTCGGCAGTGGAATGGGCGGTACGACGGTGATCGAGGATGCCGAGTTTCACGAGGTCCGCGACACCACGTCGCAGCCGGGGTCCCAGCCGGGGTCGCAGCCGGGAACCGGCACGGCGGCATCAAATGAGCCGACCGAAGCGGATCATCCGGGGGAGAACGCCTCGACCGCCGAGACCCCGACGGTCATCGAGGTCCTGCCCCCCGCCGGCCCATCCCAGGGTCATGGCATCCAGGGTAATGGCACCCATGGGCAGCAAGACCATGCCGGCACCAGCGGGCGGCCACGCCCGGTGATCGACGTGGATGACGAGGGCGACGATCGAAAAAGCGACGACGACCGAAAAGATTGAGACCACCGAAAAGATCGAGACCAGCGACCACGACGACGAAAGACCAAGACCGAGATGATCCTGATCCGCCACGGCCAATCCGAATTCAATGCCGCCTTCAACCGCACCGGTGTCGATCCCGGCATCCCCGACGCGCCCTTGACCGATCAGGGCCGCGAGCAGGTGCGCCGCGCGGCCGAGGCATTGCGCCGCCACGACCTGCCGATCCGCCGGCTGCTGGCGAGCCCCTATACCCGCGCCCTGCAGACCGCCAGCATCATTGCCGAGGCCCTGGAACTGCCGCTCAGCATCGAGCCGCTGGTGCGCGAGCATGCCGCTTATCACTGCGATATCGGCACCCCCACCAGCCGGCTTTCGGCCGTCTGGCCGACCCTCAGCTTCGATCATCTGCCCGAGACCTGGTGGTCCGCGCTGGACGAGACCGAGGAACAATTGCTGGAACGCTGCGGCCGCTTCCACGATCTGGCCGCCGGCTGGGCGGATTGGCGGCATGTCGCGGTGGTCAGCCATTGGGGCTTCATTCGCGGCCTGACCGGGCATGATGCCCGCAATGCCGAACTGGTGCGCTTCGATCCGACCGGCGACAGGCGCAGCCACTGATCCCCCTTCAAGAGATAACGCGATGACCGGCGAAGCCACCGTCCTGAGGACGCAGCGCCTCACCCTGCGGCCGATCCGGGCCGCCGAGGACGCGGATGCTTTGCATGAGATGCTGAGCGATCCCGAGGTGATGCGCTACTGGTCCACCCTGCCGCATGAGACGATGCGGCAAACCCTGGACTGGATCGAGGAGAACCGACTGGCCTGCGCCGCCGGCACGGCGATCGAGCTCGGGGTGCTGCGGGAGGGCCGCCTGATCGGCCGCGTCACCTTCTGGAACGGCAATGAGGTCGGCTATCTCTTCGGCCGTTCCGCCTGGGGCCAGGGCTTCGCCCTGGAGGCGATGACGGCGCTGATCGACCACGGCTTCGCCATTCGCGACTGGGATTGCGCCGTCGCCGAGATCGATCCCCTGAACACCGCCTCGTTGAAGCTCCTGGAGCGGCTCGGTTTTCACCGCAGCGGCTTGCGCGAGCGCACCTTCTGCATCGGCGGCGTCTGGTCCGATAGCCTCGATCTCACCCTGCGCCGCAGCGACTGGCTGGCCCGGCTTCGCCCATAAGGCGTTGCGCATAGGCTGTCACGAATAGGTCATCGCGAAGAAGCCGCTGTGGATAACCGTTGTCACGGATAAGGCGGGCCGCCTCCGGTTCGGCTTTTGTTCCGAAGCTATCCGGTTCCGAGCTTGATCCTCCCCGGTATCCGTGATAGCCCGAGCGCCGTTCTAAAACACAGGTGAGCACATGGCGGATAATCAGGACCAGGCTGCGGATAACGGCGAGACCCAGGAGGGCGGTTTCCCCCTGACGGTGGTGACGCAGTATCTGAAGGACATGTCCTTCGAGAATCCCGGCGGCGCCGAGGCCCTGACCAGCCTCAAGGAAGCGCCGATGGGCACCATCCGCGTCGATGTGCGGGTCGATCCGAAGTCGCCGCCCGATGTCGAAGTGACCCTGTTCCTGTCGGTCGAGGCCAAGGCCGGCGACAAGGTGGTCTATGTGACCGAATGCGAATATGGCGGCCTGTTCCGCATCGGCCGGGTGCCCCAGGAAGTCGTGCTGCCGCTGATCATGATCGAGGCGCCGCGCCTGCTGTTCCCCTTCGCCCGCAACCTGATCGCTTTGGCGATCCAGTCCGGCGGCTTCCCGCCGCTCTTCATCAATCCGATCGATTTCGCCGCCCTTTATCGCGACAAGCGCGAGCAGCTCGCGGCACAGCAGACCGAAGGCAGCCCGACCGTCAACTGACGGCCGACGGCTCCTCAAGTAACCGGGGGCGATGACGCGTCGTCGTCTCCGAGGCACGGATCGGCCGTGCTGACCGATAAGTGAACCGGCGCCGCCGCGACCCCTATTGCGGCGGCGCCTTCTTTCTCACCACTGGACGGCGATACCGGGCAAAGCGAGAGCGATCTGCCCGGTATCGCCCCCTTTGCCGTTCCCGCCGGTCGTTCTGCCACAGGCCCGTCTTGCGAGACAGGGCGGGAACCAGATGACGAAGGAGAGGACCATGCAGTCGATCAATTCCCGGCCCCATCGCCCGATGTTCCGTGGCCGCGATCTGACCGCCGGCCCGGTCATCGGCTATGGCTCGCAACCGATCCGCCATCGCCGCCGCGCCCGCGCCCAGGCCCGGCGCCTGAAGGCCGCCGTCATCCTGCTGTTCGGCATCGGCGCCGTCATGCTCGGCAACAGCGCCTTCGCCTTCCTGCAGAACCTGATCACCATCCGTCACTGACCCAGGCCGGGCGGCGCGTCTGCGCCGCCACGTTCTCTCTTCCGCCGCCACCTGATCCGTTTCTCTGCAAGCAAAGAGATGGGCAATGGCCGCGGCATCCAGTTTGCGGCTAACACCCCTCACCCTGACCCTTGTGTCTTCGCATTTGTGGAGAATGAGCGAGACTAGGCGTGCCAGGAGG
>CAYOQR010000031.1:7037-60290 GCA_964406155.1 uncultured Rhodospirillaceae bacterium | reverse complement strand
CGTCTCCCTCGCCTCAGCCCGCCTCTGGATGCGAATTTATGAGTCCACTACCTAGCAGAGCGGCAGCAGATCGATCAGGAAAGCATCGACGTGCCGGCCCGTCACATCGGCGCAATCATCGATTGCATATGCGTTAAAGGCCTCGTCATCGTGGTGCCATACGGGGAGGGTACGAAACGGCGAGCGCCAGGAGCAGCATCGTCGATTGCCGCAGCGATTGAAGACGGATCGCGATGTGACATCTTGTTCCTGGAAAAGAGGAACATTCTATGCCATATTTGCACCACATCCGGTTTGCATTTACCGAGAGAACCACATTGTCTTGAATATGTGGTTCCGCCGCACCAACTATGAGATGAATAGTCGGGGTGCCTCTGAACCGGGCGGATTACAAGAAAACCAAAGATATATGGCGTTTTGTTTAAGCGTAGGTGCCGGTATGCAGATATGCAAACCCGGTGCAGTGGCTGGCCTTGATCGCGACATGGGATCGGCCGGCCCCGGACGCTGATAGCTCTGTTTCTCCTGGGCGACTATTGGGGGATGAGCCGAGTATCCGCATGCGACGTTGGGCTGCGTCTGTTCAGCCACCGATGATTTTGTTGTCCAGATTGGCACCGTCAGGTTGCCGACGGTGGTCTCTGCGAATGTTTCCACAGCCGGAACGATCCAGAAACTGCTGGAAATAAAAGGTGAGTGATGAGCGGCATCGCAAATCGGAGAATCCGGTATCGGTTCCTGCAGGGTGCTGCAGCCAGCGCCACGATCGCGTTGTCCGCGATCTGGATGGTTGCCGCCACGCCAGCCATGGCCCTGAATATCGATCCGGGAAATTCCTACGACCTGGGAAATGTGAGGGCAGGCCAGCAGAGCGAGGCCTCTCCCTTGGTCGGGATCAGCGCACGGCATACGGCGGATTCCGATCCGGCCTCCTTGCGGTCGCGTGCGGGCGAGGTGTCCGATAAAGCGGACACGACGCAATCGATCTATTGCAAGCAAAAGGGAGGCGTCCTTTGGTACGCCGCCGATTTGCTCAGTGCCATCGCGAGCAAGCCGGATGCCGCCTATCAGGTCGAGGCGATGCGCTGCCCCTGACGCGAGGCGGCTGCGCTGGCGCCCGAGCGCCGCGATCATGACAGACAAAACCGGGTCACATCCGTGACCCGGCTTTTTCATGCCCGCTGATCGTCGCTGCTGCCCAGCGGCATTGGTCCAATAGAAAACGGCCGGATCGAAACTCGATCCGGCCGTTTGTCATTCAATTCAGTCGTGCCGTTACTTCATCGTCGGCATGACGAATTCGGCGCCGGAGCGGATGCCGGTCGGCCAGCGCGAGGTGATGGTCTTCAGCTTCGTGTAGAAGCGGACACCCTCCGGGCCGTGCATGTGGTGATCGCCGAACAGCGAGCGCTTCCAGCCGCCGAAGCTGTTGAAGGCCATCGGCACCGGGATCGGCACATTGATGCCGACCATGCCGACCTTGATCTTGGCGGCGAATTCGCGGGCGGCATCGCCGTCGCGGGTAAAGATCGCAGTGCCGTTTCCATATTCGTGGTCGTTCACCAGCTTGACCGCCGTGGCGTAATCGGGGACGCGGACGACCGAGAGGACCGGGCCGAAGATCTCTTCCTTATAGATCCGCATTTCCGGCGTCACATGGTCGAACAGGCAGCCGCCGAGGAAGAAGCCGTTCTCATAACCCTGCAGCTTCAGGCCACGGCCATCGACCACCAGCTTGGCGCCTTCCTGCACGCCAAGATCGACATAGCCTTTGACCTTCTCGAAATGCTGCTTGGTCACCAGCGGGCCCATATCGGCTTCCGGATCGGTGCCCGGGGCCACCTTCATGCCGCGCACGCGCGGGGAGAGCTTCTCGATCAGCGTATCGCCGACCTTGTCGCCCACCGCGACAGCGACCGAGATCGCCATGCAGCGCTCGCCGGCGGAACCATAGCCGGCGCCCATCAGCGCGTCGGTCGCCTGGTCCATGTCGGCATCCGGCATGATGATCATGTGGTTCTTGGCGCCGCCCAGGGCCTGGACGCGCTTATTATGCGCGGCACCCGTGTGATAAATGTATTCGGCGATCGGCGTCGAGCCGACGAAGCTGACGGCCTGGATTTCCGGATTGGTGAGGATCGCGTCCACCGCTTCCTTGTCGCCGTTGACGACGTTCAGCACGCCATCGGGCAGGCCGGCCTTCTTCAACAGTTCGGCAATGAAGAGCGAGGAGGTCGGAACGCGCTCCGAGGGCTTCAGGATGAAGGTGTTGCCGCAGGCGATGGCGATGGGGAACATCCACATCGGCACCATGGCCGGGAAGTTGAACGGCGTGATGCCGGCAACGACACCGAGCGGCTGGCGCAGAGCCCAGCTATCGACATTGGTGCCGACATTCTCGGTGAACTCGCCCTTCAGGAGCTGCGGGATGCCGCAGGCAAATTCGACGACTTCCAGGCCGCGGGTGATCGAACCCTTGGCATCCGAGAGGACCTTGCCATGCTCCGAGGTGACGATTTCCGCGAACTTGTTGATATTCTGTTCGAGGAGGTCCTTGAAGCGGAAGAGCACGCGGGAGCGCTGCAGCGGGGTGATGACGGACCAGGACTTGAAGGCTTCGGCAGCCACCTTCACGGCGGCGTCCAGTTCGGATTTGCTGGCCAGCGCAACCTTGGCCTGAACCTCGCCGGTGGCCGGGTTGAAGACGTCGCTGAAGCGACCGCTGGTGCCGGCGACTTCCTTGCCGCCGATGAAATGGGGAATGGTCCGCATATTGCCCTCGCGAAATGGAATTTGCCGAATGGATATTGGTGCTGACCCAGCCATCGGCCGGTTATCGCCTGGAATAGTAAGCGTTAACGGCAGGCGGTCAAGATATTAATCTTGGTGATCGTTATTTTTAACATGTACATTTATAAATGTAATTGAAATATATTAAACTATTAAAAAGAGAATTTTCGTCCCTCGGCAATCCTCCACTCTCATGGATACAGGCTGCAGAACCGGCATTTGGCGGACGGCCGCCTCAACCCAGCATGCTGCCCTTTTCGCGCAGATTGATATGCCAGGCGAGGGCTTCCTCGATGACATGCGGCGTATGGCCGCCGCGCTGCAGGGCGCGGGCATAATAATCGGCCAGTGCGTCGCGATAGATGGGGTGGACGCAGTTGGCGATGATCACGCTTGCGCGTTCGCGCGGCGCCAGGCCGCGCAGATCGGCGAGACCATTTTCCGTCACCAGGATATCGACATCGTGCTCGGTGTGATCGACGTGGCTGACCATGGGGACCACGCGGGAGATCTTGCCGTCCTTGGCGCTGGATTTGGTGACGAAGATTGAGAGATAACCGTTGCGCGCAAAATCGCCCGAGCCGCCGATCCCGTTCATCATCTGTGTGCCGCCGATATGGGTGGAATTGACGTTGCCATAGATGTCGAATTCCATCGCCGTATTGATGCAGATGAGACCGAGGCGGCGAATGACTTCGGGGTGATTGCTGATCTCCTGCGGCCTTAGGATCAGCCGCGACTTGTAGCGCTCGAGTTGCGGTATCACGGCGCGGTATTTGGCGGCGGAGAGGGTGATCGAGGAGCCGGAGGCAAAAATCAGTTTGTCGGCATCGAACAGGTCGAAGGTGCTGTCCTGCAGCACTTCCGAATACATGGTCAGATTATGGAACGGGGAGTCGATGAAGCCATGCAGCACGGCATTGGAAATCGTGCCGATGCCAGCTTGCAGCGGTTGCAGGCTCAATCCCAGGCGGCCGCGTGCCACTTCATGCTTCAGGAACTCGGTCAGATGGCCGGCGATGGCGCGGGTGTCGCCATCCGGCGCCTCGACGGTTGCCGCGCTGTCGAGTTTTTCCGTGATGACGATGGCGGCGATCTTCTCGGGCGGGATCGGAATATAGGGCAGGCCGATCCGGCTCTGCGGGGCGACGACCGGGATCGGCTGGCGGGTCGGACGTCGGGTCGGGATATAGATATCGTGCAATCCTTCGAGACTCTGTGGTTGATGCAGATTGATCTCGATGATGACTTTTTCGGCGAGGATGGCGAAGGTCGCGGAATTGCCGACCGAGGTGGTGGGAATGATGCCGCCGCTCTCGGTAATGGCGCCCGCTTCGATGACGGCGATGTCGATCGGCCCAAGCTGGTGCGACCGCAGCATCTCCACCGTCTCGGAGAGATGCTGGTCGATGAACATGACCGTTCCCTGATTGACCGCCTTGCGCAAAGCCGGGTCAGACTGGAAAGGCAGGCGTCGTGCCAGCACGCCGGCCTCGGCCAATGTCTTGTCGAGATCGTTGCCGAGCGAGGCGCCGGTGAAGAGCGTGATCTTCAAGGGTTCGCTCTTCGCCCGTTCCGCCAGCGCCATCGGCACGGCCTTGGCCTCACCTGCACGGGTGAAGCCGCTCATGCCGAGCGTCATGCCGTTCTTGATGAAGCTCGCGGCCTCCGCGGCGCTCATGACTTTGCTGTGCAGGGCAGGGTGGCGGATGCGGTCATGCAGCATGGCGAATGATCTCCCCGGCAATGGAACTACCTGGCGGGCTATCCGATGATAGACGCCGGGACGGGGTCAATCCAGGACCGGCACAACCTGTCCGCGCTTCAGCGTGCCCAGCGCCACGCGGGTACGGAACCGGCGGACATTGGCATTCTCCGCCACCAGGCGCTGCATCAGGGTGTCGTAGCTTTCGACATCCCGCGCGGTGATGACCAGCACATAATCGCCGTCGCCGGTGACATACCAGGCTTCCTGGATGGCGGCTTCCTCGGCCAGCCAGCGCTTGAAAGCCTGAAGGAGCTCCGGCCTTTCGCGTTCCACCTCGATTTCGACGATCATGGTGAGAGGGTGGCCGGCCGCCTTGGGGTCAACCACAGCGATCTCGGCGGTGATGACGCCGCTTTCACGCAGCCGGGCGAGGCGCCGTTGCACAGCCGAAGCGGAGAGGCCGATCTCGTCGCCGATCGTCTCGGCCGGGCGACGGGCATCGATCTGTACCAAAGCCAGGATATGGCGGTCGAAGTCGTCCAGGTCTTGCGGCATTTCGGCGTCACTTTCACCAATGATGCGGTCTCACCGCGCTATTTGTCCATCTTTGCGGCCTGGCCGCGTAGAGCTTGCCTAGGCTGGGGCCGAATGGCAACCCAAACCGCACCGAGGAAAAGGCACCCGGCATGATGCGCGCGATCAAGATCGACAGAATTCTGACCGCCCATACCAAGATCGATCCGGTCTTCCTGAGCAGTCCGATGCTTGGCGATCCGGGGCTCGATGCCGCGCTGGGCTGTACGGTCTCGGTCAAGATTGAGAGCCTCAACCCGATCCGGTCCTTCAAGGGCCGTGGCACGGAATTTTTCGCGGCGACCGAGTTGGAAACTGGCCAGGCTCTGGTCTGCGCCTCGGCCGGCAATTTCGGCCAGGGACTGGCGCGGGCGGCGACGCGCCGGGGGCTGTCCAGCACGGTCTATGCGGCGGAGAACGCCAATCCGGTAAAGGTGGTCGCGATGCGGCGGTTGGGTGCCGAGGTGCGGCTGGCCGGCAGGGATTTCGACATGGCCAAGGAGGTGGCGCGGCGCCATGCCGCCGAAACCGGCCAGCGTTTCGTCGAGGATGGCGCCGAGGCGGCGATTGCCGAGGGGGCGGGGACCATCGCTCTGGAAATGATGCAGGCGGCCCCCGATCTGGAGATGATGGTCGTGCCGCTCGGCAATGGTGCCTTGCTGGCCGGGATCGGCGCTGCCCTGCGGCATGTGGCGCCGAAGGTGGAGATTGTCGCCGTCGTGGCGGCGGGGGCGCCGGCCATGCAGCTTTCCCTGGCGGCGAAACGTCCGGTCGAGACGGCGACTGTTGCCACGATAGCCGATGGTGTCGCCGTGCGCGTACCCGTTCCGGAAGCCCTGCAGATGATCGAAGGGCGGGTCGATCAGGTCATGGCCGTCACCGAGGACGATCTGCGCACAGCCATGCTGCTGGCCCATCGTCATCTCGGCCTGGTCGCGGAACCATCCGGTATTGTCGGTCTGGCAGCGATCCAAGCCCGGCCGGATCTCTTCAGGCAGCGCCGTGTCGGCACCGTTCTCTGCGGCAGCAATATCTCCGCCGAGCTCTATGGCTGGCTGACGGCTGCCGCCGCCGCCGAGCATGGGCAGTAACGATTGTCCGTCAGGCCGGGAGAGTTACCGATGCAGCTTCTTTATCAGACTCATTCGCCCTACGCCCGCAAGGTCCTGGTGATGGCGCATGAAACCGGGCTGGCGGCGCGGTTGCAGGTGGTGCATCACGAAACCAGCCCGACCCGGCGCAACGACACCGTCTTCGCGGTCAATCCGCTCGGCAAGGTGCCGACGCTGATTGTAGAAGAGGGCGTCGCTCTTTTCGATTCCGTGGTCATCTGCGATTACCTGGACGGCCTGCATCAGGGGCCGCACCTCATCCCGCAGGAGGGTTTGCCGCGCTTCCTCACTTTGCGTCTTCAGGCCCTGGCCCAGGGGATCGCCGATGCCGGGATCGCTCTCCGCTGGGAGGAAGAGCGGCGGCCGGCCGCCTTGCGATATCCGGAGCTCGCATCAGGACAACGGCAGAAACTGATGGCGGCTTATGATTTCATCGAAAGCGAGATCGACCTCGCGGGGTCGCTGGATCTCGGCCAGATCGCCCTGGCGACGGCACTGGACTGGATTGCCTTTCGTGGTCTACCCGATTTTCGCGCCGACCGACCGCGTCTGATGCGGTGGTTCGATGTGTTCGTCCGGCGCCCCTCGATGCTGGCGACGAGCTATTATGGCCAGACCCAGGACTGAGTGACTTCCTTTTCCCAGTTCATTATCCGTAACCGATGTCACGCCGGCTGATCGTCATCGCTGTCGCGTGCCAATTGATCGCCTGATGCTTCTGCCGGTGTTTTGAAGGTTGACGCCGGCACCGCTCCAGGTGGGCCGAATTCCACGGATTGCCCGCCGAAGGTCACTTCCACACCGCCGAACGTGATGATCATGGCCGATCTCTCCTCTGGAGCGGGAAAGCAGGCAGCTTGGTGCTACTGGCGGATTTCCCAATCGAAGATGGCCGGAGTCCCGGCCACGGCGGCTGCGACGGTAATGGCGAAGGCACCGTTGCCGATTGCCAGCGTGAAAGGCTGGGGCGTACCGGATCGCTGGTAGACGGAGAGGCGTGCACCCTGTTGGAGCTGGCTGTTGTTGATCGAAACGCTGGTAGCGCCCACCGCGATCCGGGTGCGTCCGCGTGAGCAATTCGGCGCCGGCGTGCCCGTCTGGTCGTATTGCAGCGGATCGCCATTATAGGTCGCGAGGGTCGGAGCATATTCCAGGATATTGTCGCCAATCGTCACGGCATTCGAGCTGGCGTCGAACTGGATGATCCGCGTCTCGGTAGCGGCAGGTTTGAAACGGTTGCCATCGAGACTGGTGTAATCAACGCTGAGCAACGTGATCGCGTTAAAGGCACCGGTACCTTCGGTATAGTAATTGGCAAAGCGATTGCCGATCACCGCGCAACGATGGACGCCTCGAATGATGGCGGCGGATCTCGGGCAGTTTTCGACGATATTGCCGATCAATTGCGTACCTTCCGCGATCGCGGAACCGTCTCCATGCACGAGAATGGCGGCATCGGTGCCGGCGGCGATATTGCGGAACTGATTGTTGCTGACCAGGATATCCTGGCCGTATCGAATCTGAAATGGGGCGACGCTGGGATCGCTGGCGGTATTCAGGGCTTTGCCGCCGAGGCATTGATTGCCCGATATCCGGATATTCTGGACCTGGGCGTTCCCGCTCTTGTCCTGCATGTCATATTGAATGGTATAGGGATTATAGGTGAGGACATCGGCATTGATCTGATTGTCGGTGACGGTGATGTCCTGCAGGACGACGCTATTGGCGGGGGCACCCAATGTCGCATAGCGGATCAGGACATGGCCGCGATAGCAGGAATAAATTTGATTACTTGAAACGCGAATGTTTTCGGAGAAGTTCAGGCCACCGGCCGTGTCCCAGGTGGCATTGATATAGACGCCGACCTTGCAGCCCTGAATGATGTTATGGACGGCGGAGACATTCCTGTTGAAATAGCCGGGATAGCCCGGCGAGATACCGAGATAGATGCCGTTGGATCCGATATTGCTGATCCGATTGAAGGCAACGATGACGTTCTCGCCACCATAGACTTCTATCCCTTCCTGGGCCGATGTGTCGTCATAGGTTGTGACACCACCATTCGGCTCATTGAACATGATTCGAGCATTCTTGGCGCCGTGCGACCAGATGAGATACTGATGGCTATTGAAGCCGGTGACACGGCAATTCAACACATCGCAGCCATCGCAGAAATTTCCGGTCTCCGCCGCCAGGTTCGCCCGCAGCAGCGCGATGCCATTGACCTGCGCGCCATTGGTTGCGTGGTCCACCCAGAGATTTTCAACCGAGGCATTCGTGGCCCCGATCATGGCCACGGTCGCGTAAGCCCCGATCCCGCCGCCGGCTGTTGGCCCGGCGGTCTTGACCAGCTTGGTCAGGTCTTTGCCGGCACCGACCAGATGGACGCTGGAAGGGATCTTGATGACATCCGATATCTTGTAGCTGCCCGGCGGTGCATAGACCGTTCCGCCTTTCGCAGTCACGGCTGCGGCGATCGCGGCATTGAATGCGGCCAGGCTGTCGGTGGCACCGGTGCGATCCGCACCGTAATAAGCGACATTGAAGACGGCATTTTCCTCGCCTGAATCGCCGGTGAAACGTCGCAATTGGATGGCCGCAGCCGATCCGGCCGACACATCCACCGTGGCGAAGCGTTCATTGCCGGTCGTCGCTGTCAGGAGGGGAAGGCTATTGATGTCGACGCTCATATCGGTCTCCCCGCTTCACTGACACACTTGGCGCAGAGCTGATTGAAGTCATTTCGCATGTTTTCCGCTGACCGGCTTATGACTCTAAGATCAGGTCATGCGCTGTCCCCCTGGGACGATGCCTCAGATCATCTCAGCATTGTCTCGGATTGCCTTCGTTGGAAGTGAAACGATGCGATTTGCGTCCACGTCACAGCGAAGTAACAGACACGTCCATATTCGCGACCATTCGCGCCCGATCGGTTCCTTTTGCCTTATCTCGTGGCCGGAAGAGGGGTGATTGCCGTGGAGGGGACATTGCCTTGGAGGGGACGGAGGAGGGTTGGTCGGTTCTCGATTGTCAGTATTCGGTAATGACCAGCGGCTGTCTGTTATCTACTTCTTCACTGCAGTAGTCTGAGAGCGGTCCCAAGGGGGATACTGCCGGGTATAGCCGGTCTGATAGGTGAAGGCGGCAATGATCGCGCTTCATCCTCCAGGCCGTCTCCAGGTCGGGTGGCGGGGGCTATGATAGGAAAATTTTCAATCGCTTTCACCTCACCGGGCGGATGCCGTCGCAAGTGCCCTTTCGTCATCCTTGGCCTGATGTCCCAACCGCATCATTTCCCGCTGAATCAGCTCTCGATACGGGCCCGCCTTCCTCAGTAACTGATCTGGTGCGCCATCCTGGACGACTTGACCGCCTTGCAGCACGACGATCCGGTCGAAGCCGCGCAAGGTCGATAGGCGGTGGGCAATCGCAATAACGGTGCGGCCCTGCATGAGACGGTCAAGGGCTTGACGGATCGCTTCTTCGGACTCGCTGTCGAGCGATGATGTCGCTTCGTCCAGCAGCAATATCGGGGCATCCTTCAACAGCGCGCGCGCGATTGCAATGCGCTGGCGCTGTCCGCCGGACAACTTTACCCCACGGTCACCGACAGTCGTCGCGAAACCCTCGGGTAGTGCGAGAATGAAATCGAGACATTCAGCCGATGCGGCGGCGGCGAACACGTCGTCATCCGACGCCTCCGGTCTGCCATAGCGAATATTCTCCATGATCGACCGGTGAAATAACGAGATATCTTGGGGAACGATCGTGATTGCCTGGCGCAGGCTTTCCTGGGTGATGGCTGAAATATCCTCGCCATCGATCAGGATGCGGCCGCCTTGCAGATCGTAGAAACGTTGGAGCAGGGCGAGCAGGGTTGATTTGCCGCTTCCGGATTCACCAATCAGGCCAACCCGTTGCCCAGCCTCGAGGCGCAGATTGAAGTGATTGAAGACCTGACGGTCGGTTCGATAGCCGAAGCTCAGATTTTCGAACTGCACATGCCCTCGTTGCGGGCTGAAAGTCCCGGCGTCAGATTTGTCGCGGATGCCATGCGGGGTGAGGAGCATGGCGATGGCTTCCGATAAACGGGCGAGATGCTGTGTCACATCCACGAGCGCTACGGCAAGATCACGGGTCGCGTGGAGAATGGTGAAGCCCAGTGTCGTCACCAACACAACATCGCCCGTGCTCGCCTGACCTTGCTGCCATAGCCTGATGATCCAGATCAGAAGGCCGATCGTCAGGGTAATCGTTACGATGCCATGAAACAGGCGCAGCTTTTCCAAATAGATCAAACTCCGCCGCCGCGCGACCATTTCACTTTCTACGGTTTCATCAAAACGGCGGAATTCCCGATGTAGGCCGCCGAAGGCACGCACGATCGGCATGTTTGTGATGATATCGACCATCTCGCCATCGACTGCTGCGGCGCGATCCGCAAATCCGTGATGTAGAGGTCGCCCCGCCGTGGCCAGGCGGAACAGAACGACGCAGAGGCCGATTGCCAGAAGTACGGCAACCATGGTGATGGGCAGGCTGATGGTCGAAAGAAAGGCAATCGCCCCGAATGTGGCGGCACAAGGCGGCAGCACGTTCCACACCATCATATTTTCCATGGTGAAAACGGCATTGGAGGTTGCGGTGATCCGGCTCGAGAGCATGCCGGGCAGGCGATCGGCGAAATAGCTGGGCGCATGCCCCGTCAAGTAGCGGAAGAGATCGCTCCGCAAATCGCCCGTGACCGTGACGAATGTGTAGTTCGCGATCCAGCCCGCGACCCGCCAAAGCAAATTGTCGCCGGCGATCAAGGATGCGAGGAAAGCAAAGGCGATCCAGACATGACTGTTGTTGGCAGTCCCCTGCGACAAAGTGTCTACCAGATACTTCACACCATACTGTGTCGTCACGGAACAGGCGACGGCACCGATGACGGCGGCAAGAATGAAGGTGTGAGCAAGGGCATGTCGTCGGACATATAGAAGACAGAATGCTGACGGTTGCTGGGCGTATCGTGCCAGATGTTGCATGAGCCGTTGGCTCCACGATGTCGTTAGTGCATTTCAACGCAGATAACGGGCATTCGCCATCGATGATGCCTCAATTTTTTTTGATAGCGTGCCGGCACGATTCTGGGATGAGAATGGCTGCCGCATCACATGTAATTACATCTCGACGACGTGCATCACGCCGGCTCACTGCATGCTCGCTCCGCCGGTTCTCATCTTCACTTCCATTTTATTTGCCAAGCCGGAGGCCACGATCAAGGTTTGCTGAGGGATCGGGGCTCAATCAATTCCAGCGACAAGGAGATTTTGACGATGCGAATTGCGCAAATAGCTCCCCTGACGGAGGCCGTGCCGCCCAGCTTGTATGGGGGGACCGAGCGCGTCGTCTCCTGGTTGACCGAAGCACTGGTCGGACTGGGCCACGATGTTACTCTTTTTGCCAGCGGCGATTCAAAGACCAGTGCGAAACTGGAACCCATGTGGCCATGCGCCTTGCGTTTCGATAAGAGCGTTCTGGACCCGATCTCTTTGCACATGTTGATGCTGGAACGCGTCCGAAAAGTGGCCCAGTCTTTCGACATCCTGCATTTCCATTTGGACTATTACCCGTTCTCGCTCTTTTCGCGGCAACCGACACCCTTCATCACCACTTTGCATGGACGGTTGGATTTGCCGGAGCATCAGCCGGTCTTCTCCGCTTTTTCGTCGGTGCCCGTCATCTCGATTTCAAAGGCGCAACAGAAACCCCTCCCGCAAGCCGGTTGGATCGGAAATGTCTACCATGGCTTGCCGGAAAATCTGTTGACGCCAAAGCGTGTCAAGCCCGGCTATCTCGCCTTCCTGGGGCGCATTGCGCCGGAGAAAGCGGTTGATCGCGCCATTCGGATTGCGGACCGCTGCGGTCTGCCGCTGAAGATCGCGGCCAAGGTTGATAAAGTGGACCGGAAGTATTTCGAGACGCAGATAGATCCGCTGATCAAGGCGCATGAGAACGTCGAGTATATCGGTGAAATCAGCGACAAGGAAAAATCCGCTTTCCTCAGTGGTGCCATTGCCCTGCTCGTGCCGATCGATTGGCCGGAGCCTTTCGGCCTGGTGATGATCGAAGCGATGGCTTGCGGCACGCCCGTGATTGCCTTCGATCGTGGCTCAGTGCCGGAGGTCGTCGATGACGGCCTGACGGGATTTGTCGTCAGCAATGAGGATGAAGCCGTGGCGGCCCTCCAGCGTATCGGCAGCCTTTCTCGAACGAGAATCCGGCAGCATTTCGAGCGGCGCTTCACGGCGGAGCGTATGGCTTCCGACTATGTTGAGATTTACGACCAACTGGCCTCTCGCAAGAAGCCGTCTCTCCATCTGGTGACGGAATCGCCGGACTTGGAACCATTGCAGTCTTCGGTCGGCTGATAGCCGAAACCCACCTGTCGTCAGAGGCCCCGGCCCGGTCCAGGGATGGACTTGGCCGGGGCTTACTCAAAAGGCGGATGCCTTACTTGGACAAAGGCAATTTGCTGACCATGCCGCCTTCATAATGACCTGGCACCTGGCAGGCCAGTTCGATCTGTCCCTTGACCGGCTTGCTGAACGTCCAGACCAGCTCTTTGGTCTGACCCGGTTGCAGGGTAACGGCCGTGGCATCATTCTCGTGCTTCATATCCGGCATCTTCTGCATCATCGCCGCATGGGCGCGCTGCGAGGCGGCGTCGCCGATGCTGAATTCATGAGCGATTTCACCTTTATTGGTGACGACGAATTTGATGGTTTCACCTTGTTTGATGGTCAGTGGCGCATGCTCGAAGCGCATTTCGCCATTGGCATCGACGGCATCCACCTGGATGGTTTGGGTGACATCGGCCGTCTTGCCGGGTTCGCCGAAAGTATACTTCTTGTCATGCCCGGCATCGGCGGTTGTGAGGGGTGGCAGGGCGAGGGACGTCAAGGCGAGTACAGCCAGGGTCAGGACGGAGGTGATCAAAATTTTACGCATCAGATGGTTCCTTTCAGATGACTGGATAAGCATGTCAGTCGATGTGAGGGATCAACTTTTCAGTTCATAGGCGACGGTCCCCTTGGGATGGCGATACCAGCCTGGATCGCGATAGTCGCCGCGCGGGATGTCCCTGCGGACTTTGAGTACGGTGAACATGCCGCCCATTTCGATCGGACCAAAGGGACCTTCGCCGGCCATCATGGGGAGGGTATTTTCAGGCATCGGCATGCCCATGGCTGGCATGTCCTGCATTTCCGCCATGCCGTTCTCGCCCATCGGCATATACATGTAGGTCGGCAGCAGCCTGGCGATTTTCGGCGTGGCGACTTTCTGATCGACGCCCAGCATATTCGGCACTTCATGCCCCATCGCGCCCATCGTGTGATGGGATTTATGGCAATGGAACGCCCAGTCGCCTTCGACGTCGGCGGTGAACTCGATGGCGCGCATGGCACCCACCGGCACATCGGTGGTCACTTCCGGCCATTGCGCCGAGGGCGGTATCCAGCCGCCATCGGTACCGGTCACCTTGAAGGCATAGCCGTGCAGATGGATCGGATGGTTGGTCATGGTGAGATTGCCGATCCGGATCCGGACCCGGTCGCCCTGGCGCACGACCAGGGGATCGATGCCGGGGAAGGCCCGGCTGTTGAAGGTCCAGATATTGAAATCGGTCATCTCCGCCGTGTTCGGCGTATAGGTGCCGGGATCGATGTCCCAGCTTGCCAGCAGGAAGCAGAAATCCCGGTCCACCCGGTTCTGGTCGCGATTCCGGGGATGGATGATGAACATACCCATCATGCCCATCGCCATCTGCACCATCTCATCCGAATGGGGGTGATACATGAAGGTGCCGTTCTGGCGCAGGGTGAACTCATAGACATAGGTCTTTCCCGGCGGGATATGCGGTTGGGTGAGACCGCCGACACCGTCCATGCCATTGGGCAGCAGGATGCCGTGCCAGTGGATGGTGGTGTGTTCCGGCAGCTTGTTGGTGACCAGAATGCGGATGCGGTCGCCTTCCACGGCTTCGATGGTGGGGCCGGGAGAGGAGCCGTTATAGCCCCAGCAATTGACCACCATGCCCGGGGCGAATTCCCGCTGGACGGGTTCCGCGATCAGGTGAAACTCCTTGACGCCATCCTTCATGCGCCAGGGCAGGGAACCGCCATTCAGCGTGACGACGGGGGTATAACCCTGACCGCCCTGAGGCGGCAGGGGCTGGCGGGTGACCGGATCCTTGAAAGTGGGGGTGTCGCTTGCGGCCATGGCGGTGGCTGATGTCAAGTTGGTGGCTGCAAGGCCGGCGCCGGCCGCCGCCAGGCCGAGGCTGGACATGGTGAAAAATTCGCGTCGGTTCATGATGCGGAATCCTGTTCGGTGGCAAGGCCGGTGGATGACGGAAGGGTGGTCGACAGTTCGGCTGCGGACGGATCGACGGGCGGCAACCTGCCGCCGACGGATTGCTCTAGCTCGGCATAGGCGATCCAGAAATCGCGCAGCCGCTCGATATAGTCGCGTCCGGCCTCGATCTCGCCGCGGATATCCGCGAGCAGGTCATAGACCCCCAGCAGCATGCCGCTATATTCGCGCTGCGTGCCGTCGAGGATGGTGGTCGCGAGCGGCAGGACCGTGTCCCGCTGGTAGCGGGCGGTCTCGTAGGCCGTCTGCATCGCCGCCAGGTTTTCCCGGACCTCCGACCGGACCTCCACGGCGGTATGCCAAAGGCCCCAGGACTTCCGTTCGGCAAGGACGTCGAAGCGGTTGCCCAGGGCATACTCTTCCAGCCTGGCGAAGGCCGGCTTGGCTGTGGGCAGATCCGGCAGGGTCTTGGGCGATGTCCAGGCGATATCCTCGCCCCAGAGACCGAGGCGGCGGTTGAGGTCCTCCCGCGCGGCCACCAGTTCCTGCCGCGCATCGGCCAGGGCTTTGACGGTTTCCGCATGGACCGCGTGCTGCAGCGCCTGGCTGCGGCGATTGGCGGTGCCCGCCTTGTACTGCGCATTGGCGAGTTCCGCCATGGCCTGGGTGGCGGTGACGGCTTGGCTCAGCATGTCGAAACGCTGCTGCGCCGCGACGGCGGTGTAATAGGATTTGCGAACCTCCTCCGCCGTCTCGATGAAATCGGCGCCGATATCGATATAGTCGGCGACGAAATCGTAACGCTGGCGGTTGTTGACCGGCTTCAGCAAGGTGAGCTGGGCCGCCCGCCATTCCACTGCCGCCGCACCTTTCGCTGCGTCCTTGTCGGTGATATCGGCAAGCGTCTCGACGAAACCGGCATTCCAGATCTGCTGTGCCTGGTAATGCCGTTGCAGTTTCGAGGTGTTGAGCATGGCGATTTCCATCGCCGCCGGCAGCGTCAGAGGCTGGGCGAGCAGGGTCTTCACGCGCCGCTGGGCGGCTTCCTGATAGCCGCTGAGGCCGGGTAGGGGCGTTCGTTCGAAATAATCCCCCTTGTTGAGTATCCTGGCCGTATCGGGGAAGGTCTCCAAGGTGGTGGAACAGCCGGCAAGAAATAAGACGGTGCCACTCGCGAGGAGGAGCCGGCGCAGTTGCCGCGACGGGATCGGCAGGATGGCCGGAAGCGATGGCCTGGAGGTCATTGTGCACCTCCATCCTGCGGCATCGTCATCCCGGGCATCGCGTGTTTACTGTGATCCATCGTCATCGGCATGGTCATGTCGTGCTGCATGGGCGTGGCCGTAGTTTCTGCTGGTGCGACGCTATCGGGGAAAGGGCCGTAGGACGGCACCGGCGTCGGGCGGTCGAGCAGAGGCACGACGACATCGGCGATGCCGGTAGTAACGGGGCGCGGTTCCAACCGCGTCAGATCGGCAGGATGCGCGGTTGATATGGTCTGATCGAATGATGTTTGGGTGCTGATTGTCTGATCCTGAGCCGCCGCGAGCGCTGGTGCCAGCGCAATGAGGGCGGCCGTCAGACATGCGAAGCCATGAAGGCATCTCGCCATGTCTCGTTTCCTTTTATCGATGTCTGCAATAGGGGCGTCATCGGAAATGATCTCCGGTGGACGCAGTTGCGCTCGCTCGCTGGCTTTGGCAAATGGCCGGCCAGTCGATCACCTCACGCCGTCACAAATCGGCGGCAAGAGCGATGACGATATGAGCGAGGAAACTTAGAGCAGGCCGATCGGTGGGCGCAGATGCGCATCCCAATCGATGGAGTGGCCATCGATCTGCGTCAGATGGAAACGGATGGCCGAAACGCCCAATGGCTGGACAAGGCTTTGCACGGGGAAGGTACAGCCGGCGCAGCCGGCGAAGCCGAGATGACAGAGGCTGGCATAATCCGCAGCCGTATCCTTGCTTTGCTCTCCGTGATGAACGACGTCATCCTTGGTGGCTTCGGAAACGGTTTGATCGGAAGATGATGCATGCTGGGCGTGATCCGACGTATCAGCCGCCGCATGATGCTGCATTTGCTGCTGGCAGTTGGCGGCAAGGGCACTGCCCAGGGCCGTGAGCGACATCATCACGGCGAGCAGCAACGCCAGCGTCGGACGTATCAGCTTTCCAGCGATGAGCAGTCGGAAAATCACCAGTCGTCGTTCCGCAGCCAAGGATGGCGCAGAGATAGTGAGAGAGGCGCGGCATCGCAAGGATATAAGCTTGGACTGTCTTGCCTTTTTTCGCGTTGCTCAGACAAATTGCGGCTTGACCTTACCATTGGGGGAAGCTGTACGGCGACGTCCTTCGATCGTCGATATCCGCTTGACGACGCCAGTCGTTAGGCGTAGACCAAGTTACCCGCTCCGGTTGAGCGATATAGTCTTGCGTTTTGCAAGGCGGTATTCCGAGACAAGAGTTTGATCATGTTCGCGACACAGACATCCAAGCCGAGAAAGGCGCAGACGGCAGCACCGCATGCCAGCGGCTTGCGGCATGCTGTGTCCGGTAAGAATTGGCTGCTCGTCCTGGTGAACGAGCAGTTGAACCGGCATTCCAAGCTCAATTTCAATCGACGGAATCCGCTCCCTGCGGCCTCGGCAGGTGCGTTGGTGACATAAAGCCGCGCACAGGTTCTTTCAAAGAACCCCACCGAGCCCGCCTCTGGCGATCCGCTCGGTGGGGTTTTTTGTTATCCAAATAACAACTCAAGGTAGAGTTATTGCGAATGAAGCTGATTGACCTTTGGTCGGGCATGAGCGTGGTCAAGCAGTGGACGAGGCCACGCGGGTTCAGAGTTTCGGCGAGTAGCTTAGCGGTAGAGCGCCGCATTGTTACTGCGGAGGTCGCTGGTTCGATCCCAGCCTCGCCGGCCACGACAAACAGGATATGAGGAGAGGTGCCATGGCACGCAAGCATGATGAGGTCTCGCAAGAGACGATGAGCAAGCGCCGGAGAGGGTTTTAACTCCGAACGGCAGGTGAAGCGTGGCGATCGCATCGTCCATGGCGACAAGGAACTGATCGAGAAGCTCGGCCGGAACGACCCTTGCCCTTGTGGTTCCGGTCGCCGGTTCAAGGCCTGCTGTCTGACCACACGCTGCTTTCATCGATCGGGCGTATTACCGTCGATGAGAGCGGCAAGAGAAGGTGTCCGTAGCTCAATTGGAGAGAGCACCAGATGACGAATCTGGTGGGTGGAGGTTCGAGCCCTCCCGGGCACACAGGAAGGATAGGAACAACAATGAGTCAGTATGAAGAAATCGAGACCGGAGGCGCGCCGATCAAGGCGTGGATCCGGGGCGTGCCGCTGGATGACGGCGCCCGTCGGCAGCTTGCCAATATGGCGGGCCTGCCGTTCATCCGGCACCATATCGCGGTGATGCCAGACGTACATTGGGGACGCGGCGCCACGGTCGGCAGCGTGATTCCGACCGTGGGTGCCATTATCCCGGCGGCGGTCGGCGTCGATATCGGCTGTGGCATGTGCGCGGTCATGACCAGCCTGACCAGTCACGACCTGCCGGAGACGCTGAAGCCGCTGCGCAGCCGGATCGAACGGGCGATCCCGGTCGGTTTCGCGGATTATCGCGATGCCGTGCCGCAGGCCTCGGAACGAGCCTGGTCCCAGCACCTGCAGCCGTCCTATGACCGGCTGCAGGAAAAGTACCCGGCCGTGTCGGTCAAGACCAATCCGGTCCGTCAGCTCGGCACGCTGGCGGGGGCAACCACTTCATCGAGCTTTGCCTGGATGAAGCGGATGCCGTCTGGGTGATGCTGCATTCCGGATCGCGAGGTATCGGCAACCGGATCGGCACGCATTTCATCGGTGAGGCGAGGCGGGACATGGAACGGCTGGGTATTAACCTGCCGGACCGCGACCTGGCCTATCTGACCGAAGGGTCGATGCTGTTCGATGATTACGTGGCGGCTGTGTCCTGGGCGCAGGATTACGCCCGGCTCAACCGCGCGATCATGCTGGAGCGTGTGCTGGATGTGTTGCGCGAAGCTTTCCGCGACTTCACGGTCAGTGACCTCGCGGTAAACTGCCACCACAACTACATCAGCCGGGAGGTTCATGCCGGCGATGAGCTGTGGGTGACCCGCAAGGGGGCTGTATCGGCACAGGCCGGTGAACTCGGCATCATCCCAGGGTCGATGGGGGCGAAGAGCTTCATCGTCCGCGGCAAGGGTAATGCCGACAGCCTGTGCTCCTGTTCGCACGGTGCCGGGCGGGCAATGTCGCGGGGCGCCGCCAAGGAGCGCTTCACCGTTGCCGACCATATCCGGGCGACGGAGGGTATCGAATGCCGCAAGGATGCCGGCGTTATCGACGAGACGCCGGTCGCCTATAAGGATATCGATGCCGTCATGGCGGCACAAAGCGACCTGATCGAGGTGGTCCATACACTTCGGCAGGTGATTTGTGTGAAGGGGTAGAAGGGTATCCTGCGGATGCCCTTCCGCCTTTCCCGCATTCCCCGATGACTGTGTCGAGCCGAGACATCATCAACCGGCTTTCCGTACCATTTGACCGGGTCTATGCTGCCAAACGACTCCATCCCTGAGCATTTCTGTTCTTCAGCATCTGATTCCGGACCGATTTCATGCAATCCGATCTTTTCACCGATAGTCTCAACGCCTTCTGCCGTCATTCCCGGGTCATGATCGAGGGCAAGGCGGAGGGGCCGCTGAAAGGGCTGACCTTTGCGGCAAAAGATATTTTCGATGTGGCGGGAGAGACCTGCTGCTGTGGCAATCCGGATTGGCTGGCGAGTCATGAGCCGGCGGCGCGGACGGCGCCCGTGGTGCAGGCCTTGCTGGATGCCGGCGCCGATCTGCGCGGCAAGACGCTGACGGACGAGATCGCCTTCAGCCTGAATGGCCAGAACCATCACTATGGGACGCCGCGCAACACGGCGGCGCCCGACCGGATTCCCGGCGGGTCGTCTTCCGGCTCGGCTTCGGCGGTGGCCGGCAGAGCGGTGGATTTCGCGATCGGCAGCGACACGGCAGGGTCGGTACGGATTCCGGCTGCGTATAACGGCATTTTCGGCATCCGGCCCAGTCACGGTGCTTTATCCCTGGAGGGCGTGATGCCCCTGGCACCGAGTTTCGATGTGGCCGGCTGGTTCGCCCGCTCGGCCGAACTGCTGCGTCGCGTGGGCGAGGTGCTGCTGCCGGCGGATCGTGCCGGCCTTGCGCCGATGCGCCGGCTGCTGGTCGCCGAGGATGCCTTCGCTTTTGCCAATGAGGAAGCGGCGGCGAAGACCCGGCGGGCCGTGGGCCTGATCGAGAATCTGTTCGCCGAGAGCAGCAGCATGACGGTGGCGCCGGCGCTCGATGGCGATCTGTCGCCGACCGGCCAGGGATTGAAGGACTGGGTGCAGTGGTTTCGCGGCCATCAGCCGCGCGAGGTCTGGGCCTCCCATGGTGCCTGGATCGAGCGGGTGCAACCGCGTTTCTCGCCCGATATCACGACACGGCTCGGTCTGGCGAAGCAGCTCTCGGCCATTCCCGTGACTGACGAGGATGGATTGCGCGACCGCATCACCGCAGCGATGGACAAATTGCTCGATGGCGCGGTTATCGTCTTGCCGACGGCACCCTGCATCGCACCGCTGAAGGATGCCGCGCCCGAGGTCTTCGCCGATCTGCGCGACCGGATCCTCGGCTTGACCAGCATTGCCGGCCTGGCGCGGTTGCCCCAGATACAGATCCCGATCGGTCTTGCCAGCGACGACCACGGCCAGGGACCCATCGGCCTGTCGCTGATCGGCCGGCGTGGCAGCGACCGGGCCCTGCTCAACCTGGCTGAGCAGGTAACGGCACGGCTTACCGCTTAAGCTTTAGTGGGCGCGGTCTTGGGTCAGCCGTCTATCGTGCCAATGGGCAGTAATCGAATGATCAAGGTTGCGGCGATGGCAATGAGCAGGGCGCAGAAGAGGAATCCGGCCCAGACCTGCCAGGCGGCGAGGCTGGCACCCAATGTGGCTCCGCAGATCAGGGCGAAGATGACGCCAAAGCGGCGCAGATAGCGGTCAGCCCTTCCACCCGCGAAAGGACTGTCATAAGCGAGACCGTGAATAACCATGGTGGCGGCCGGCATCATCATGTCGGGTACGGCGCGATGCCGCGTGGCGGCAATCTGGATTCCCATGGCGGTAGCGACCAGGATGATGGTTGCGTCATGCACGGCCGGTTTAGCAATGTCGCCCAGGGCAGTGACAAGTGCCGCCACGCCGACGAGCGCGGATGCGATGAGGAGTGCGTCTACCAGCAAACGGTTACGTGGGGCCGGGCGGCGTACCAGCCGGCCACCGATGATGGCGCCAGCCGCGAAGCTGGCAAGTGCGATCAACCCGCCGATCGGGGTGGTCTTTCCGGCGTTCACCAGGCGCAATCCGACCAGAACGATCGTGCCCGTCATGTAGGCGGCGAAAACACCGAGATGCAGGACGCAGATGGCGTCGATCGCGCCGGTGGACATGGTGACCAGAAGCAGAATGGGGATGAGAGGCCGCTCTTGTGCCGTCAACGGAGCGGGGCCAGTTGTCAGCGGTTGCATGTGTCCGTCCCGGCCGTCGGCTGATGAGGGGCTTTATCTTTACCGAACGGATCATGACAGGTTGCTCCGGGCTCTGTCACGGTCATGCAGATGGATGGGCAACAAAAAGCGGGCTCTGGGCGCCCGCTTTTTTCATCGTTTTGCCGTTCCGTGCGTCCATTAGGGCGCGGCCGGTCAGCAATCGCCGGGGATCAGGAATCGTAGGAGACGATGGTGCTGACCGGCACATCGAGGCGGGCGCGGCCGCCGAGGAAGGTGAGCTCGATGACACAGGCCGCGCCGACGACATTGGCGCCGACCTTGCGCAGGAGATCGACGGCCGCATGGAGCGTGCCGCCGGTCGCCAGCAGATCGTCCAGCACGACCACCCGCTGGCCGGGACGGATGGCATCGGCCTGGATCTCGACCACGTCCTCGCCATATTCCAGCGCATAGGTGTGGCTGATGGTCTTGCCCGGCAGCTTGCCGCGCTTGCGTACCATGGTGAAGCCGGTACCCATCAGATAGGCGAGGGGAGCGGCGACCAGGAAGCCGCGCGATTCGATCCCCACCAGCAGTTCCGGCTCCAGGGGCGTCACCGCCGTGACCAGCCGGTTCACGGTTTCCTTCCAGGCGCCGCCATGGGCGATCAGGGTGGAGATGTCGTAGAACAGAATGCCCGGCTTGGGAAAATCGGGGACGTGACGGATATGCTGTTTCAAGTCCATGAGGGGCTGTCCGTGAAGCCTAATCAGGTGGCGCTGGGCTGCTCCCAGCGCGTGGTGTATAAGCCATTTGCCCCGATTGGGAAAGAGCGGGGCGGGGGCGGAAGCGGCTGGGTCAGCAAGAGGCCCCGACGAGCAGAAAACAGGGAAATACTCGCCGATGGCGCGAAAATCGCAAAAAGTGGACCGGATCGACCTGAAGATCCTGGGGGCCCTGCAGGAGAAGGGGCGGAGTTCCAATCTGGAACTGGCCGCCAAGGTCGGGCTCTCGCCCAGCCCCTGCCATAACCGCCACCGGGCGCTGGAGAAGAGCGGGATCATCCACGGCTACCGGGCGGATATCGATCTCGCCAAGCTTACCGATTACGTCGAAATCCTGAGTTTCGTCACCTTGCACAAGCACGGCCGGACCCAGCAGGGCGCCTTCGAGAAGCTGATCGAGCGGACGCCCCAGGCCATTGCCTGCTATCAGATCTCCGGCAACTTCGATTACATCGTTCACTTCGTCTGCCGTGCCGTGTCCGACTATGTGGACCTGCATCACCGGCTGATCGAGGAGGAGCCCAATATCGCTTCGGTCACCACCAATGTGATCATGTCGGAGACGAAGAAGTTCGCCGGCTATCCGCTCAAGGAACTGATCGAGCCGGCGGAGACGAAGCCCGATTGATGGGCTTCAGGTCACACCTCGGCCAGGCTCTCGGCGGCTGCCGGTTCGATGTCCGGGCGGGGTGACTGCAATGCCCGGCTCGCCAGCGTTTCCGTCAATTGCCGGTTGCGGGTCTCCAGGCCGATGACATAGCGGATCTGGTCGCTGGACATGCCCTGGTATTTCAGGTGCAGGAAGTTGATCATCCGGATGTCCAGGCGCTGTCGGGCGCAGACCTCCTGCAAGGTCTGGCCGCGTTCCAGATTCTGATCGACATCGCGCAAGGTGGCGGCGATCCAGTCCGGCGAGATCGGCGTGCAGGCGGCCAGCCGCTCCGCCGATAGCTGCGGCGCGGAGCTGTTATCAGGCACATGATCAGGAGCCTTTTCCGGTAGCGGCGCCGATAGATCGAAATGATGGCCGGGGAAGGCAAAACTCAGATAGGTGTGGCAGGTCTCGAGCAATGCGCGGGTATCGGCGCCTGCCGGATCGACAAGCATTTCCTGATTGAGGAACCCGATCAGGCCGATGAAGCCGGTGGCCAGGGCCCGTGTCAGCTCGGTTTCCGCCTGTGCCGGCCGCAGCTCGGTCATCAGCCCGGCCACGAGGTCCGAGAGAAAACGGTCGGCCTGGGCGCAGACACGCTGATAGCCCTGACGGGCATGGGTTTCGCCCCAGAAGGCATACCAGACGGCAATCTTCTCCAGCGTCATGAAGGGCGCCGTGAAATGCTGGCGGGCAACCGCGCAGAGGCCGGCTGCGGGGCCGTCGGCCGCTTCTACGGCAGCGGTGAGCGAACCGGTATAGTCGTTGTACAACGCCTCCAGCGTGGCGGCCAGCAAGGCCCCCTTGCTCTTGAAATGGAAATTCACCATGCCGGCGGTGACATTGGCGGCTTCGGCGACGCGCTGCAGGGTGACGCTCGAGATGCCGTGGCGGGCAATCACCTGGCCGGTTGCTTCGATCAATTGGCGCTGACGGAAGGCGGGATCGAGGCGGTTGTAGCTGGATTCATGTGCCTTCGGCTGGCGGATGCTCTTACGTCTCATTTAAACCGGGCCGTGTGTTATTAAATGGAGATTTGACTCTTGTAAAATATTTGTTTAATAACACTCTAGTGTGTTGCCTCACGGGTTGGTTGAGTAGACGGATACAAATTCAATCCACCTTACAGTGCCACATTTTCGTCCCGAAACCTAAGGGCGAAACGTTAAGCAAACGACTCATGCCATCGGATGATTCACCCCGGACAGGGTAGAGCCCTGGAGCCGGCGGGAATGCGGGTGGGGGCGATGGAGGCGAAACTGGCGGAAACCGAGGCCAAAGCTGCGGGGCGCGCAGCAGGCGCGGCGCATCGTCCAACCCAAGGGATGCCCGATCCAGGCCCTTTCGGCAATCGGCGCGCCGGACATGATCCGCGCGCCTTCGGTCCGAATGAATGGCTGGAAGCCAATCTGACGCTTGAAGCGCATTACCTGACCCTGAGTCGGCTGCATATCGACGAGATGTGCCAGGAGCTGCAGCCGGCCCTCTCCGAACAGATCCGCAAGGCATTGGCGAACCGGTTGCGCGACCGGTCGCAAAGCGTCGGCCCGACAGCAGGTGACGATCCCGCCGCCGCCGCCGGTGCCGCCGTGGCCGATCTTGCCGGCGACCTCTCCTGGGCGCTGAGCTGGGAGGAAACCAAGGAACTGGTCGCCCCCTATGCCAAGGAGAGTTGGCTGCTGGCGCGGATCCAAAGCTATGAGGAGGGTCGCCTGATCGCCATCTATGCCGGCGAGCTCACCAAGGAGATTGCCGGATATGTGCAGGAGTTGATCCTGCGCGCCTATGGCGTCGCGACGCCGGATATCGCGCCCTCCGATGCCGGCTGACGGGACCGATTTTCCCATGTGTGGTCAGACGAGCAGCTACGGCAATGCGGGGGGACGAATTACCGCGCGGATCGCGCATGGTGTGCTGTGGCTGAAGCTGGAAGAGGATCCCCAAGGGCCTGAACTGGAACAGTGCCTGCGCGACGTGATCGCCGATGGCTGGCTGAAACAGGGTGTTCCGACCCTGGTCGACATGCTGGGCTTCAACGGCAATATCGACTGGGGCGCCATTCGCAAGATCCGCGAAATGATCCCCTGGATCGGTGAAGCGCCGGGCGATGCGGCGATCGACATGCCGGTTGGCCAGAAGATGCCCCGGGAAGGAATGGGCACCGGCGGCTGCCGGGTCGGCTATGTGACGCGCGATCCGATGTTCGGCTCGGTTCTCAGGATCATCTGCGATCTCCTCGGTTCCTCGCGGCACCGGCAGTTCCGCGATGTGGAGACGGCGCTGCTCTGGGTCTGCCGACACGACTCCTGCCTGCAGGACGAAGTTTGAGCGCAATCACCCGGATGGCGCCCGTCAGCCGATTGTGACGGCCATGCGAGTCAAATTCGCCGTCAGGGGGGCGGTGACTGCGCAATAATTCTGCAACATCCGGCAAGATCGAAAGCAAATCCTAAGGCTTGCGCCTTATCTATCTCCTTAAGCCAAGACGGCAAAATCGCCGCGCAGGCGCACTTGAACTGGCCCGACAGTATTCGGGAGCGGTTTGGATGTGCCAGCGCGGCGATTTTTTCTTGGTCACACCTTAGTTAGTCGGGACCGCGGCATGAAATGCCCGCGGCGGACGTATGTAAAAGAGTGAAGTGGAGGGTGCCATGTCGGATCGTGCCATTAAGTTTTTGCAAGAAACCCAGCCCGCGACCCCGTGCCTGGTGGTCGATCTCGACATCGTGGAACGGAAATACGAGGGCCTGACCCAGAGCCTGCCGCTGGCCGAAGTGTTCTATGCCGTCAAAGCCAATCCGGCGCCGGAAGTGCTCGGCCGCCTGGCCAAGCTCGGCGCCAGCTTCGACACGGCCTCGTCCGGTGAAATCCGCTCCGTCCTGGCCCATGGCGTGCCGGCCGACAAGATCTCCTTCGGCAACACCATCAAGAAGGCAGCGGACATCGCCTGGGCCCATGCCCAGGGCGTGCGGCTCTATGCCTTCGACAGCGAGGCCGAATTGGAGAAGATCGCCGCCCATGCGCCGGGCGCCCAGGTCTTCTGCCGCATCCTGGTGGAGGCGGAGGGCGCGCTGTGGCCGTTGAACCGCAAATTCGGCTGCGTGCCGGAGATGGCCGCCGATCTGCTGGCCAAGGCCGTGACCCTCGGCCTCGAGCCTTATGGCATCTCCTTCCATGTCGGCTCGCAGCAGCTCGATACCAATCAGTGGGACGGGCCGATCGCCCATGCCAAGGTGGTCTTCGACCGGCTGGCGGCGAAGGGCGTCGAGCTGAAGATGATCGACCTCGGCGGCGGCTTCCCGGCCAGCTACACGACCGGCACGACCGGGATCGAGGCCTACGGCCAGTCGATCATGGGGGCCATGGTGAAGCATTTCGGCAATCGCCTGCCGCGCATCCTGGTGGAGCCCGGCCGCTACATGGTCGGCGATGCCGGCGTCCTGGAATCGGAAGTCGTGCTGATCTCGCGCAAGTCGTATAGCGCGGAAGACCGGCGCTGGGTTTATCTCGATGTCGGACGCTTCGGTGGCCTGGCGGAAACGGAAGGCGAGGCGATCCGTTATCGCATCGAGCCGACGCGCGCGATCGACGGCGCGTCTCAGCCGGTGGTGTTGGCGGGGCCGACCTGCGATTCCGCCGACATCCTCTATGACAAGGCGAAATACGAAATGCCGGTCAATCTGAAGATCGGCGACCGTGTGCGAATCTTCTCGACCGGGGCCTATACGACCACCTATTCGGCGGTCAACTTCAACGGCTTCGAACCGCTCAAGGCCTATTACATCTGATCCCGTCCATATCTCACCCTAGGACGTCCGGCGGCTTCCGTCGCCGGACGTCTTGATACGGGGGAGATGCCTGAATCCTGCTGATATGCCGGTTTGCGTCGACGAGTTCCCTGCCAATCCAGGGTCGACTGACTGCCGGCTATTGACATTGCAGTCAGCTATGTTTCTCCTGTCCGCATAGGTTGAAAGTCGGACGATTGACGTGGATCAAACATCGATAACGCGGCGGCGCGGGCCGGAACGAGCATAGTATGGCCAAAAGCGCCAGTTGGATCGACGCCACCAGTGACGGATCGGCTACCGTCTGGTCGATGAACGGCGAATGGACCGTGCATCACGCCGAGGCGATTAACCGTCAATTGCAAGGGATGATGCGTAAGATCGGCAAGGCCGGTCGCGGCGCCCAGGTCGTTTTCAACCTCCGCCATTTGACCAGTTTGGATTCTGCCGGTGCCTGGCTGCTGGTCCGGGGGGCCCAGGAATGGCGCACCGCCGGTGCCGAGGTCGATTTGCGCGACCTCGACCCGAAGATGAAGGATCTGTTGCAGCGCGTGGTCGAGGCGGCGCCGGCGGAAAAGCCGCCGATGCCGCACAGGCGGACGCTGCTGGACTGGATCGCGCAGATCGGCGCGGCGCTGGACGAGGTCTGGACGCTGTCGCTCGATCTCCTGGCCTTCTTCGGATCGCTGTCGATCGTGTTCTTCGGCGTGGTGGTCAATCCCCGCCGGTTGCGGCTCAATTCGGTGATCAGCCATATCGAACAGGTCGGCCTCAATGCGCTGCCGATTGTCGGCCTGATCAATTTCCTGGTCGGCGTGGTTCTCGCCTATCAGGGCGTCGATCAGCTCTCGCGGTTCGGTGCGCAGGTTTTCACCGTCAACATGGTCGGCATTTCGGTGCTGCGTGAGATGGGCATCCTGCTCACCGCCATCGTCATCGCCGGGCGCTCCGGCTCTGCCTTCACCGCACAGATCGGCACGATGAAGGTCAATGAGGAAGTGGATGCGTTGGAAACCATGGGCCTCAACCCCGTGGAGATCCTGGTCCTGCCGCGGGTCCTGGCATTGGTGATCGCCTTGCCGCTGCTGACCTTCTTTGCCGATCTCATGGGATTGCTGGGCGCCGGCGTGATGTGCGTCGTTCTGCTCGATATGAGCTTCCAGCAATATCTGCATTTGCTGCAACAGGCGATCAGCCTCTCGCAATTCTGGGTCGGCGTCATCAAGGCACCGGTCTTCGCGATCCTCATCGCGCTTATCGGCTGCTTCGAGGGATTGCGGGTGACTGGCAGTGCCGAGAGCGTCGGCCGGCAGACGACGCGATCCGTGGTCGAGGGCATCTTCCTGGTGATTGTGTTCGACGCTTTCTTCTCGGTTCTCTTCTCGATGCTGGGCGTTTGACATGGCCGAACCGACGACGAACGGGAGCGAGCAAACGAATGGCGCTAAAGCCGCGCCGGCGCTTGGCTCGACCCTGCCCGGTGAACGCACGGATTTCGCCGTCTCGATCCGGGGCCTGACCAATCGTTTCGGCAAGCAGGTTGTGCATGACAATCTCGACCTCGATATCAGGCGGGGCGAGGTGCTGGGGATCGTCGGTGGCTCAGGTACGGGCAAATCGGTGCTGCTGCGGACCATCCTCGGCCTCAACAAGCCAGCGGCGGGCGATATCATGCTGCTGGGCGAAAGCGAACAGGAGATGAGCGAGCAGGAATGGCGCCGTGTCCTCGCGCGCTGCGGTGTCCTGTATCAGAGCGGAGCGCTCTTCAGTTCCCTGACCGTCGCGGAGAACATCGAGGCGCCGATGCGCGAGCATAGCGATCTCGATCCGAACCTGATGGAAGAGCTGGCGGCGCTGAAGATTCAAATGGTCGGCCTGCCCATTGCGGCCGGCGACAAGTATCCGGCGCAGCTTTCCGGCGGCATGAAAAAGCGCGTCGGCCTGGCTCGGGCGCTGTCGCTCGATCCGGAAATCATCTTCCTTGACGAGCCGACTGCCGGTCTTGACCCGATCGGTGCCACCGATTTCGATCAGCTCATTCTCAGCCTGCAGCGCAGCCTCGGTGTGACCGTGGTCATGGTGACCCATGATCTCGACAGCCTGGTGGCGATTTGCGACCGTGTCGCCGTCCTGCTGGACAAGAAGGTCCGGGTCGGCACCATGGCGGAGCTGATGCAGGATCCGCATCCTTGGATGCAAGAGTACTTCCACGGGCCGCGTGCCCGCGCTGCCGGCATGGGGACGAAGCCGGCGCAGGAACGAGTGATAGGGGGCGTATCTGAATGAGACGGCGTAGAGAGTTCTGTTCCAGCCAGCGATACCGGGGAAACCGGTATCGCGTGAGAGGAGTGGAGTGATGGAAACGCGCGCCAAGCACCTCACTGTTGGCATTTTCGTCCTGCTCATGCTTATGGGAATCGCTGGCTTCGGCCTGTGGGCGGCGAAGGTCCAGACGCGGAGCGACTATTCGCGCTATTACACGCGCTTCAGCGGTTCGGTTGCGCAGTTGCGGGTCGACAGTTCCGTGCTGTTCGGCGGTATCCCCGTCGGCCGTGTCGCCGATGTGCGGATCGATCCGGATAATACCGAGCTTGCCCGTGTCGATATCGATATCAGGAATGGCACGCCGATCCGCAAGGATTCCACCGCGTCGCTGGAATTGCTGGGGATCACCGGTGGCGTGGCTCTGCAGATATCGCGCGGCACCAACCGGTCGGAATTGCTGAAGCCGGGGCAGGAGATACAATCTGCGTCATCGCCGCTGGAGCGGCTGACCCGTCAGATGCCGAGCCTGCTGGATAAGGTTTCCCAGGTTGCCGATCGGTTGAACGGCATGCTGAGCGAGGAGAACCAGCAGGCCTTCAGCGCCGCGATGCAGAATTTGCAGCAGCTCAGCGCGAATCTGGCCGACGCGACCAAGACGGCACCGCAGGTAATGGCCACTGCCGATCAGGCGATGCAGAACGTGTCCAGCGCCGGGGCAAAATTCGACAAGCTGGCGACACAGTTGCAAGGGACGGTAACCAGCGTTCAAGGCGACTTCCACGGAACCGTCCAGGACTTTACCAAAATGGCGCAAGGCTTCCACCAGACCGCCGATCAGTTGAGGGCCCTCATCGAGGAGAACCGAGCGCCGCTGAAGCAATTTACCGGTTCCGGCCTGTACGAGATGACGGAATTGGTCACGCAGTTACGGCAACTGGTTGCATCGATGTCCCGTATCGCGCAGCAATTCGAACGCGACCCGGCACGCTTCCTGCTCGGTGATCGGAACAAAGGGGTAGAGGCAAAATAATGATGAACGAAGCGATATCCCGCCGCCTGCTGTTGTGCCGCACCGGCATCCTGACCGGAGCCGTGGCGGTTTTGCCCGGCTGCGGTGTGCTGACCAATGTGAATCAGCAGGTGCCGCTTTATAATCCAAAGCCGCAGCTCTCCTTTGATGCGTCGCTGCCGAAAGTCTCCTGGCAATTGGTGATTTCGACACCCAATGCCGATGCCGATCTCGATACGGCCCGCATCGCCCTGCGCCGCAGTACAGGCGTTACCGAATATTTCGCCAATGCCGCCTGGATCGACAATGTCCCCAACATGCTGCAGAGCAAGCTGGTTGAGGCTTTCGAGAAGACGGGCAGCGTCGCTGTCGGTCGGGATGTCGGGGGGCTGATGCCGGATTACGTGCTGCAGACCGATATCCGCGATTTCCAGGCTGAATATGGCGGGCCCGTGGCCGGTGCGCATATTCATGTGGTGGCGAAGCTGGTTCGGATGACGGACCGGAAGATCGCGGCCACGATCAACGCGGATCAGCGGGCGACATCCTCTGGCACGGATATGCTGCAGGTGGTTTCGGCCTTCCAGCAGGCTTTGGGATCGGTTCTCACCCAGATCGTGACGGGTACCCTGACGGCGGTGCCGCCGCAGGTGTAACGACCTATCGGCCAGTCCGGCAAGTTTGCGCCTGCAGGCCGGTGGAAGCGGAGCGGCTCACAGCCGGCGCCGGCTGGTCCTGAGTGATCAAATAAACCGGGATGCGGGCATATCGGCGAACCCGGTAGGGCTCCTGCGACCACATCATATCTGCGACCAGCCAATGGCGCGGCGCATCCGCTGTCATGACGATGGCGTCGGCATTCCGGCTTTTCGCCGCTGCGACGATGCGCTTTGCAGCCGCGCGGGTGCCGATGACCTGGCCACTGACATCGAGGTCGGCGCGCTGCAATTCCAGCACGGCGGCTGCGACGAGATCGCGCTGTATCTGCAATTCCCGCTTCGTCGGCATCAAGCCGGGATGGGGCAGGCCGAAGGGCGATCCCCATTGACGGGCGATGGAGAGGACATGAACCGCCGCCTGTGCCGTCTTGGCCAGACGTAAGGTGAAGTCGATGGTCGCGGCCGGAAATGCTCTGCCCTCGGACGCGAGCAAGATGGTGCTCGGCGCCAGATCGAGAGGGTCAGGCGGTTCCGGACCGCGGCTCCACGGAACGCGATACATCTGTTGCCTTATTCGACCTGGAAAGCTGTGCCCACGCGCCGGTCCTCGACATAAACCCGGTACCAGTAGAACGGCAGGTAGACGAGCAGCACAGCCCAGCCGGCCCAGTAATAGATTTCGGCATTGCCGATGCGTGAATAGATGAGGCCGCCATAAAGCCAGATGATGAAATAGAACACTGCCAGCAGCAGGGCGACGTATTTCATGTATTCGGGCAGTTTGAAGGGGCGGCGCGCATTGGGCTTGTCCTGGCGCAGCAGGTAATAGCCGACCAGGACCGGCAGGAACGATGCCGTATAGCCGACATTCGAGAAGGTATAGATTTCGACTGCGCCCCCCATCAACACGACAATCAGCGAGGCGAAGACGTTGAATCCCATGGCGAAGGATGGGATGCCGTGCTTGTTCAGGCGTTTGAAGATGGTTGGAAACTCGCCATCCACGGCCATCTGATAGAGCGCGCGACCGGACCCCATGATGGCATTGAGAGCGGAGAGAGCCAGGGCCACGATCAGCATGGCGGCAATGATCCAGTCGAGCACGCCGCCCCAGGACGGCAGGATCTTGCTGGCGAAGGTGACGAACATCGCCTTTGGATCCACCAGATTCGGATCGGCCAGCGCCTTCGATCCAAGGACGACCACGAAGGCGATCGGGATCAAGGTATAGATGACGACGCCATAGCCGCCTTCGAGATTCATGGCGATCTTGGCGTCCCGGTCGGGATCGGAACATTCGCCGATGTAGCAGGCCGCAGCCTCCATGGCGATGACATTCCAAGACAGCAGGAAGCCGTAGGCGATGTAGACGGTGAGCCAGCCATATCCGCTCATGCCGCTGAAGAAGCTCGACCCGTCGAGATGCCGGAAGCCTGCCAATTCGTTGAGGTGGATGGCGGCAGGGTTGAACAGCCAGGCAACCGCGATGAAGGTCAGTGGGATCATCGACAGGACGGCGAGGATAGTGGCGAAGACCGTTCCGAAACGGATGCCGAGATAGGCCGGGATGAAGAACAGCAGAATGCCGATGATCGAGATGCCGAGTGTCCAATAGGCGATGAAGGTATGGATCGGCGTGAAGCCTGCGGTCGTATTCAGGCCGAAACGGTCGGCGATATAGAACGAGGCGAGAATCATGTTGAGCGGCGCGACAGGAAACCAGCCAAGCCAATAGGCCCAGGCGGTGACACCGTTGATGTGCTTGGCGAAACGCGGCCAGCGATCCTTGTAAGCGGGATAGGCGTAAGAGGGCGAACCACCGGTTCGCTCCGGCATCATGGCGGCGAGTTCGGCAAGGAACAGACAGAGCAGCCAGCCGCTTAGCGTGATGATGATGGTGATGGGGATGGAGGAGGCTCCCAGGCTCGTCACCATGACGGGGGCGATACCTGTCACCAGGATCGTTCCGGCGAGGCCGATGACGAAGGCACCCCACCAATTTGTGTCGCGCTTCAAACCGGACTCGATATAACCCAAAGCTGTTGCAGCGGAATAATTGTCATCCACGGCGATTTGACCCGTGGCGGTTGGACTCTTGGCGCCCATCGACGTCTCCCTTGATCAGATTCCACTTTGAACGCGGGTAATCGCCTCAAGGACAAGGCAAGTCGGTTGTTAGCTCGTGATAGGGGAATGATCGGACACCATCGATGCGAGCCTAGAAAGCCGGCTACACGACGCAGTTATCCGTCTTATGACCGGGTTTTGTTTGGTGTCCCCGCAAACAACTCAGCGTATTCGCGCGCTTCTTTATTTTGTTTTTATGGAACGCGTCTGGTGACCTGTTGCAACATTTACATCTTGAAGATCGTTTCTGACGAGGCGCTTACATTTTAAGCGAGGTGAAGAATTTTTCTCGATAGGAATAGAGTAGTAAAAAAGATCGGCTGGCTGTTATCAGCCAACCGATCCTCATGACGATATGACGATATGCTTTATCGGATATTGATGCTGATGCCCGGCAGGTTGATACCAACGGCCGGGCCATAGACGACCGGCGGCGGATAATAACCGTAGGGCGTGCGAGGCGGACCCGCATAAACGACCGGCGGTGGGGCACGATAATAGCCGCCGTGCCAATTGTTATGATGGTCGTCGTAATGCGGGTATCGATGTGGATCGACCCAGTCGGCACTGGCGGGTGCGGTCAAGGCGCCGAAAGCCAGGATCGCCGAAAGCGCGAAACCGAGGCTTGCGGCGATCATGCGGCGCGGGTTCGCCATCCGCTCAGCATTGCCGTGAATGGTCTTGATGGCTGGAAACATGACTGGTCTCCCTGTGATGAAGATCGCTGTCGCGGCCGGTCAGTCAAAGGCTTTTCCGGTTAGCCGTGCGAGACGTGACCGTGTCGGCCGAAATTCTGGAACACCGCGTCGGCATTCTTCTTCTGGTCGTCCGGCATCGCGTCATACAGCGTCTTGAAGGTCGAGGTCAGGCTCTTCAGGCCGTCGACATGGGCCTGGGCGAAGGCCTGATAGGTTTCCAGATCATCCAGCGCCGTCATGCTCTGCGTCGCCTGAGTGTGCTTCTGCTCGATCAGCTTCTGCATATTGGCGGCGTTGTCGCGCATCGCCTGGGCAACGGCGCTCCAGGCCCCTTCCTCATCGGGGGTGATCTTCAGTGCGGTATGCAGGTCGGTGATGCGCTGCTCGACGGTCTCGGCCGGATTGTGCTTCGTCTTCTTCTCTTTTGTGCTCGGCGCCGTCGCCGGGGTCGTAGTGGTCGAATTGTTCGAACTGCTTTGCGCGATCTGCGTCTGGCCGGTCGTGGAATCGGCATGTGCCGGCGTCAGGGAGCCCATTGTCAGAGAGCCAATGGCCAGAGAGCCAATGGCCAGGGAGCTGGCGAGGAATGTCGCTCCCAGCAGGGCCATCGTCACGACCTTGCGGCCGGCGGAAGCGGGACGGGTCAACGCATAAGCAAGAGATGACATGGATGCTACCTTTCGTGATGAACGCGTGAGAGTGTCGCTTCACGCCTGCTTGCGGCGGCTCACGGCGGTGCCGCCACGAATGCGAGCCGTTTCCAGGTGGCAGACTGAATAACCGGGATGACACGTCGATCCGCGATTTTCGACCCTGCCGCCGCGATTGCCGGCCGCATCTATCAGTTTAAAGTCGCAGCGCGCCAATACCTGCGTTCAAGCAATTGTGAGGTGTATTCGTGTGCGGGCCTCAGGCCGACTTGATCGGCACAGAGCTCGGATGGCTTGGTCCTCTCAGTCAGGTGATGTCGGTCAGCAGCAACATGCAGGATAGATATTCGGCAGCGAAAAATCGGCGCATCATCACGACGGTGCCGTCCTCATGATGCTGAGGATATGACACGAAGCTGCCGTCGATCCGGCCCGGTGAAAACAGAATCGTGACGGGCGAACTTGGAGCGGGGCGATTGGGGAATCCCGGGCGATCGGCATGGCGGATGGCCGGTATCGGGTGGCGGGCATTGTCACCGGACAATCGCGCTCTTGGCGACAGGTCGCCGGCCGGGCTATGACACAGGGCGGGACATCACTTCAGCCATGCGAGCCACTGCATCATGAGCTATCTGTTTCCGCGTGATTTGACCGCTACGCCGCCCAGCATCGTGAAGGGCGAGGGCAGTTACCTGATCGACAGTACCGGTCGCCGTTATCTCGACGCCTCCGGCGGGCCGGCGGTCTCCTGCCTGGGACATGATCATCCCGCGGTCGTCGCAGCGATCCAGAAACAGGCGGCCGAGGTTTCCTATGCCTATTCGCTGTTCTTCACCACACCGGCGATCGAGCAACTGGCCGAGAGCCTGGTGACCCAGGCGCCGGCAGGGATCGAGAAGGCCTTTTTCGTCAGCGGCGGCTCCGAAGCGATCGAAGCCGCCTTGAAACTTGCCCGTCAGTATTTCCTCGAGATCGGCCAGCCGCAGCGGCGGCGTTTCATCGCCCGACGGCGCTCCTATCACGGCAATACCATCGGTGCCCTGGCCCTGGGCGGCGACGTCGCGCGCCGGCAGCCCTACGAGCCGATGCTGCAAAGCGTCAGCCATATCGCGCCTTGCTACGAATATCGCGAGCGCCGGGCGGACGAGACGGCGGAAGCCTATGGCCTGCGGGTGGCGGATGAACTGGAGCAGGCGATCCTGATGCAGAGACCCGAGAATGTCGCCGCTTTCTTCTGCGAGCCGGTGGTGGGGGGCAGCCTCGGCTGTGTGCCGCCGGTGCCCGGTTATCTGAAGCGTATCCGTGAGATCTGCGACCGCTACGGTGTCCTGCTGGTGTTCGACGAGGTGATGTGCGGCATGGGCCGGACCGGCTATATGTATGCCTGTCTGGAAGACCAGGTGACGCCCGATATCATCACCACGGCCAAGGGGCTGGGCGGCGGCTATATGCCGATTGGCGGCCTGCTGATCCATGGCCGCATCTATCGTGCCATCGCCGAAGGATCGGGGATGCTGAAGCATGGCCATACCTATGCGGGCCATACCCTGGCCTGCGCCGGGGCACTGGCGGTGCAGCAGGTGATTGCGCAAGAAGGGTTGCTGGAAAATGTGCGCCGGCGCGGCGCCGAACTACGGACCCGTCTGGAGGACCGGTTCGGCCAGCACCCGCATGTCGGCGATATCCGTGGCCGGGGCCTGTTCCTGGGACTGGAACTGGTAGCCGACCGCGAAACCAAGGCGACCCTCGATCCGGCCGCCAAGACCTGGTTGAAGATTCGCCAGGCCGGCATGGCCGAAGGACTGCTCTGCTACCCCTCGGGCGGATGCGTCGACGGCAAGAACGGCGACCACATCATTCTGGCGCCGGCCTATAATATTACCGAGGGTCAGCTCGATGAGATCATCGACAAATTGTCCGCTGCGGTAGGGAAGGTGCTCGGCCGGTAAGCCGGTATCTGCGGCAAAGGGTGCCCTCAGATTGCGTTAAAATAGCTGTAATTTGAACTCATTAGATGACCGGGCTTTGGCCGGTCGGCAGCCCTTTTGCCGGGTTGGTATCACATTTTTAACTTTCTCCGTGTTTCATCGACGGATATTGGGATGCCCTCCGCAATCATCCGCTGTTTCCCTGTTGGTGCTGCGGTGGGATGTTATCCTGAGCGGCGTTCGGGACGGAGAGGGTTGGATGGCGGGGATACTCACGGAAGCGGATGTGCAGCGGCTGATCGGCAGCCCATCCAGCGACGTGCGGGCCGCGACCGCGGTGAAAGTGGCGGAGGCCTTCAATGCCGACAGCCTTTCCGACAAGGAACGCGAGCTCGCTCAACAGATTTTCCGGGTCATGGCCAAGGATGCCGAGGTCATGGTCCGGGGGGCCTTGTCGAACCATCTCAAGGCCAATCCGTCTCTGCCCCGGGATGTGGCACTGGCTTTGGCGCATGACGTCGAATCCGTGGCGCTGCCGGTACTGGAGTTTTCCACGGTTCTCAGCGATGCGGACCTGATCAGCATCGTCAAGACGGCGGGTGTCGACAAGCAGTCGGCGGTGGCGCGGCGCGAGACCGTTTCGAGCGAATTGGCCAATGCCCTGATCGATCACGGCCAGGATGCAGCCGTGGTGGCGACGCTGATGCGCAATCCCGGCGCCCAGTTAGGTGAAGCTGAATATCAAAAGGCTCTTAACAAGCATGGCGAGGATACCACCGTCGCCAATTCGGTGGTGGGGCGGGGGCAGTTGCCGATCACCGTCGCCGAGCGCCTCGTCAGCCTGGTATCCGAACGCCTGCGGGATTTCCTGCTGAGCCGGCGCGAGATTCCGGCCGAGACCGCTACTGACCTGGTGCTGCAGGCGCGTGAGCGGGCAACGGTCAGTCTGTTGCCGCATGGTGCCAAGAGCACCGATGTGGTGGATCTGGTCAAGCAGTTGCAGGCCAATCGTCGCCTGACGCCTTCGATCATCCTGCGGGCGCTGTGCACCGGCGACGTCGCCTTTTTCGAGGCGAGCCTTGCCGTGCTCTCGAACACGCCGATCGTCAATGCGCGTGTCCTCATCCATGACGATGGACGGCTGGGCCTGAAGACGATCTATGCCCATACCAGCCTGCCTGCCAATCTCTATCCGGCCTTCCGCGTCGCTTTCGACGTGGCACGGGAGACCGATTACGATGGCGGCGAAAAAGACCGGCAGCGTTTTGCCGTCAAGGTGATCGAGCGCATCCTGACGCAGTTCGACGATCTTGCCGCCGAGGATCTGGATTATCTGCTGAGCAAGCTCAATCAGCTTGCCGCATAAGATCCCGCGATGACGGCGGTGACGTTTATCACACCGTTATCGCCGCAGGATTGTACGACGCGCCTCAAAGCAAATATCGATAGCGGCTGGGCGCCCTTCGGCACGACGCCGGTTCGCGGCAGCGTCGGCGACACGCGATTTCAGCTACGCAAGCGCATCCGCTACAACAACTCCTTCCAGACATGCTGTTATGGTCGGCTGGAAACATCCGGATCGGGTACCCTGATTCACTGCCGGTTCGGCCTGAATCGTTTTGCGATCGTCTTCATGGTTATCTGGTTTGGATTCTTCGCAGCCATCACCGCCGGATTTATCCTCGGCCTGGCGACCTATCAGCCGTCCGGCGCGAGTAACGAAACCGTGGCGGGATTTCCCGTGTTTCTGATTGCGATGCCGGTGTTCGGTGTGGCCGCGATCCTTTTCGGCCGTTATCTGGCACGCGATGAACAAGGCTTTCTCAGCGACTTCATCTGCGCCGTCCTGGATGCGAAAGTGACGGATCAGGGCCTGCGCGAACCGGCTGTCAAACGATAGGCTGGCCCGATCGAGACTTCAGGCCTTGGTCAGCACCTTCAGGCCGACGATGCCACCGGTGATGGCGATGACGCAGAGGATCTGCTGCAGGCTCAAGCCTTCGCGCAGCCAGACGGCACTGATCAGCACGACACCCAGGGTGCCGATACCGGTCCAGACCGCATAGGCAACGCCGATCGGCAGGTCGCGGACCGCCCAACCCAGCAGGCCGAAACTGCCGAGCATGGCGACAATGGTGATGATGCTGGGCATGAGACGACTGAAACCGTCGCTCTGTTTCAAACCGATCGCCCAGACGATTTCCAGGGCTCCGGCGGCCGCCAGAAGGATCCAAGGCATTGTGCTTTCTCCAAAGCGCGAGCCAAGGCCGTCCTTGACGATTTCAGGGGAATCACCGGGTCGTCCCGGAGGGGGCATGAGAGCCCATGATGATGTTGGTCGCTCCTATGTGGGGCCTCGCCCAGATTTTTCAAGAGACTAGTTTTCTGCCTGGCGGACAAACCGCCAAAGCATGAAGGTTGCCAGCAAGGCGGCCGGCACGAAGGCGATGAAGATCCAGACCGCTACGGCCACTGTATCTTCGTGTGTCATCCGGTCGCCGAAACCCGCGAGATTGGCGACGATGCCGCAGAGTGCCGCGCCGATGGCAAAGCCGATCTGCTGCAGGGTCGGCAGCATCGCGGCTGTCAGCGGCCGCTCCGCGGTTGGTGCGGCATCGACCAGGCGGCGGACGATGAAGCTCCACATCGTGCCGTAGCCGGCGCCCTGCAGCAGGGCACAAAGCAGGATGACACCTAAGGAACCGAAGGGCATGGCAAAGGCAAAGCCTGCCAAGCCGAGAAGAATCATGGTTGATCCCAATCGGATCAAACTCGCTTCCCATGCAGGTGATTCCTTGGAGACGATGAAGGCGGCGGCACCCCAAGCCAGCGATTCCGAGGCGACGAAATATCCGGCGGTGAGGGGGCTGACATCATGCAGCTCCGTCAGGAGCAAGGGCCCATAAACCAGGAAGGACATGGTGGCGAGCGAGGTTGCGAGGATCGCGCAAATCCCCGCACCGATTGCCGTGTGCGGATCCAAAGGGCGGCTCGGCAGTAAGCGCGAGGTTGTTGCCCGCGCATCGAGCCGCAGGAAAGCCCAGAACAGGAAGGCTGCAAGGAGCAGCAACCACACGGCTGTGCTGTCGTGCGGATGCATCCCCATCAGGCCGATCGTGGCGATGGCCAGGGCCAGCAGAAGCAGGCGGAGCGCCGGTAGCTTTAGGGACGAGGCTGGGCCGGATCGAGCGGCAGCGGCCGGCAGAACGAACAAGCCGGCCAGGACAAGCAGCAGAGCCTGTGCCGCGAAGGCCCAGAAAGCCAGTCGCCAGTGTCCGGCCGCCGCGAAACCACCGCCGATCAGGGGGCCGCAGAAGGCGGCGGCGCTCCAGATGACGGAGAAGACCGCGATCAGGCGCGGCATCTGCGATGGAGGAAAGATCCGCTCCACCGCCATGTAAGCGAGCGCAACCAGAGCGCCGCCGCCGCAACCCTGCAGCAATCGGCCGCCCAGGAACAGGCGCATTTCGGGTGCGGTGGCGCAAAGCAGGCAACCGAAACCATAGGCCGTCCCGGCGATCAGGAAGACGGAGCGGATACCGAATCGCAGGGCCAGCCGTCCGGTCGACACGCCGGCCAGAATGGAGCCGATCTGATAGAGCGTGAAGACCCAGGCGACCAGCTCCGCGCCACCGATCTCCTGAACCGCCAGCGGAATCGTGGTCGCCACCAGCATGCTATGGGCGGCGTGCAGCCAGATACCGAAACAGAACAGAATCATCAGAGGAGCATGTGACGGCACCGGCACTTCGTCATCTCCGGTCCGGCCTTCGGCAATTTCGATCCGATTTGAAAAGCCGCCGCTCATTTCATCAACTGAAGAAGGTTGCCGAAGGGGTTCAAGAATGTCGTGAAAATGGTAATCTCAGCCGACAGTTAGATGACAGGCTCACTGGCCATGAAGAAGCTTGGCCATGAAGAAGGTCGGGCCGTTTGAAAGGAATGATGATGAAAGAAGTTCAGGCAGTTTTCCCGCCCGTCCGGAAAACCGGCGGCATTTTGTTGGCGGGGCTGGTTCTGGGCGCGGCGCTTGTTCCGGGATTGGCTGAGGCCGATCCGCTCAAGCTCACCTATACCGGCTATCTGGCCAGCATGCCGATTCTCGACATGACGACGGCCATCAATACACCGGCGGCCAGTAATGGCGCTGGGATCGGCGACGGCCCTTATCGCATCGATGCCGCCATCGATACGACCGGCAATTTCGATATGCTGTCTCCCTTCCATGCCACCTTGAGCGGGCAGGGGGCGATCAGCGCGGCACAAGCCAAGCCCAGCCAATTCCAGATGAATGCCAAGACGCGGCAGCGGCAGGAAACGATCACCATCACCTATGACAAGGATGGCAAGGCGACGATCGTCGCGGACCCGACTCCCAAGCCGAGTCGGCTTGCCGCCCGTCAGGCCGATGCGGCGAACAGCATGGACCCGGCCAGCGCCGTCGTCGCCTTGACGGCTTTGATGAACCAGCAGCAGGGCTGCGGCGGCCCCTACCCGGTCTTCGACGGGACCCGACGCTATAATGTCACCATGCAGTCGCTGGGCCGCGAAACCCTGGCCCCGATGGCGCAATCGGCCTATCAGGGTCCGGCGCTGAAATGCCAGGCGACATTGGTTCCCGCCGGCAACCCCGACGGCAAGGATGCCAAGATCTCGAAGATGCATACGGATTCGGCGCTGTTCTGGCTGGCGCCGGCGGCCGGGAAAAAGATGTCCATCCCGGTGCGGATCAGCGCGCATAACAGCTATGGCGAGATGATCCTGGATCTCGTCAAGGTCGAGTGAAAGGTCAAGGCGGGGTGAGGGGCATAGTGTCCCCCGCCTGATCCGCGCCTGCATCGATCGCGGGTTTCGGCTGCGGCCAGCTATATGTCCGGCAATGGCAGCCCTTGCCCCAGAAGGGTGCCGCGGCGATTTGCTGCAGATCGATCTGCGCCAGGAAGCTGAGCGGCAGCACCACGAGATAGGCGCTCAATACCTGCCTGAGCACGAACCAGGTCAGACGGGAGAACCAGTCGTCCTTTTTCATGCGATCCACGTTGATGAGACGGCCGGCATGGCGAGAGCTGCCGTACCGGCCGTCATGTCATATGGCCTGCCTCAGCCGTTGCCGCCGATGGCCAACTGGACCACCTTCACGATGACCAGGCCCACGGCGACCACCAGATAGAGGCGCAGGACACCCATCCAGATCCGCTTGGATAAGGTGAGATTGGCCGGTTCGAGCTCGTGCAGGGGCGGCATCCGCCAATTGGCGCGCAGCAGCTTCGCTTGCCGGGAGGTCGTGGCGGTAGCCGTTTGTGCGAGAGGGTCGCGGCGACGGGCCTGCAGCATCGAAACGACGATGAAGCCGAGTGCGCCGAGAATGGTCATGCCGACGAGGATATCCATGATCGTCGTCCCGCTGATATCGGGGAAGGCGGTGGAGGCGGTCAGGATGATCGAGAGCATGACCAGGACCCAGATGACGGCGCCGGTGAAGACGTTCAGCCATTTGGTATTGGCCCAGGGACCCAGAACGGCCTTATCGTTGCAGAGCAGCAGCAGGAAGACCGTCGCACTCGGCAACAGCACGCCGGCCAGGGCCTGCACCGCATCCGTCAGCAAGCCGAGCAGGTTGTCGCTGGCGGTCAGGACGAGGACCGCGGCGGCCGCGATCAGCCCGGCATAGATGACGTAGAACAGCTTGGCGTCGGATATCTTGCGGTGCAGGGAATGACGCACCGAGAAGACATCGCCGATGGCATAGGCCGTGGCCAGGGACACCGCCGCCGCGCCGATGATGCTGGCATCGAGAAGCGCGATGGCGAAGATCGAGGCGGTACCGGAACCGACATATTTGTCGAGCGCCGTCAGTACGCCGCCGGCATCGGTGAAATTGCCGAATTCCGGCTTGCCGTCGAACATCGCACCGCAGAACGCCATCATGGCGATGGCGCCGATCATCACCAGGCCGATGCCGATCCACAGATCGGCCTTTTCATAGCCAGCGAAGCGCGGCGTGATGCGCTTGTCGATCACATAGCTCTGCTGGAAGAAGAGCTGCCACGGTGCGACGGTGGTGCCGACGATGCCGATCACCAGCAGCATGACATCGCTGAGCTTCGCTCCGGCCGGCCATTGCGGCACGATCAGATCACGAGCGATCTGGTGCATCGGTGGATGGACCTGATGCAGCACGGGGATGAGCAGCAGGCTGCCGGTGACCAGCACGAAGGCGAATTGCTCGAACCGGCGGAAACTGCCGGTACTTACTGCGGCGATGGTCAGGACAGCGGCGCCTGCAACGCCCCAGACCGGCGACAGGCCGAGATATTTCAGGGCGAAGGTGATGCCGATGAACTCCGTCACGATGGTCAACGCGTTGAGCAGGAAGAGATCGATCACGCTGAAGGCGCCCCAGAACTTGCCGAAGCGCTCGAAGATGAGCCGTGCATGGCCGACGCCGGTGACGGCGCCCAGCCGGGCCACCATCTCCTGGTTCACATAGAGGACCGGGATCAGCAGCATCAGGGTCCAGAGCAGGGTGGTGCCGTAATTCTGTCCCGCCTGGGTATAGGTGCCGAAAGCGCCGGCATCGTTGTCGCCGACCATGACGATGACGCCGGGTCCGATGATCGCCATCAGAGTTGCCAGCCGTGCTTTCCAGCCGATGCGTGGCGCCATGTCGCCGTGCCGGATGGTGCCGAGAGCCCCGGTGATGTCGCCGACATGCAGGGGATCGAGATGAGCGCCCCGGTTGGGGTCTCTCACCTCTGCTGTTTCTGCCGTATAGGTCATGATGATTTTCCTTCGATGAGATCGTGAGCGGGTCAACGGATCTGCCGCTCGGCGGCGTCCTGATATTGCTGAAGCTTGGAGAGGACCTTGTCCGGCGCCTTGGGTAGCTTTTCGGCAATGCCGAGGTTCTGCGCGCGCGAGCGCATCTCCTCCCAGACATCCGCCGGCTGGATCCCGGCGGCATGCCAGAGGACGACAAGGTGATAGAGGAGGTCGGCACTTTCCCGGATTGTGCCGGGCCGACGGCGACGGACCACTTCGATCGCAACCTCGCCGGCTTCCTCCATCAGCTTGCGGGCCATCTTGCGGATGCTGCTGTCCAGCAACCGCGCGGTGCGCGGATTGAGGGTCGGCGTCACCAGGTCGAGGGCCGCATACAAACGATGCAACTCCTCGGGGCCGGCGACCGGAATGCCGGCCGGATGGATCTCATCCGCGTCGACTGCCGGATGACCGTTGTCATTCGAGATCGCGTTCTTGGCGGAGATCTTGGCTTTGGCTGGTGTCGGGCAGGCCTGGAGGGCCACGCGCGCCACCTTTTCGATGTCTCTCAACATGTCTCACATCCTCGTTCGGCCTCGCGCCGTGCCGCGGATGTGAGCCGGAACAGCCGTCAGACGAGGCTGCTCTGGATCACGCCGTCGATCGGGCGCGAGGCGCTGTTCTTGTGGGTCGGTTTGGCCGCCGGGATCGGCGCGAGGTCGACCCCGGCGGCGCTACTACAGTCGCTGTCCACCGGGTCACCTATCCTTTGCCGTGAAGGCGCATGGGAGACGTATCGGCCGGCTCGGAAAGCCAGTTCCGGTCCAGCGAGCCCGTCGCCGGATCGCGCCGCCACTGGCAGCGGATGCTCGGACGCTCAAGGCCATGGATGATCACCTGGCGCTTGGCCGGCGCAGGAGCGGCCGGTGTTTGGGCCAGATGGAGTCCGCAGGCGTCATATCGCCGGACGGCGACAGGACCCTGCATTTCCCGAAGGGAAAAAGTGCGGATATTCGTCATCGTTCATCTCCGGAGTCCCGTCTGGCGGGACCGGGGATGAACGGAGAGCCAGGCCTCAGGCCCGGATGCTGCCGATCACCCGACGGTGGCCGCCGGGGGAAATCTCCTGTTGTCGAAGCGACACCGTCGGAGCAAGTGACCTTGCCGAGACGGTGCCACTACTAGGGTGGCTATCCATTGCTCTCTCTATTGTCGATTACAGGCGCCGAGGAAGCTTGGCTTCGATGGCGACACTGCCGATCTATGCCTCTCAACCTTCATCGTCAACCCCTTTGTAGCGCCGCGCTTATGTCCGAAAGCTGACGGCGCCATCAGTGGGTCTCATGGTGCAACCTTCAGTGGCTATAGCTGCAAGGGAAAAATGGGAAGGCAAGGTCAAGCCGATTTCGCTGCCGAAAATGCGGCCATTTCTCTGCGAGGCATGCAGTAATCACATGCCCCTGGCGGCGCAGGTTTCGGCATGATCCTCCCATCCGATTGCCTGATTTCCGATTGACCGAACCGACCGCCGGACCATGACGCAAACCGCTTTGACCGCCACCGAGACCGCTACTGCCGAGACCGTTATCACGAGGCCGCCGCGCCTGAGCCGGAACCAGGGACTTCTCGCCATCGCTTCGCTCTGCGCCGGAGTGCTGGTCTTCTCGCTGCAGGATGTGGTGATCAAGCTGCTGAGCGGCGGCTATCCGGTCCATGAGGTGGTGGTGATCCGCTGCCTGGCCGCCTTGCCGATCCTGCTTTTCATGATCCATCGGCAGGCCGGCCTGCGGGCGATCATTGCCGGCCCGCTCGGCTGGCTGGTGGTGCGCGGGCTGTTCCTGGTCGTTTCCTATACGACCTATTACCTGGCCTTCCCGGTCATGCCGCTGGCCGATATCGTGGCGCTCTATTTCACCGTGCCGATCTTCGTCACCGCACTGGCCGGACCCTTCCTCGGCGAGAGGATCGGCTGGTCGCGCTGGGTGGCGACCCTGGTCGGCTTTGCCGGCGTCATGGTGATGCTGCGGCCGGGCAGCGGTGTTTTCAACGTCGTCGCCTTGCTGCCGGTGATCGCCGCTTGCGCCTATGGATCGGCCCAGCTCATGGCCCGGCGCTACAGCACCAATGCCCCGGCCATCGTCATGTCCTTCTATCAGAACCTGATGTTCCTGATCGCCGCCGGCGGCATGGCGATCGTCATGCTGATCTTCTTCGGCGGCGGCAGCCTGGATCAGGGAAACGGGGCGCTGGGATTCCTGTTGCGGCCTTGGACCATGCCGAGCGTGCGCGATCTGCTGCTGCTGGCGGCCTGCGGACCGATCTCCGCCATCGGCATGACGTTGCTCAGCCAGGCCTATCGCATGGCCGAAGCGAATTTCGTCACGTCGTTCGAATATAGCGGCCTGATCTGGGCGGCCATGTGGGGCTATACGATTTTCGGCGAGGTGCCGAGTGCCATCATGTGGCTCGGCGCGGCGCTGATCGTGAGCGCCGGTCTCTACATGCTCTATGGCAGCGGCCGGCGGAGCCGTTGAGATAACAGATCCTCTGTCGGTCGGCGCTATCGGGGATCGGTGCTATACTGGGGATGGAGCGACCTTGGAGAGCGGCATCGTGATTGAACAATCTCTGATCACTTGCCCGATCTGCGGGCATCAGGCGGTCGAGCAGATGCCGCTGGATGCCTGCATGTTCTTCTATGATTGCCGGGGATGCGGTGCTCTCCTGAGGCCCAAGGCCGGCGATTGCTGCGTCTTCTGTTCTTATGGTTCGATGCCTTGTCCGCCGGTCCAGCAGGCGCAGACATGCTGCACGCCACCTTCCGTCCCGGAAACGCCGTCCAATTGAGCGTTATGCAGGAATGCCCCGCTGTGCCGAAGCAAGGGAGCGGGGCGCTCCTGACCGATTCCAGCCCTGACCGGTTCCAGCCCTGAGGGGCGGAAGGCCGATCACATCGCTTTCTTCAGGATATCCTGAGCTGCCACCGCATCCGCCTTGGCCGCCGCGAGGTCTTTTTCGGCAAGGCCGGCTTTGGCTTTGGCAAGGGCTTCCTGCAAGCTTGTCTTCTTCATGGCATCGGTCGTATCGGGAATGGCCCCGGCGCCCATCGAGGCGCAGGGATTGGCTTCATTGGCATCGAAGCCGGTACCCTTGGGGCCGACCAGGCAATTGATCGTGTGATGCAGATGCGAATAGGTCGTGGTGATGACGGTCGCATCCGCGGCATATCCCGCATGCTGGGCGGCTGTGGCGACCTCTTTCGCCGCATCGGCAGCCGCGCCTGACGGCATCAGGAACGAGGCCGTGGCGATAGTGGCCACCGTGACGATGGACGTGCTGAGAATGCGGGTGACGGTTGCTGGGCAACGCATGATGACACCTCCGATCAGACAGGAATGACTGTGCCGGGAACGGAAAGGCCAGACGGGATCCGGCCCTGCCATCATCTGGCAAACGCTGGATGAGGGGCGCATATAGCCCTGCCGTTAGCTTGGAGCCGATCCGGGGCCCAGGCAAGCCTTCGGTGGGGCGGGGACATAAGAGGTGGGGCGTAGCAAGGAGGGCATCAGTCCCCCTTTATGCACGCACCGGCTGTCAGTCCGGGTATCAGTGAGGCGAGACCGTTGGTTCTCTCGGTGTCGAAGTCAGATCCTGCCCATGTCCGGCCGCCGCCTTGGGGCGATGGTCGCTTGCCAGGAACGTGTAGATCACCGGCAGGACGAAAAGCGTGAACAAGGTGCCGATGCTGATGCCGGCGACGATGACGATGGCGATCGAGAACCGGCTGGCGGCGCCGGCGCCGGTCGCGAACATCAGCGGGATGAGACCGGCGACCATGGCCGCCGTGGTCATCAGGATCGGCCGCAGCCGCAGGCCGGCAGCGATCTTGACGGCCTCGAGCCGCGACAGCCCATGATACATCTGTTGTTCCTTGGCGACCTCGCAGATCAGGATGCCGTGCTTGGTGATGAGGCCGATCAAGGTCACCAGACCGACCTGGCTGTAGATGTTCATGCTGGCACCGGTCACGATGCCGGCGCCGAGGGCGAGCGGGATGAGGGCGCCGCAGATCGAGAGCGGTACGCTGACCATGATTACCAGCGGATCGCGCAGGCTCTCGAACTGTGCTGCCAGCACCAGGAAGATGATCGCCAGAGCGAAGGCAAAGGTGACGTAAAGCGCGCTGCCTTCCTGGATATATTGCCGCGACTGACCGGCGAAATCGTAGGAGAATCCCTCCGGCAGGATTTCCTTCGAGGCATTCTCCAGGAAGGCGATGGCGGTACCGAGCGTGACACCCGGCATCAGCACGCCGGACAGGGTCGCGGCATTCTGCTGATTGAACTGGTTCAGATCTACCGGCTGGACTTCCTCCCGCAGCGTGATCAGGCTGGAGAGCGGGATCGATCTGTCGTCCACCGTCTTCACGTAGAACTGTCCGAGCTTGTCGGGATCGAGCCGGTCGATACGTGCGACCTGGGGGATGACCTGATAGCTGCGGTTATAGAGATTCATCAGGTTGATATAGTCGCCGCCGGTCAGGGTCGACAGGGTGCTGGCGATATCCTGCATGCGGACGCCATAGGCGGCCGCCTTGTCTCGGTCGATCTCGACGATGGTCTGCGGCTTCTCGAATTTGAGATCGATGTCATTGTAGATGAACATGCCGCTTTGTTCGGCTTTCTCCTTCAGCCGCTGTGCGACCTCGTTGAGCGACCGGTAATCCGTCGTGGTGGTGATGACGAATTGCAGCGGCAGACCATCGGCGCCGGGCAGGGAGGAATCGCCATAGACGCCACCTTGGAGGCCGGTCACCTTGGCGAATTTCCCGGTCATCTCCTCGATGATCTGCTTCTGCGAGCGGTCGCGATCCTCCCAGGGCTTGAAGACGCCGAAGGCGATGCCGTTATTGACATTGGTGATACCGTTGATCGTGAAGAAACTGATCATCTCCTTCACGTCGCCGAATGCCTTGGTCATCTGGCCCGCGAAACGGTCCATGTAATCGATATTGGCCTCCGAGGGGCCGTTATAGACGACCAGTGCGTAGCCTTGATCTTCTTCGGGCGCCAGTTCGGTGGGAATCGCCTTGATCAGGAAATAGAGCGAACCGCAGACGATGAGGGCGAAGACCACCGTCGCCAGGCGATCATGCAGCGAGGCGTCGAGCCAGCGCAGATAGACGCGCTGCACCCGGTCGAACAGGCTATCCAGCCGGGCCGCGAGACCGCGCTTGTTGCTGTCATGTTTCAGCACCTTGGAGCACATCATCGGCGACAGGGTGAGGGCGATGATGCCGGAGACGACGACGGCACCGGCCAAGGTAAGGGCGAATTCCTTGAACAGCGCACCGGTCAGGCCGGTCATGAAGGCGATCGGCGCATAGACGGCGGCGAGCGTGACGGTCATGGAGATGACCGGCGTGGCGATCTCGCGTGTGCCGATGATGGCGGCATCGAAAGGTGTGCGGCCTTCCTCGATATGCCGGTGAACGTTCTCCACGACGACGATGGCGTCGTCCACGACCAGGCCGATCGCCAGGACCATGGCCAGCAGTGTGAGCAGGTTGATCGAGAAACCGAGGATCAACAGGAACAGGCAGACGCCGATCAGCGACAGCGGAATCGTCACCAGGGGAATGAGGACTGAGCGGAACGATCCCATGAACAGGAAGATGACGACCATGACGATCACCGCCGCCTCGACGATGGTATGCAGCACCTCGCTGATGGAGGCGCGCACGAATTCCGTCTGGTCATAGGCGATGGTCAGCTTCATGCCGGAGGGCATATCGGCTTCCAGCTTCGGCAGCATGGCGCGGACGTCGTTGACCACGGTCAGCGGATTGGCGGTCGGCGTCGTCTTGATGCCGACGAAGACGGCTTTGTCGCCATTGACATAAACCGAGGAATCCGAGCTTTCCGGCCCCAGCTTCACGGTGGCGACGTCGCGCAGGCGGATCAGCCGGGTGGCGTCATTCTTGATGACCAGATTGCGGAAGCCTTCCTCGTCCCGGAGATCGGTACGGGCGGTGGTGCCGACGACGTCGAACACGCCCTTGGCGCTGCCGGCCGTGGCCTGAAAATTGTTCGCTTCCAGCGCCTGGCGGATGTCGTCGGCGGAGAGATTGAACTGGGCCAGTTTGAGCGGGTCGATCCAGATCCGCATGGCGAATTTCTGGCTGCCGAGGATTTCCGGGTTGGCCACGCCGGCAACGGTGGAGAGGTTGGGCTGGATCACTCGCATCAGGTAATCGGTGATCTGGCTGGGCGTCATGACGTTGCTGGAAAACGCGATATACATGACGTCGTAATCGGCGCCGGTGCTTTTCTCGATCACCGGATCGTTGATGCCGCGCGGCAGCAGGGAGCGGGTTTCGTTGACCTTGGAGATGACCTCGGTCATCGCCTTGTTGGGGTCTTCATTGAGCCGCACATGGACTTCGACCACGCTGACACCGAAGGCCGAGCGCGAGGTCAGGTAGTCGACGCCGTCGGCCGTCGAGACGGCTTTCTGAATCGGATCGGTGATGAAGCCCTGCATCAAATCGGCATCGGCGCCGGGATAGGTCGTCGTCACCGTGATGACGGTGTTGAAGAGTTCGGGGAACTGCCGGATCTGCAGGGAGAACACGGCCTTCAGGCCGAGCAGCAGGATCAGCAGGCTGATGACGGTTGCCAGGACGGGGCGTTTGATGAAGATGTCGAACATCCGGATGGCCCTTATTCCAGCGGCAGCGTGTCTGGCGGAGTGAGTGCGGCTTCCTCGCTGATCGTCACATGGGCGCCGTTGTGCAGCTTCAACTGACCGGATGTGACGATCTCCTCATTGGGGTTGAGGCCCTTCGTGACGATCACCCAGCCGCCGCGGCGGCTGCCGGTTTCCACCAGAAGCCGCTCGACCGTCAGGGTTTCCTCACCTTTCTCATCCTTCGCCCGCTTCACGACATAGATGGCATTGCCGTAGAGGCTGTAGCTGATCGCGGTCTGGGGCACGATGACGACCTGCTGCAGATCGGGCAGGACGACATCCAGCCGGGCATACATGCCGGGGCGCAGGCTGCGGTCGGCGTTCTCGAAGCGACCCTGGACGGCAACCATGCCGGTCTTGTCGTCGATCAGCGGGGCGATGGTCGAAATCTCGCCGTCGAAGACGCGACCGGGATAGGTGTCGGTGGTCATCCGCAGCTTCTGTCCGATGCTGAGATCCGGCAGCGCCTTCTGCGACACGCTGAAATTGACCAGCATGGAGCTGAGATCCTGCAGGTTGACGATCGGCGTACCGGCTTCCAGATACTGGCCGAGATTGACTTTGCGGATGCCCAGCACGCCGTCGAAGGGCGCGGTGATCGTCTTCTTGCCGATCATGGCGGTCAGGCGGTTGACCGCCGCGATCGCGACCTTGGCGTCGGATTCCGCCTTGTCGAGGGCGGACATGGAAATCGTCTTGTTCGGGGCGAGGGCGCGGGCGCGACGGACATCGTTCTGCGCCAGGTCGAGCTGGGCCTGGGCGCTGCGCAATTCGGCCTGTTCGACATCGGAATCGAGGCGAATGAGGACATCGCCCTTGGCGACCTTATCGCCGGAACGGAAGAGGATTTCCTGAATCGTGCCGGGTACCTCGGCGCTGACATCGACGCCGTGGGGAGCCTCCATCACGCCGATTGCCGGAACGGTCCGCGACCAGTTCTGCGCTGCCGCCTTCGCCGCCGTCACCGGTATGGTGGGGACGGGCATATTGGCGAGAAACTGATCGGCCATGCGATTCTTATAGGCGATCATGCCGAATACGCCGCCGAACACGATGGCGCAGCCAAGCAGCACGAAAATCAGCTTCTTCATCTCACCCTCTGGGCCACCCGGCCACTATCCGACGGTCGCGCCAAGCTGCAGACCTGTCTCTAATTATGGCGGCCAGGGGGCCGGGGAGCGATGCCGAGCATCAATATCGGGCATCGATACCGGGCATCACCGCTCTGCCGTCCGCACGTAAAATGGGAAGGCAAGCCGGCCGCACCGCCGGAAAATAGTGGAATTCCAGCGGTGGCGCCAGGGGGATCGCAGGAATTTTTACCGCAGCCCTTGGCCGCGGCTTAGGGGCGGTCGTTACCAGCAGTGCCAGCGGCAGCCATAGCCGTAATAACCATATCTCGGCCCATAGTAATAATAACGCGGATAGTAGTAGGGAGTCGCGTAATAGGGCTGGTAGTAGACCGGTCCGGGTGCCGACGCGGCGGGCAGGGGGGTGACGACGCAACTGGAAAGCAGGATCGCTATGCCCAGCAGCAGGCCGGACAGAGCATAGATACCCCAGAGCGACGTGTTGATGAGAAAGTGCTCGGCTTTGACGCGACCGGTGACCTTTCGGCTGTCTGTCTGATGCGTCATGGCGATCTCGATTTCTGACCTCAGTGCCTCGTGACAGCGGGCCGTTTGGAAGTCCCGCTATACCCCGTCATACGACTCATTATGGGTTTTCCTGTGTCTGCTCCTTGCACACGATTTTGTGCGCGCAGATACGCGAGGGTCACGTGTATTTGAGCGCGGGATTTGGCTGTTTACACGTATTTCTGAATGGAGCCGGGAGAGGCCTAGCTCTCCGATGGTGGAGAGACGCCGCCGGGCCCGAGATCGGTGGATCATCATGTCATATCGTTTGTTTTCTGCCGCAACTCTAACGCCGTCGCAGGCCGGCGGACGCCGTGAAGGCGGGCCGGCGGGACAACTGCCGAATCAGCCGGTATCGTCGTCCGGGCATGTCGGTCGGCGCCTGCTTGCCGGCTTGTTCAGCGTCTTGTTCGGCGTGGCAACTTCTATCGCATCGCTGCCGATACCGATGGCCCTGGCCCAGGACACGTCGGGACAGACGGTCGATCCGCCGGCGCGGGTCGGGCGGTTGGCGCGGATCGACGGGACGGTATCCTTCCATACGGCGGATCAGAATACCTGGAGTGCCGCGACGCCGAACTACCCGATTACCAGCGGCAATGCGGTCTGGGCGGATAACGGCTCTCACGCCATCATCGATCTGGGCGGCAATGCCATCAATCTCGATTCGGGGACGGAGCTGGATATCAACCAGCTCGACGATCAGACCTTCCAGGCGAACGTTCCGCAGGGATCGGTCTATCTCAACCTGAAATACTTCAATAACGGTGATGGCTATCAGATCGCCACGCCGCGCGGCACCATGACCATCAACCAGCCCGGCCGGTATCAGATCATCACCGGCGATCCGTCGCATCCGAGCGAGATGATCGTCTATAGCGGCGGCGCCCAGGTGACGGGCGACAATATTTCCATGAATGTCGGGCCCGGCCAGATGGCCGTCCTGACCGATGACGGTCAGAACGGGCCGGTGCAGGCGACGCTCGCCGGCGCACAGCCGGAAGACCGTTTCGTCGTCTGGGCCCGCAACCAGGAACCGCGTGCCGCGCCACCGGCTCCGGCGGTTGCGATGACGGGTGCCCAGGATCTCGGCAATTACGGCCAGTGGGCCACCTCGCCGGATTACGGTGACGTCTGGTACCCGCAGGTGGCCGACGATTGGGCACCGTATCGCCAAGGTCATTGGGCCTTCGTCGCGCCCTGGGGCTGGACCTGGATCGATGACGCGCCCTGGGGTTTCGCGCCCTTCCATTACGGGCGCTGGGTCCAGATCGGGCCGCGTTGGGCCTGGGCGCCGCAGCCGATCGCCACGGTGGACGTTGTAGCGCCGGTCGTGCCGGTCTATGCGCCGGCTCTGGTCAGCTTCTTCGGTGATGTCGCCGGTATCGGCGTGAGTGTGGGTATCGGCATCGGCGCCGCGGTGGGCTGGATCCCGCTGGGGCCGAGGGAAGCCTATTATCCGGATTACCATTGCTCGCCCCGCTATGCGCGCAATGTCAACATCAATTACGTGAAGAACGTCAACATCGTCAACATCAACAACACGACGGTGATCAACAACCGCACGGTCAATATCAACAACTTCAGCAATCGCGGCGGCATGACCGTGGTGTCGCGGGATGCGATGATCAATTCGCGTCCGGTCAACCGCGAGATCCAGCACGTCAATACCCAGCAATTGTCGCAGATGCGGACATTCGGCGCCGGTTCGTCACCTCTGCGGCCGACAGCGCAGACCGTGGGTCTGACGCCGCGTGAAGCACAGCATTATGGCATTGCCCCGAATACCCTGCACCGTCAGGCGGCTGCCGGCCCGCAGATCCGCGAAGGCGCACAGAAGCCGGCCTGGACGCAGAACAATCGTGGCAACAACAATGTCCAGCCGAATGCCCGCGTACAGACCAATAACGGCCAGCCTGCCGCCAATCAGGTGCAGGGCAACAACAATCGATGGCAGAATAACAACAATTCGCATCAGCCTGGTGCACCGGTGCGTCAGCCCAGCGTGAACAATAACGGCGTGAACAATAACGGCCAGGGTTTCAGCAACAACAAGCCGCGCCAGGAAAATAAGGTCACGGGCAATCAGGTGAATGGTACCCAGAAACCGGCGGTCCAAGGTCAGAACAACGGCCAGAACAGCAGGTGGAATAATTTCAATCAGTCGCACCAGCCCGGGGCGCCTGTGCAGCAGCGCCAGACCAATCAACCGCAGAATAACCAGTTCCAGAACAACAAGGCGCTGCAACAGGAGAACGGTCAGGCGCGCACGAACACGCAGCCGCAGAACCAGAAGGTCCACCAACAGCAGCAGTTCCAGCAGGAGCGGAGTCAGCAGCAGACGCAGCAACAGCAGAAGCTTCAGCAGGAGCGGAGCCAGCAGCAGATGCAGCAACAGCAGAAACTCCAGCAGGAGCGGAGCCA
>CAYOQR010000031.1:0-6937 GCA_964406155.1 uncultured Rhodospirillaceae bacterium | reverse complement strand
AGCGGAGCCAGCAGCAGATGCAGCAACAGCAGAAACTCCAGCAGGAGCGGAGCCAACAGCAGATGCAGCAACAGCAGAAACTCCAGCAGGAGCGGAGCCAGCAGCAGATGCAGCAACAGCAGAAACTCCAGCAGGAGCGGAGCCAACAGCAGATGCAGCAACAGCAGAAACTCCAGCAGGAGCGGAGCCAACAGCAGATGCAGCAACAGCAGAAACTCCAGCAGGAGCGGAGCCAACAGCAGATGCAGCAACAGGAACGGGCTCAGCAGCAGATGCAACAGCAGCAGCGGTATCAGCAACAGATGCAGCAGCAGGAACGGGCTCAGCAGCAGATGCAGCAACAGCAGCGGTATCAGCAGCAGGTCCAGCAGCAGCGGGCGCAACAACAACATGTCGAGCAGCAGCGCCAGAGCCAGGGCCAAAGTCAGGTCCAGAAAAAGCCCGGTCAGCAATTGCCGCAGTGAGAGGGACAATCCTCCAAACAGAAATCTCAGCAAACTTGACGGCCCGCTTTTTCAAGCGGGCCTTTTCTTTGCCGCGTCGGATTATTTGCGCTTCCCGGATTATTTGCGTTTCAGGGTGTAGACATAGTCGTTGAGGCCGAAATCAGCGGTATTCCGATCGAGGAAATGATAATCCAGCTCGTTGCCGCAGCCGGTCTCCAGAGTCTTCCAACTGTCGCCTTGGAAGCCGAGGCTGGCGGCGAGCTTGGAGGCATCGGTGAAGGTGCCGTCGGGCTTTTCCGCCAAGGCGCCTTGAAATAGCATGTCGGCGCCGTAATCATTGAGCTGGTAATTCAATTCGTGACAGGCGACCGGCGCCGGTCCGGCAATTTGCTTCGGCTCGAAGGTGACGACCTTGCCGAGCAATGATTTCATTTCCCGCTCATCCGGCTTGCGGGCGGCATCGGCCCATGGCGCCACCACGGCCTTGACGATGACCCAACTGCCGAGGAAGAAATCCGCGTTGGAAGCCGAAGCGGAATTGCCGGAGGCGGTTGTCATCAAGCCCATGGCCAGCAGCGCCATGATTGCCTGAAGAGCGGGCCTTCCGCAGGGAAAATGCGTCCGTTTGGTCGGCGTCTTCTTGAGCCGCGGCCCGGGCATGTTGACCTCCATCGAAATTGAATTAGGCGAGAAGCCACATGTGCCCGCACCGCATCATCCATGATCCGGTTGAAAGTGTAGGCTGTGTGAAAAACCAGCGGCAAGCCGTTTCATATCGTGCTCGATCGTGCCAAGTCCGATCACTGCCCGCGGGATGCGCCGTGGATGTCTTATCGGTCTGCCGGAGATACTTGTCTGAGCTGAAGCAATCTTGAGGCGGAGCTTCGTCAGGTCGAATTTACTGATTTGAGAAATTCCCATATTAGAGATATTATCTCATATATGGGAATTGGCGAAGCAAGCGATGACACGATCGACAGCCGGCTCGCTCAGCGGCTCAGGCATCTGCGCCTCGAGCGGGGATGGTCCCTGGAGGAATTGGCCCAGCGCAGCAAGGTGAGCCGCGCCACCTTATCCCGGCTGGAGGCAGCGGAGGTCAGCCCCACGGCCAGCGTGCTGGGGAAGCTCTGCGCCGCGCATGGCCTGACGATGTCGCGGTTGATGCGGTTGGTGGAAGACGATTTCGCACCTGTGATCCGCCGAAAGGCGCAGCCGGTCTGGAGCGATCCGAGCATCGGCTTTCGGCGCCGCTCGGTGTCGCCGCCGGCCCGAACCCTGACGGCGGAGGTATTGGAATGCGAGCTCGAACCCAATATCCGCATTGCCTATGACGATCCGCCGCGCCAGGGCCTGGAACATCACCTGGTCCTGATGGAGGGGCGCCTCTCGGTGACGGTCGGCGGCGAAACCCATGATCTGCAACCGGGGGACTGCCTGCGCTACCAGCTCTTCGGCCCCAGTGCCTTCGTCACGCCAGCGAAAAGCGGCGCCAAATACATGTTGTGTATTCTGTGAGGCCGTGATGACCGGGCAGGATGGCGGGCGGATCGCCGGATCGATCCAGTTGGATCATGACACCATTTGGCACGCACACCCCTTCATCTCTCTCGAATGTCATTGGCTGCTATCGCACAATGCGTCATCCCTCTCGCTTGTCATTGCCGGGCTTGACCCGGCAATCCATGACAGATCCCGTGCTCGATGCGGACATGGATCCCCGGGTCAAGCCCGGGGATGACAAGTGGGGAGCAGTTGGCAGCATATGGCGGTTCCGCCAGTCGACTTGGTGAAAGTTGTCACTTCTGCATTTGTCGACTTAGTGTCGGTTCCACAATGGGGCGGGGTTGGTGAATGTGGAAATGGCATCATCCCCGGATATTGCCGCAATACCCGCGAGGATCGTCTCGACGCGACGACAATCATGTACAAGACGTTGTAGCGGTCAGGTCAAACCTGCCGGACCGTCGGCAGATTATCGACATCCATGAAGTCCAGCGGTTCATGATCCTCGACGGAGATGCATTTGTCGGGCGTCACGCTGTCGCTGGAGAGCGGGCAGATCAGGAACTCGATCCAGCGCTGGACCTCGCCTTCGACCATCCAATGCGAAATGCCGAAGCCCGGCAGTTTCGCCTCGGCGACCTGTCGATAGCAGTCGTTCCAATCCGTGCCGTCATTGCTCTCGAATTGGATTTCATCGATATAGAGGCCGGTGAAATCGAAATGGGCGAGCTGGGCGATTTCCGTGCCGACCAGCCGATATCTGGCACGGAACGGTGCGTAACTCAGATCGACCATCATGACATAGGGCAGCAGGGATTTGATGGCGGCGGGGTCGATATCGGTACGTGCCGGCATCGGCCGATCGCCGCGCAAATCGTTCCAATAGGAGAGCAGTCCGGCCACGACCGGCGTTCGGCATGTGAAGGTCGCAATCTCGGTCGGTGACAAAAGGCGAAAACTATCCTGACGCATCGGTGAAACTTGATGGAAGTCGCCGAAACTCGCAAGCCGCTCCTGCGGCGCATATTCCTCTTGTTGCGCCGCAGCAGGCACGAAAATGCCCTAACCTACTCTGGGGGCGAAATTATTCCGACATCACCGCATGCCAGACATTGTCCTTTTTGTCTCCGGTCGTATCGCCCGGTTTCTTGTCATTCTTGAAGGTATAGAGCGGCTTGCCGTAATCGGCCCACTGCATGGTGCCGTCGCTGCGTTTGATGATGGTGAAATCGCCGGCAGGCTTATCGCTGGTCGAGGCCTTGACCGGCGGCCAATATTCGGCACATTCGCCGTCGCAGTTGGATTGGCCCTTCATATCCTTGTCATAGGTATAGAGGGTCATGCCCTGCGGATCGGTCACGACTTTGCCGATCGGCGTTTGCATCTCCTTGAACGGCCCCATGTCTTCCGCCCAGAGCGGAGCCGTCAGGCTCATCGCGGCAACCGCGATGATGGACGCCAATCCGAGATGGTCTCTGCTTTTCATGTTGCCCTCCTTGATCATTGGCTTGATTACTGGTTCAGTCGGACCAAACACGGAGGTGCCGTGCCACCCGACACGGCCGTGTTCCGGCAGCCAGTTCCGTTGAATAGACCGGTTCCGGTCGATGGAAATTCCCGTAAAAACCGTGCAGCCGGGATCACCGCCGGAATTTCCGAAATGGGAAACCCCAGAGCGATCGGCGGAATCAGTCTCAAGCGGATAGAGGCGCCGCGCGGGCGCGTCGGGTCAGGGCCGGAAGTCGATCAGGGTCTGGACAAAGCGGCGCAGAATCGGCCGGACCTTCTCCGCGGTTTCCGGCTGATAGTCGAAAGGTGCCGCTTCGCGCATATAGGTGCGCTGGGCCAGTTCGAGCTGCACACCATGGACGCCCTCGGCCGGCTGGCCGTAATGGCGGGTGATATGGCCGCCTTTGAACCGGCCGTTGAGCACGTGCCGGTATCCCGGCTGATCGCAGACCGCGACGAGCCGCTCCGCCAGGATCGGCGAGCAGGAGGCACCGCTATTGGTGCCGATGTTGAAATCCGGCAGCATGCCCTCGAACAAGCGGGGGATCTCGCCCTTGATCGAATGGGCGTCGAACAGCACCGCATAGCCAAAGGCGGCCTTGATCCGCGTCAGCTCGGCGGCGATGCAATCGTGATAGGGCTGCCAGAGCTGCTGCAGGTAGGTTTGACGTGCCGCCGCATCCGGTGTCTTGCCGGGCTGGAACAGCGGCATGCCCTCGAACAGGACATCGGGATAGAGCCCGGTGGTGGCCGTCTGATAAAGCGGCTTGTCGTCCGACGACCGGTTGAGGTCGATGGCAAAGCGCGAATACCGTGCCGAGAGGATGCTGGCCCCCATCTCATGGGCGAAATCATAGAGCTGGGGCAGATGCCAATCGGTGTCGCGCAGGTCGAGGGCTTCCGGAACGAGGCCGTCGCGCACGGCCTGCGGCAGCCCGGTGCCGACATGCGGCATGCTGATCAGCAGCGGTGTCGTGCCCTGGATGAAATCGTAGGGGGACGGTAAGGTCTCACTCATTTCTTCGGCTCCAGATAGATCGCCGCGATGATGGCCGGACGGCCGGTCTTCAGCCAGCCATCCGGTGCGTCTTGCAGATACAGGGTGTCGCCGGTCTTCAACTGGTGTGTCGTATCGCCGATCTGCAGCGACGCATCGCCCTCGAAGACATGCAGCAGGGTGACCGGGGCCATATCGATCTCGCATTCTTCACCGGTGGCGGGGCGCAGGAAGGTCATCGTGCCCGTGCCCCATTTGCGCGCCACCATCAGGTTGAAGTCGCGCAAGGGGCCATCGATCAGGGTGCAATCGGTCTGCCAACTGCCGTTGAAGGGCAGGGGCGCGAAAGGCGTATCGATGCGCCGTTCCATATGGCAGTTGAAGGTCAGCACCATGCCGGCGCCTTCCAGCAGCGTGATGGTACGGTCATAGCCTGCGAAATTGGAGAAAGGTCCCGACTGTCCGACCTCGGCGATGCTGAGGCGCCAGTTGAAGGCGCCCTCGGCGCCCGGCTCGGACAGCAGTTCGGTGGTCGAACCCTGGCCGTTCTTCCAGGGCATCGGCTTGTAATCGGCTTTCGTCAGATGTCGCAGTTTCATAATTCTCAGTAGCTCCGGCGGGCCCAGAAGCCGCCCTTCATCACGGCCGTACAGGGATTGCCGCCGATCCAATAGCTGAGCTCGGCGGGCTGGGCGATCTGCCAGGCGGCGAGATCGGCAGCCTTGCCGATTTCCAGCGAACCATGGGTTTCGCTGATGCCGAGCGCACGGGCGGCATTGATGGTGACGCCGCGCAAGGCTTCTTGCGGCGTCAGGCGGAAAAAGGCGCAGGCCATGCTGAGCATGAGCCGCAGCGACAAGGTCGGCGAGGTACCGGGATTGCTGTCGGTGGAGACCGCCATCTTCACGCCATGCTTGCGGAAGAGATCGATCGGCGGCTGTTTCGTTTCCCGGAGGCAATAGAAGGCGCCGGGCAGCAGCACCGCGACGGTGCCGGCCTTGGCCATCGCCTCGACGCCGTCCTCGCCGACATATTCGACATGGTCGGCGGAGAGGGCATTGTACCTGGCGGCAAGCACGGCGCTCTTCTGGTCGGAGAGCTGTTCGGCATGCAGTTTCACCGGCAGGCCGAGCTGCTGCGCCGTCTGGAAGACGCGTTCGGTTTCGGCCGGGGTGAAGGCGATCTTCTCGCAGAAGGCATCCACCGCATCGACCAGGCCTTCCTTGGCCAAGGTCGGGATGATGGTCTCGCAGACCAGATCGACATAGGCACCCTGGCGCCCGGCATATTCCGGCGGCAGCGCATGGGCGGCGAGGCAGGTGGTGAGGATGTTGACGGGATAATCCGCTTCCAACTGGCGCGCGGCCTGCAGCATACGCCGTTCGGTCTCGAGATCGAGGCCGTAGCCGGATTTGATCTCGACCGTGGTGACGCCTTCCTCGGCCAGGCTTTCCAGCCGGCGCCCGGCGCTCTCGGCCAGTTCTTCCAGGCTGGCGGCGCGGGTCGCCTTCACCGTGGAGACGATGCCGCCACCGGCCTTGGCGATCTCTTCATAGCTGGCGCCGTTGAGGCGCATCTCGAATTCATTGGCGCGCTGGCCGCCATAGACCAGATGGGTGTGGCAATCGATCAGGCCGGGGGTTACCCAGGCACCGTTCAGCGTCACCTCGTCCAGGGCTTCCGAAGCGCTTTCCGGCAGATCCTCTTCCGGCCCGATCCAGGCGATACGGCCGTCCTGCACGGCGATCGCCGCATCACGGATCTCGCCATAGCCGTCATCCCCGGCCATCGTCGCCACATGGCAATCGGTGATCAGGCAATCCCAGCCGGTTGTAGCGGCGGTCTTGGCGGATTTATCGCTGGATGATGTCTGGCGCGGCATGGCGATGTCTCGGCTCCTTGATGAGTGCGCAAATTAGCACTCGATGCGTGCGATGAGCCAGTACTCATGAATGGACAAATGGTTGTCGGCATGGACCCCCGGGTCAAGCCCGGGGGTGACAGGGTTGAATGAAGACGCAATCTGCGAACACTTTTCCCATTTGTCATTGCCGGGCTTGACCCCACCGACGAAGGTCGGCTTACGCCGATGGGTCCATGCTCAAGACGGGCTCGATCTGCGCCCCTTACTTCCGCAGCATCGGCAGGTTGAGGCCCTGCTCCTTGGCGCAGTCGATGGCGATGTCATAGCCGGCATCGGCATGGCGCATGACACCCGTGCCGGGGTCGTTGGTCAGGACGCGGCCGATGCGGCGGGTGGCATCTTCGGTGCCGTCGCAGCAGATCACCATGCCCGAATGCTGTGAGAAGCCCATACCGACACCGCCGCCGTGATGCAGGCTGACCCAGGTCGCGCCGGACGCGCAGTTCAGCAGGGCGTTCAGCAGCGGCCAGTCGGAGACGGCGTCCGAGCCGTCCTTCATGGCTTCGGTCTCGCGGTTCGGGCTGGCGACCGAGCCGGAATCCAGATGGTCGCGGCCGA
>CAYOQR010000030.1:0-60970 GCA_964406155.1 uncultured Rhodospirillaceae bacterium | reverse complement strand
TTTCTTCCACTATATCCGCTTCCCCGAGCGCGCCACCATGGAGCGGATCGTCGCCAGCCACTATCCGGATATCAAAGCCAATCTGGTGCGCGAGGCCTTGAGCCTGTTCTACGAGATCCGCGAGGTGCCGGGGCTGAAGAAGAAGCCGGCCACCTCGGAACTGCTCGACTGGCTGAAGCTGCTGATGGTCGAGGATATCGCACCGGAAGTCCTGAAGTCGAAGGACCCCAAGGTCGTGGTGCCGCCGCTCTATGGCGCGCTCCTGAAGAACGAGCAGGACCTGCATCTCTTCGAGCGCGTCGCCTTCATGGCCCGGCGCGGGCAATAGGCGGCGAGGCGCGCGCGGCATGTTCGCCGGCTTCATCACCGCCCTGCGCAATGAAGGCGTGCCGGTCTCGCTGACCGAGTACCTGACCCTGATGGGCGCGCTGAAAGCTGGCGTGGTCAGCCTCAGCGTCGAGGATTTCTATTTCCTGGCCCGCAGCGCCCTGGTCAAGGACGAGCGGCAGATCGACCGTTTCGACCGGATCTTCGCCGTCTATTTCAACGGGCTGGAAGCGATCGGCGGCGAGATCCTCGCCGATATCCCCGAGGAATGGCTGCGCAAGCTGGCGGAGCGTTATCTGACGCCGGAGGAAATGGCGGCGGTGCAGTCGCTGGGCGGCTGGGACAAATTGATGGAGACCCTGCGCCAGCGCCTCGCCGAGCAGAAGGCGCGGCACCAGGGCGGCAATAAATGGATCGGTACCGCCGGCACCTCGCCCTTCGGCGCCTATGGCTATAACCCGGAAGGTGTGCGCATCGGCCAGGACGGGTCGCGCCACCGCCGCGCCGTCAAAGTCTGGGACAAGCGCGAGTTCCGCGATCTCGACGGCGATGTCGAACTGGGCACGCGGGCGATCAAGCTGGCGCTGCGGCGGCTGCGCCGCTGGGGCCGCGAGGGCGAGGCGACTGAACTCGATCTCGGCGGCACGATCGGCGCCACGGCGCGCAACGGCGGCTCGCTCGACCTGCAATTGCGCCCCGAACGGCGCAACAAGATCAAGGTCCTGCTGCTGCTCGATATCGGCGGCTCGATGGACGACCATGTCGAGGAGACGGCGCAGCTTTTCAGCGCCGCCAAATCCGAGTTCAAGCATCTCGAGACCTTCTATTTCCACAATTGCCCCTATGAGCGGCTGTGGCGCAGCAACCGGCGGCGTTTCGACGGGGCGACGCCGACCGCCGAGGTGATGCGGACCTATGGCCCCGACTGGTCGCTGGTCCTGGTGGGCGACGCCACCATGTCACCCTATGAGATCACCGTGCCGGGCGGCAGCGTCGAGCATTGGAACGAGGAATCCGGCCAAGTCTGGATTGAGCGCCTGCTGGGACATTATCCCCGCGCGGTCTGGATCAATCCCCGCGACCACCAGCTCTGGAGCTACACCCAGTCATTGCAGTTGATCGACCGGCTGATGGGTGCGCGGATGTATCCCCTGACCCTCGACGGCCTCGACGACGCGCTGCGCGAACTGCGCCATCGGCGATAGGCCGACCCGGCATCGACGTACCGGACTTTTGGCGCGCCTCAGATGAATCTACATTCAATGTATGCATATCATAGCGGCGGCGATACGGGCGAAACTTAGGAAGTATATGGTTTTCCCGTCGTGGCAGTTCACCATCAATGGCTTTCAGATTATTGAAGCTGGCAATCTATTGAATCACTGATCAAACCACTTTTAAATCCCGAATGTCGATTTGACCTAAAGCAGACGAGTGCCGGTGCTGGGGGGCAGCTCCGGCGGGAATGATAAGAATGGAAAGAAGCAGGCTGACCAACCAACTACACATGAACTCCTCATTATTGCGGATAGCCGCGAATTGGTTCAGCCTGGTCTACGCTTGGATCTCTTTGATAAGAAATCTTCCCATACAAAAGGGCCGGCTCTTTGAGATGAAGCCTGACAATAAATGGGATGCCGGTGATGCCAAATTGATGGATAGAAGTTAATCATGGCACGAACTTCATGACTGCGGCAGTCCAAGTTGGCCGCATTGAATTCCGTGAGAGAAGCTCCACAAACTCTCTAATCGGCACCGGTCGTGAAACAAGATAGCCTTGTCCAACGTCTACACCGCAAGCGATGAGCGTCCGGACTTGCTCTGCAGTCTCAATACCTTCAGCGACTACTGACATTTTTAAGTCATTAGCAAGCCGCACCAACATTTCGACAATGCCCTTGGAAGAGATGTCACTAGCGATAGCATCGACAAAAAACTTGTCGATCTTCATTGTGGTCGCCCCCAATGTTTTTAAGTGAGATAAGCTATAGCCAATACCGACATCGTCAATAGCGACTTGAAAATCGAAATCTCTCAATTTCTTGACGACTTCAGCTGCGAGTGCATCACCACACAATCGAGCGCCCTCAGTAATTTCGAGTACAATTTTTCTAGCAGGCACTTCCGCGAAGTCGACAATCGAGCGGAGCTTATATAGGAAGTCATCATCCATTAGCTGGCTTGGCGCTATATTTATTGATAATTTGAAATCTCTATTGCTGCGTAAGCATGTTTGTAGATCTAACAAAGCCTGCTTGAGTAGGTGCCACGTTATTAACCGAAGTCGACCGCTGGTCTCCGCGACTGAAACAAAATTTTGCGGCGATATCACTGAGCCATCATCGAGAATCCAGCGTGCGAGAATCTCGCAACCAAGTATAGCACCAGTTTGCAATTCAAAGATCGCTTGGAAATAGGGCTTAAACTGGCCTTTTGCGAGAGCTTGATCGATCTCGGCAACTTGCTTCCCCGCATGACGAGCCCAAAGCGGTACCAATCGGCTCATCGACTTGATAGGGGACCTCATAATCATAGCGGCCGTATAGTATCAATAGATTCTTTTACGGTGCGGCAGGTCTTGCAGGTGAACTGCCATTTCTTGGTTTGAAGACTGCAAATTCGAACATCACAGCGAGACATTGGCTGACACAACCGATACTTAGAAATCAGGAGGGATGCGAGTTCTTGACGTCTTCTGTTACCCGGACGGTTTGTTCGACCACTCTAGCCTCCGCTATTATTCTTTTTCTTCTTTCTTGCCACGCCCCACGGTTTTGGCGGCTTTTCCGGAATGCTGCGCGGCACTTGTCGTTAGAGAGTCAATTCGAGAATCAGGTTGACCGGCGTCTGTGCGGCGCGACGCAGGTTAGAAAACCCGGCTTCGTGCGCCACCTGCCGCAGACGCTCTTCACCCGCCTGCGCACCAAGGCCGAGCCCGACCTCCTGCGATAGCGAGTTAGGCGTGCATGCCATGGCCGACGCGGCGTAGTACATGCGCCCAATAGGATTCAGGTTTTCCTCTAGCCGGTCACCCGCATAGGGCTCCACCAGCAGTACCTTGCCGTCAGACCTGAGCGCCTTTCGGGATCGCGCGAGCGCCCCAATCGGATCACCCAGATCGTGCAAACAATCCATGAAGCAAATGAGATCGAAGTCGCGGCCGTCGAACTCGGTCGCAGCCTTGACTTCGAACGTGACGTTGCCAGATACGCCCTGCTTAGCGGCGCGTTTGCGAGCGGTGGCGATCGACGCATCGTGATAGTCTAGGCCGACAAAGCTCGACTTGGGGAATGCCTGCGCCATCAGGATGGTGGAAGCTCCGTGCCCGCAACCGATATCGGCGACACGAGCGCCGCGTTCGAGGCGTTCGACGACACCGTCAAGAGCGGGCAACCACTCACTCACCAGACAGGCGCGATAGCCAGTTCGAAAGAAGCTCTCCGTGCCACAAAACAAGCGATGGTTATGCTCATGCCAACCCAGGCCTTCACCCGAGCGGAAAGTTTCGACAATCTTGTCCTCGTCGAGCCAGAATGAAGCCGCAACCTCAAACGCCGGCGCCATGAAAATAGGACTCTCGTCCAGCGCAAGAACCATAGCCTGTGCCGGCGGCAGAGTGTAAGTCTGCGCCTCAATATTATAGGCTACATAGCCGCCGGCTGCTTGGTTTGCGAGCCACTCGCGGACATAGCGCTCTCGAATTCCGGTTGCTTCGGCGAGTGCAACCGAGGTGCAAGCACCGAGATCGGCCATAGCTTGATACAGGCCGAGCTTGCGGCCCACATTTACCAATACACCGGAAAAGGCGGCGCTCAGATCGGCGACGACCTGCCCGATGAAAGTTTCGACCTCGCCCTGCGCGGGCTGTGATGTAAACTGGGTCAAGATTCGTTCCCTTTGCATTGGAATGGCACGACTGGAAGCAGCCGTTTTCAGTATTCCTTGATGTATTAGGCAAAGAGAGAGCGATCTTGATACGCTATGCCAAAACCTTGTGAGATCGCGCCAATGACAAGGGAAAGACGCGCCAAGACCAAGCTCGCGGCACCAACCATCAATCTGGCTAGCGTCGTCTATGGCCTCGACGCCTATATGCGCTCGCGCGGTGCGGATGCGAACATCGCCTTGCGGCGTGTGGGCTTGGAGCCAGGCGACCTCACCGGCCCTGATCGGCGCGTCCCACTCATCCGCTATCTTGAACTTTTGGAGATTTGCGCCGATCTCCTGGCGGACCGGCAATTCGGTTTAAAGTTTGGAGCGCGGTATGAGCCGAAGCACGCAGGCGTCGTCGGCAATGTCGCCCTTGCCTCGCGCACGGTTGGCGAGGCATTCGAAACTATAGGGCGCTATCTGCCGACCATGGTAGACGCCACTGTGCATGGCATGGAAGTAAGCGACGGGATCGCGTTTGTGTACACCTATTATGTCGATCCGCTGATGATGTCATATCGACAGAAAAGTGACTGGGCGATCGCCTTTACTTGTAACCTCATGCGCGTCGGTCTTGGTGATTTACATTGGACACCGCAGGAAGTTTTGCTTCCGCAGTTGCCCGAAGAAACGCCCGCGGAGCGTCGCACGCGCGCCGAAATCATGGGTGATAGTATCCGAGTTGGCTACCCCTGGGCTGGCATTCGGTTTGATAGTGGCCTGCTCAAGCGGCCGATGGTGACTGCTGATGTCATGATTGAAAACCTGATGCGTCACTATGGTGATCTTCGGCTTGCCGCATTGTCGGAACAGGGCAGCGAGATTGAGAAATTACGTCGGGAGATGGCCCGCGCATTGGTCAAGGGTGAGAGCGGAATCGACTGCCTCGCCAAGACAACTGGTACTACAGTGCGGACTCTTCAGCGCCGCCTGAATGATGCCGGGGTGAGCTACTCCGACCTGCTCAATGACGTGCGCAAGACGCTCGCTCTGAACCTTCTAGAAAACGAGACTCTGGCGCTGGCGGAAATCGCCTTTTCGCTCGGCTACTCCGAAGTCAGCGCGTTCAATCATGCCTTCAGGCGCTGGGTCGGCCAATCACCAGGCCAATATCGCCGACTACGCTCGGCTAATCTGAAAGCCGGCGGCACGGAGACGTCGGAGTTCTCCGCCGAGTGATCGGATTGAATAGTCGCCTTGTAAGTTTGAGATTGGAGCCTGCCTATACCGCGACACTTCAAGCCCAACGGATATCGCCTCCAGCGGGAGCTTCATAACAGTACTACGCTCAATTCCAACGGCCGCGCTTTCCCCGCCCGCCACAGGTGACTGGAGCCAGATGCTCACAAGTGGAATCACTGGTGCGGTTTCACTTGTGAGCTGAATCCGTCTCTCTTCAATAGATTATTGGACGATTCAGCTTTCAGATTGAAGAAAACACGCTTCAATCTGAAAACATCGCGCTCTAGGCGCGCACGATTCACTAGAGCCGGATGCCATCAGGTGGAATCGCAAGCGCGATTTCACCTGATGGCTGAATCCGCCTCTACTCAATGAATTAGAGGGCGATTCAGCTTTCAGATTGAAGCAGAACGGCTTCAATCTGAAAGCATCGCGCTCTAGATCGGCGGCCTGGTCACTCCGTTACCCACTCTCGCCCCGGCCAGTAATCGGGGTGGAATTTGGGGAAACACTATCGAATAATCACTCTAGCACCTCGACGCTTTCAACCTACGAGCAGCTCGCTCAAATGCTTCGCCAGGTGTGATGTCCTCGTAATCGGTGAAGGCGCGGAAATCTTCAAGATCAACAGTTCGAATCTTGAGATTCAATTCGCGGTCTCGGCCAGTACAACGTCAACGCCCCATCAGCGCTCGCCCTTGTGAGATAGGGCCGATGTCACGGGCCAGCTGATCAATCTGCACCCGACTTGGTCGGTTCGGCGCGAGCTAACGCGCGCCTTGCTTTCGACAGTTGACGCTTCTAGTAGCTACGGAGCGGCGACAGGTGCTGCCGGCACAGTTGGTTTTGCAAGCGCCGACTTGACCCACAGGCCGGACCAGACAGTACGGGCGGAAGGATCGATCACCGTCATGCAGGCGCCTTCCGTCGCCCGCAGCGGAAGGCCGGTTTTGTCGAATCCGTCCAGGCAGTAGATATTGACGCCGTAATGATCCGGCGCGGCCCGCTTGCGATGGAACGTATAAATGCCGCAGCGCGAACAGAAATAATGCTGCGCCCGCCGGGTGTTCCATTGATAGAGCGAGAGAACGTCCTCGCCGCTCAGGATCGTCAGGGCACTTTCGTGGACCTTCGTCATCACCGCGTTCTTCTTGACGCAGAGCGAGCAGTCGCACGTGGTCAGCTCGACGATATCGGCATCGATCCGGAAGCGCACGGCGCCGCAATGGCACGACCCTAGATAACGGCCCACGACACGCCTCCGTCTCCATTCAGTTATGTTCAATCAGATGTGGTCAGTCGAAGGCCATCGCCTGTCGCATATGCGATTCCGCCTCGGTAAACAGCCGGGCATCGTCATTGCGCCAGCGTTGCATCAGACGGTCGACCTGGGGATCGGTGAGGGCCGTGAAGAAGGCATCGATCTGATGCGCGTCGCGATCCGTCAGACCCGCCTTTACCTGGCCCAGACGTCCCGCCTGGCGGCGCCAACAGCCCCATTGGCGCAGGAAATCGCCACGCTGGAAACCCGCGGCACGGGCAAGAATCGCGAGGCTCTCACCGCCGGCTTGCTGCAGCAACCGGCGCAGCAGCGGCGCACGGATATTGCACATATGCGCCAGCATCGCCTCATAGCGCGGCAGGTCGTCCTGCTCGAGCGCCGCCTCCAACTGGTCCGGTGTCAGACGATGGGGATTGTCCCGTGGACGAATGTCTCCGCGAGAATTACTTCCAGGGGCATTCTCGCCTCGAAGATTGTCCCCCTGAAGGTTACCCCTCCGAAGACTACCCGCATGAGCATCGTCCCTGGGCATCGCCAGGACTTGGGCGAGAATTTCATCGAGGCCCGATTCGACCGCCGGCGCAAAACGAGCCGATACCGGCTTCGGCATCGCCGTCGGCAAAGGAAGTGGAAAGGTTATCAGCGCCACCGGTGTAGCCGGCGACACCTCAACCTGATTCTCCGTCGGCTCTATGTGACGATCCGGCAGGGCAGTCTCAACCGGCACCGGTGCAGGCATCAGTATCAATGCCGGTATCGGCGTCAGCGCCACCATCGTCATTTCCGGTATCGCCTCGCCCACTTCTGCCGCCGGCAGCGGGTCGGGCGTCATCGGCAAGGTTGTCAGCGCCACCGGTGTGATCGGCAACACCTCCACCTGATCTTCCATCGACTCTATCTGGCGATCCGGCAGGACAGCCTCGACCGGCGCCAGTGTCATTGGAAGCGCAGGAATCAGTATCGGTGCAGGTATCAGTATCGGCACCGCTGCCGCCGATTCCGGTGTCGCCTCGCCCACGTCTGCCGCCGGTAGCGAATCCTGCATCATCGGCAGAGGAGGCGGCGAGGTTGTCAGCGCCGCCGGTGTGACCGGCTGTACCTCTACCTGATCCGCCATCGGTTCGATGTGACGACCCTGCACCGCCGCCTCGACCGGCGCTGGTGTCAGTGTCGGTATCAGTATCGGAGCTGGTATCGGTGCTAGCACCGTTGGCGCCAAGTCCGGTTTCGCCTCCCCCATGTCCGCCGGCGGCGGATCCGGCGTCACCAGCGGCAGGAGCGAGACACGCAGGCGCTGCCGGTGCGGTTGCCGCGAGTCGGGCGACTGCACGTCTGAGGGTGATGATGACGGTGCCGGCGCGGCTTCCGATAGGGACCTGGCCGGCGTCTGCGGCACGGCCGGCGCCATCGTCTGCCGGATCGTGATCCGGATCGGCGATGCCCGGAAGACCGGTGGTGACACGGTCAATGGAGGCAGGAGCGGCGGCGGCACAGCCGGTGGCGACGCGACCGGGAGCGGTGCCGCAGCAAGAACCGTGGCGGAAAGGAGCGCATCCGCGGGAGGCTCGGGCGCCGGCTCCGGCAAGGGCGTCGGGGATAACACGTCCAGCAATGTGGGCGATGCCGGCGGCACAAGGCTTTTGAGGCAGGCCGGCACGGCGGCCGCATCGATCTCGGCCACTTCTGCAAGGTGCCGTTCGAGCCTGTTCCGGTCCGCCGGTTCGGCGCGCGGCAACAGCACAGCCAGCAGCTCCGCCAGCAGATCGCGCTCCCGGACGGTCAGCCGCGCCCAGCGGTCGCAGCACAATCCGGCCAGCACGCCGAACAGCCGCGCACGGCCCTGCGGGCTGCGGTCCCGGGCAATCTCAGCCAGTTGCAGCAGATCCGATCCGGCGCCGCTCACCCCATCCGTCCGAATTCCAGCGAGAGAAGCTGGCAGGCTAACACAGCTCCCCGCCCTTGCCCAAGGGCAATGCCGGTACCAGGGCCATCCGTGCCAGGGCCATCATCCTCCGGCCAGGCAATCCCCCCGCCGCATCGATCGCCACGTGAGACGACCGACGCGTAAGGCTCATCATCGCCCGGCAGGATGCCCGCCACAGGTCGACATGGCTGCGGGTGATGCCGGGTCACTTCACCTGCAGCAATTGCGGGCCGTCCATGACGCGCTCCGCCGGCAGGGTAACGATCGCCCGCGTGCCGTGACCCGGGGTGCTTTCCAGCTCCAGCTCGCCGCCATGCAGCCGTGCGAGGCCCCGCGACAGCGGCAGGCCGAGACCGGCGCCGTCGAATTTCCGGTGCAGGGCCGAATCCGCCTGGACGAAGGGCTGCAGCACGCGCTCGATATCCTCCATCGCGATACCGATGCCGTTATCGGCGACGATGATCTGCAGATCGCCGTTCGGCAATTGGCGCGCCGACAGCTTGATCATGCCGCCGCTCGGCGTGAACTTGATCGCATTGCCGATCAGATTGATCAGGATCTGCTTCAGCTTGCGCTTATCGGCATTGAGCCGGGGCGGTTTCGCCGGCAGTTCGGCGGTCAGGCTCAAGCCCGCCTCGGTCTGGCGCTCACGCACCAGGCGCAGGACCGAATCGAACACCTCCTCGAGATTGACGATACTCTCCATCAACTGCACCTTGCCCGCCTCGATCCGCGAGACGTCGAGCACGTCGTTGATGATGCCGAGGAGATGCAGCGCGCTGCTATGGATGTCGCTGACATAGGTGCGGTATTGCGGATTGCCGATCGGCCCCACCATCTCCATGCGCATGACATCGGAGAAGCCGATGATGGCATTGAGCGGTGTGCGCAGCTCATGGCTCATATTGGCGAGGAACTGGGTCTTCGCCATATTGGCGACATCCGCCGCTTCCTTCGCCGCCCGCAATCCGTTTTCCCGGCGGTTGAGTTCGGTCACGTCGGTGGCGGCACCCCGGAAACCCTGCAAGGTCCCGTCGCGCCGGTCGAAGACCGGCACCGCGCTCAGGAGGAACGTCTTGATGCGGCCCTCGCTGTCCAGCATCTCGAAGGCCTGTTCGCGGAACGGCGAGAGGCGTTCGAAGCGGCGCTTTACTTCCTGGACCAGCGCCGGGGCGGAGCCCAGCGTCAGCAGGTTGGTGCCGATCAGTTCCTGCGGCGCCCGGCCGATCGCCGACATGACCCGCTGCGACACCATGACGAAATTGAGCTGACCGTCGATCTCCCAGACCCAGTCCGCCGTCAGACGCAGGAAATCGGCATAGCGGTCGGCGATGATGCTGGTGTCCTCGAAGCCGATGGTGTTTTCGGCGAAGAGGTTGAGCAGGCCGCCGAAACCGGTCAGCTCGCCGGCCGCATCATAGAGCGGCACGTGGCGCGAGCGCAGGAAATGGAGCGTGCCGGCGGTCTTCACCCGCTGCTCGCGATAGACCGTGGCGCGGCTCTGCTCGATCTCCTCGGCGATATCGCGGAAGCGCATCATCTCCATGAGCTGGCCGCCTTCGACCGGCAGTTCGACGATGCGGCGGAAGGCGACATTGCACCAGCGCACCACGCCGTCGCGATCCGCCAGATAGAGCGCCGGCCCGAAATCCAGGAGCTCGCGATGAAAGATGTCGCGCAGTTGTTCAGGCGACGGCTGGGCGTCCCGGACCGGATGCCAGTCGGTGACGATCGCCGCCGGCCTGGTCAGACCAGGGGTCAGACCGGGAGCCAATCCAGGGGTCAGGCCTGGCGTCAATCCGGGCGCGGCGGGACGGTCGGAGGCCGCATCGCCGGCTCCACCTGCTTGATCGCGAACAGGTAATTGGGGTCGCGCTGCCATCTGTTGCTCACCTGTCTTGCGTTGTCAGGAGTAATCTTGTCAAAAAAAGCCAGAGCCTTACCGAGTGCCGCCGGATCCGTGACACCGCTGCCCGGCCGCGTCTTGCGGCTGAGCAGGAAGATCGTCGCGAATTCCTCCCGCGCCAGATCGTTGGCACGCGCCATCACCGCCAGGCCTTCGCCGCCATCCTCGTAGAGCAGCCGTCGCACCAGTGCCAGGCGCAGATGGCTGAGCTCGGCGAACATGGCCTCGAACAACTGCACCTCGCCACGGCGCAGGGCCTGGATCATCAAGCGCGGGGTGAGCTTGCCGCTGCGGCGCAACTCCGTCGCCAGCCGCTCCGCCGCCTCGCTTTCGCTGGGGCGCTCTTCCACCGCCTTGACCTCGTCGCGCAAGGCCGGCTCGATCAGGTCGTCGAGCTCATTGGCATCGACTTTGAACTTGTCGAGGATGAACAGCCGCAAGGCAGCCGACACCCAGTAACACATCTTCACCGCCAGATCGCGCGGCAGGTCATCGCGCCGGACCAGCGGCCCCTGGAAATCGTCGATCGAGCGCGACTGCTCGACGATATAGGCCAGCGTCGCTTCCGACAGCTCGGCGTCCTGGTTCTCCAGCAGCGTGCGGATGACATCGACATCGCCGCTATCGACCAGCGCATCCGAGACCTGGAAGCCGAGATCGCGGCGCATGGCGATCGCCAGCATGTGCTGACGCGAGCGCTGATGCACGACCTCGATCAGATCGACCTGCTGCAGCGCCTTGCACTGCATCAGGATCGGCGCCGCGACGTCGATCTCGTCATTGGCCAGCAGCAGCGCCAGCTCCCGCGGGATATTGGACGCCGTCGCCAGACGCTGCGAAAGCCGCGCGCGGATGTCGTGGGAGACTTCGGTGATCAGCTTTTCCAGGATGTCGACCATCAGAGCTCGTTCCTGGACCGTCAGGATCCGTGCCTGGTCCATGAACAGATCGCCCATCACCTCGAAAAGGTGGCTGCGGGCCTGTTCCGACTTTTCCCGGGCCAATGCCAGCAACTGCTGGACATCGGTACTTTCTGCTGCCATCAACGCCGCCCCCAGCGGCTCGGGCATTCACGGCAGTGATCTGACGGGATCAACCTCACCCCGTCCGAAACAATGCCCTCACACCCCTTAAGCCGAGTTGTGTCCACACCTCATCCGTACTTAGTTCACAACCCACCCTATCGAAACAGTTAAAACGATTATTAAAAGCAAAACAACAAGTATTTTAGACAAAATGTTGATATATCGAGATTTTAATGTTTATTACCGACACAAGTTATTAACCATATAATACATGCGACTTAGCGTATCGGCCGTCGTTTGACCCGCGGAACGCGGGATAATCCAGTACCCAGGATAACTTAGACGAATCGCACCGAGGGTGATGCTGAGGCAAAGCGCGATCGCTTCATTCCGGTCAACGGATGATCGACGCGGGGCTGGCGACAAGGAACTGGCGACGAGGGACAGACCAGCCTTACGGCATCGGTGCCATAGGTGAATCGGTTGCCGGCGGAACGGTCGTCGGTGGGAATACAGCTTTCGGGAGAGGCCCGCGCCAGGCGAAGACGCCGGCCGTCCGGGCCCGCACCTCCGGCGAGGCAAGACAGGTGGCGACCGCTTCATAGCCGGTCGCCCCGGGAAAGGGCGCAACCTCGGCTGGCGGCCGATGATTGGCGGGGCAAAGGATGATCCTTTCCTCGGCACCAACGGCGGCGAGATCCAGGATCGCGCTGGACCGGGTCAGCACGAAAAGCGGTTTGCCGCCGGGCCCGCGCCGCCGCAGCCAGGCGCCGACCGCCGCCTGGCTGGCCTGATCCAGCTCCTGTTCGATCATGTCGACGACCAGGATCGCCGGGCTCTCGGCTTCCAGCCAAGCGAGCAAGGCGAGCAGGGCTGCCGAGTCCGTCGCACCGTCCTCGATCAGCCAGGCCATAACCTGGTCGACCCGCGACTTCAGCGCGGGATCTGCCGCCAATTGCGCTCGCGCCGCCGCGCCGCCATCGGCCAGACGATCCAGCCCCAGGAAGCCGGCCTCGGGCAGGGTTTCCGCCAGGCGCTGGGCCAGCCGGGTCTTGCCGCTGCCCAACGGGCCGATGATATAGGTCAGCGGCCGGATGCCGCGCAGCTCGAAGCGCTCGCCGCCCCAGGGCCAGGGCAGATCGAAGGAGATGCAAGGCCCTGTCGCCGGCTCCGGCAGGCGCGTGAGATCGCCGAGGCTCGGCATCCGTCCCCGAACCAGCTCATCCCGCAAGCCGCGTACCCTCGCCACTGTCCCGGCGAGCTGTCGGAGCCTGTCCTCCAGCATCGCCTGATGCGCGGCCAGAGCCGGTTCCAGGCCCTGCGGGTCGCTTTCCAGTACCCGCGCGACCTGGGCCAGGCTGAAGCCGAGCGCCCGGAGGGCGGCGATATCGCCGGCCCGCTTCATTTCCGCCGGACCATAGGCCCGCCATCCCGCTTCGCTGCGGATCGGCACCACCAGGCCCCGCTGCTCGTAAAGCCGGAGGGCCTTCGGTGAAACACCGAGACGGCGGGCGGCTTCGGTGGGACTGAGATAACGGGCGGCGGCTGTCATGACTCACCTCTCTTGTTAATGGGAGCCTCGTTCATGAATGCGCTCTCTTATGGAGGTTACCCCCGGGGCCAAGTCAACGGCGGCCAAGTCAACGGCGGCCAAGTCAACGGGGGGCCAAGTCAACGGGGGGCCAGGTCAACTGGGGGCCGGATCAACGCGGTTTCGAGGTCCGGCGAAAAAGGCGACCAACTGTGCGCTGCGCCACAGCGCCATACCTTACGATTTGCTGCCATCCGGTGATATAATGCACCTCCTTCACGACATATCCGTCTTGCCGGGCCGTAGGTCGGAGACGGAACCGGACCTCGCCATGCCTAGCAGCCTATTGAAATTATTGAGACAAACCGCCCTTTGGCTGGCCGCGCTGGCACTTTATGCCGGCGTCTTCAGCATCTTGACTTTCATCATCCTGGATTTCGCTGAAGTACTCCTGCGCATCGACCTCGTCCCCGAGGTGCGGCGCCATCTCGGCCTTGGCGGCGTGGTCAGCCTGATCGTCGCCTTGCTCGCCGGCCTGTGGTTCCTCAATCACGAACGCGAATCCGACGACGTCTGAGAATCGGTCCGGGAACGATCCGGGGAAACAGCTATCCACGACCATCAGTGGATTTCCAACTCGATAGACATCAGATGATTTGATGTCTATCATCTCCGACGAAAGGAAATTAATCCATGTCGCTCTCCGCCGCCCCGCGCCTCTCATTGGTTGAAACCGCCACCGCCGCCTTGCGGGCGGAGATCGAGTCGCGCCGCTGGGCGATCGGTGACCGCATCCCGCCGGAGCCGAAACTGGCGGAATTGCTGCAGGTGAGCCGGGGTACCGTCCGCGAGGCGGTGCGGGCCCTGAGCTTCGCCGGCATCCTGGAGGTGCGGCAGGGCGACGGCACCTATGTCCGTGCCATGGTCGATCACACAGAGGTGCTGCGCCGGCTGGGCCATGCCGAGCTGCACCATCATCTGGAGGTGCGCTGCATGCTGGAGGTCGAGGCCGCCCGCCTCGCCGCCTTGCGCCGTAGCCCCCACGATCTCGCGCGCTTGCATCAATTACTGGACGCCCGCCATGACCGTCGGCCCGACGAAGATCCAATCCAGGCCTTCGTCGAACGCGATCTCGCCTTCCACAGTGCCATCGCCGATGCCGCGCATAATCCGGCCCTGCGCGAGATGTATCGCCTGTTCGCCGATACCATCCGTGCCGATCTACCTTCGACGGTCGGCAATGCCGATCTGCCGGAACCCGACGACGCCGATCATGAGGCCATCGTCACGGCCATTGCCGATCGCGATGCCGGCCGGGCCGAGCGGGCGGCCCGCAATATCCTGGCACCCATGATGGCAGCCTTGGAACGCCTCGCCGACGATCAATCGGCGGCTGGGCATAACAAATCTGGGCATCACGAATAGCGGCACATCAGAGAACGATACGGCCGGAGCAGCGCGGCGGAACGACACGACGTCCCCCTCGGGCCGACCTATTTTCGGAAAGTCATCGGAATGCAGAACAGTCCCCAGCTCTCGCCGGAACCGGCCGGTATCCTGATCGATGCCGAAATCGACACCGTTCCGGCACCTGCCCCGACGCTTGAATCGCCGGAGGCTGAATCCGCCACCGCCGTTGCGGCCCCGCCGCAAGCGGAAACCGGCAGCGGGCGCCTGCTGCTGCTCGGCGCCAGTCTGGTGCTGATCGCCTTCAATCTGCGTCCCGCTTTGGCAAGCCTCGCCCCGGTCCTGCCCGAGGTGATGCGTGACCGTGGCCTGACCCCGACCGCGATGAGCCTGCTCACCACCCTGCCGGTGCTCTGCCTCGGTTTCTTCGCACCGCTGGCGCCGCGCCTCGCCCGGCGCTGGGGCACCGAGCGGGCGATCCTCATCCTGCTCGTCGTGCTTGCCGCCGGTACCGCCTTGCGCGGTCTCGCCAGCGTGCCGGCCCTGGTCGCCGGCGCGGTCCTGACCGGCGCGTCGATCGGCATCGTCAATGTGCTGCTGCCGGGTCTGGTGAAGCGCGACTTCCCCCATCGCGCCGCCTTGATGACCGGGCTCTATACCATGGCGCTCTGCGCCGGGGCGGCGGGTGCCGCCGGCGCAACCCTGCCGCTGAAAACCTGGCTCGGCGGTTCCTGGCCGGCCGCTTTGGCGATCTGGGCGGCGCCGGTCCTGCTCATCATCCTGATCTGGGCGCCGCAGGTGCCGAGCCGCCGCGCCGCCCTCGGCCATGCCGGCTTCACCGTGCACGGCCTGTGGCGCGACAAGCTCGCCTGGCAGATCACCCTGTTCATGGGCCTGCAATCGGCGCTGGCCTACAGCGTCTTCGGCTGGCTGGTGCCGATCCTGCGCGATCGCGGCCTCGATCCGGTGAAGGCGGGCCTGGTGGTCTCGGTCTCCATCCTGTGCCAGGTCGCGGCCTCGCTCGTCGCCCCCAGTCTCGCCACGCTCGGCCGCGACCAGCGTCTGTGCAATGCCCTCGCCATCGCCGTCAGCCTCGTCGGGCTGATGGGCCTGCTCTTCACCCCGCTCGACTGGGTCTGGGGCTGGTCGGTGCTGCTCGGCCTCGGCCAGGGCAGCCTGATATCCGTCGCCCTCACCATCATCGTCCTGCGCTCGCCCGACGCCCATGTCGCCGCGCATCTCTCCAGCATGGTGCAGAGCGTCGGCTATACCCTGGCGGCGACCGGGCCGCTGCTGGTCGGGCCGCTGCACAGCCTGACCGGCGACTGGCGCGGGGTCGGCATCATGTTCCTGGTGCTGGGGATCGCTGCCGGCTGGTTCGGCCTCGGGGCCGGCCGCAACCGCCTGGTTGGCGCGACCAGTCATCCCGTTGCATAAAAGTATCGGGCATCATGCCCGCGAAAATATAACGACCAAGCCGCAGCGGAGCCGCCGATGATTCTCGAACATGCCGTCCTGCAAGTGAAACCCGGACAGCAACCGACTTTCGAAGCGGCGATGCAGGATGCCCTGCCGCTGATCGAGGCGACGCCCGGCTTCATCCGGCTCGAGGTGCGTAGCTGTGTCGAATCAGCCGAACGCTATCTGCTGCTGGTCTGGTGGCGGAAGCTCGAGAACCACACGCAGGATTTTCGCGGCTCGGACCGCTATCAGGAATGGCGGCGCAAGCTGCATCATTTCTACGAGCCCTTCCCGGTGGTCGAGCATTACACCGCGCCGCTGATCGCCAGCGGCGATGCCGCCGCCATCATCTGACGATCGCCTTATACCGGTTCGGCTTCAGTTGATCTGACCCAGCGCCTCGCGACAGGTCTCCAGCAAGATCTCCTTGAAGCGTGCGAGCGCGCTGGACGGCGCGGCACCCGCTCCCTCGATCAGCATCAGTGAAATCTCCGGCAGTGGCGGCAGGCCGCTTTCCGCATCGAGAACCCGCAAGCCCGGCGGCACGCTGGCCACGGTGCGCAGGCTGATGCCGAGGCCGGCGGCGACGGCGGCCCAGAGGCCGGACAGGCCGGGACTGGTGAAGACGACCCGCCAGGCGATACCGGCCGGATCGAGCGCCGCGCCGGCCGCCTGGCGGAAGATGCAGGGTGCCTCGAACATCGCCAGCGGCACGGCCTCACTGCCGCGATGGAACGGCATCTCGCGGCTGCCGATCCAGGCCATCGGCAGATCGGCGACGCGGATCATGCGCGGCCGCTCCACCTGCTGCCCCAGGACCAGGATCAGATCGAGCTCGCCGCGATCCAATCGGTCGAGCAGGACGGCATTGCGGTCGACCGTCACACCGATCCGGGTCTGCGGATGCGCGCGGGCGAAGAGGGCCAGGGTCTTCGGAAACCAGGTCTCGGCGAAATCCTGCGGCAGGCCGAAGCGCAACTCTCCCGCGACCGCCGGACCGCGCACCGCCGTCACCGCCTCGTCGTTCAGGGCCAGCAGCCGGCGGGCATAGGCCAGCATCACCTCGCCCGGTTCGGTCAGGGCAAGGCCGCGTCCCTGCTTGCGCAAGAGCTCCACCCCGATCTGCTCCTCCAATTTGCGCAATTGCAGGCTGATCGCCGATTGCGACCGCCCGAGGCGATCGGCGGCCTTGGCGAAGCTGCCGAGATCCATGCCTGTCACCAGGCTGCGCAGCACATCGATATCGAGGTTGGGCGGCATAATCGTTCCAAAAATCGAAACTGTTTCTTAAAAAATATCAATTTTTAAAAAGTATCTCAAGAGATCAGAGTCTCCTCAGGCAACCCGCCGATGGCACCTGGCGGGCATTCCCATCCGACACAGGAGACCGTCATGCCCTTGATCCGCATCACCCTCGCCGCCGGCAAGCCGGCAGCCTATCGCCAGGCCATCGGCGATGGCATCCACCGGGCCCTTGTCTCGGCCCTGCGGGCACCAGCCGACGACCGGTTCCAGATCATCACCGAAGCGCCGGCCGAGGGCCTGATCTACGACCCGGCCTATCTCGGCATCCGCCGCACCGGCGATATCGTCTTCATCCAGGCCTGGATCCGGCGCGGCCGGGATACGGCCATGAAGCAGGACTTCTTCCGTCAGGTCGCCGCCAATCTCGCGGCCGATCCCGGCATCGCACCCGGCAATATCTTCATCACCTTGCAGGAGAACGGGCTCGACGATTGGTCCTTCGGCGAGGGCGAAGCGCAGTATGTCCTCAACCCGCCGCCTGCCCTTGCCAACCCTGCACCCTGATCATCAGCAGCCTGATCATCAGCCCCCATCATCATTGGAGAACCGAGATGCTCGCCATGCATTACCGCATTCCCCTCGACCCGCAGGCCGAGGCATCACAGGCCGATGCAGTGACGGCACTCCGCCGTCGTGCCGCCGAACGCGGGCCGCTCTTCGACGGCATGCCGGGTCTCGCCTTGAAGCTGTTTCTGGTCGATCCCGTGCGCCCGACCTATGCGACCTTCTATCTGTGGCGCGAGGCAGCGGCGGCCCTGCGCTTCCTGGAGGGCGACTTCTTCGCCAATCTCAGCGCCGCCTTCGGACGCCCCGCCGTCCGGCTGCTTCTGCCACGCCGCATCGAACTGCCCCGGCAACCGATCGCGTCGCTTGCCCTCACCGAAACATCCGCGAACCCGATGGGAAGCCACGAGCCCGCCGGATCGCAGATCGCGACACTCGATCCGCTGGACGGCACCGCGCTCGCCGTGCACTTCGATCCGGCGGCGGGCGGCCGGCGTTTCGAGATCATGTATGTGGCGGAAGGCGCCGTGCCGCTGCCGGATTGGCCGCGTACGGTTTGACGCTGACAGTTTCACCTGGACCCGACGCCCGCGCCGCCACACCTGCAAATTTGCAGACGGCCGGCGCAGAAACAGCCCTGTTCAGCCGATCGGCGCCATTGATATGCTTCCGCCCACGCAAGCCTGTAACGCGTCGTCGCGGAGGAGAAAATGGCCGAATATCGTCTGCATTGCCTGAAGGAATCCGGCAACAGCTACAAGGCGGCGCTGATGCTCCAGCTCAGCGGCTGCGACTGGGAGCCGGTCTGGGTCGATTACCTCGGCGGTGCCACGCGCGGCGACGACTTCCGCTGCACGCTCAACGAACTTGGCGAGGTGCCGGTGCTCGACCATCGCGGCAAGCTGATGACGCAAAGCGGCGTCATCCTCGACTACCTCGCCACGCAGACCGGCAAGTTCGGCGCCGCCGATGACGATGAGCGCCGCGAAATCCTGCGTTGGATCCTGTTCGACAACCACAAGTTCACCAGCTATTTCGCCACCCTGCGTTTCCTGGTCGGCATCCAGAAAAGCGGTGAAACGCCAGTCACCGAATTCCTGCGCGGCCGCGCACTCGGCGCCTATGGGATCGTCGAGAAGCATCTGGCGACACAACCCTTCCTGGTCGGCGGGCGGCCCACCATCGCCGACTTCTCGCTGGCCGGTTACGTCTACTATACCGAGGAAACCGGTATCGACCGCGCCGGCTTCCCCCGGATCAATGCCTGGGCCGAGCGCATCGCCGCCTTGCCTGGCTGGAAGCATCCCCATGACCTGATGCCGGGCGGTCCGGCCTGACCCGGCGGAGCGGACATTTCGGCGGCGGCGCGGCCTCAGGCATTCAGTTGCAGGATCGTATCGCGGGGGACGACCGTGGATTCCCGGTCGGCATAATCATCGACATAATGAGCGCCCCGGCATTCCTGCCGCGCCAAGGCCGAGCGGGTAATCAGATCCGCCACCAGCGCCAGATTGCGCAACTCCAGGAGCGCCGTCGTCATCTTCAGTTGGCGATAGAGATCGGCGGTTTCCCGCATCACCTGACGGACCGTCTGCAGGGCCAGATGCAACCCCGTCGTCGAGCGCCGGATGCCGACATGCGCCCAAAGGCACCGCCGCAACAGATCGCGGTTACGCCGGATGAGCGTATCACCGCTCAAGGCCGCCATGCGGCTGTCGTCCCAGGCCGCAATCGGCTGGCACGGCGGCGCGTGCGGTAGCCGCGCAACAATATCTGCCGCTGTCGCCAGGCCGAAGACGATGCATTCCAGCAGCGAATTGGAAGCCAGCCGGTTGGCGCCATGCAGCCCGGTGCAGGCGGTTTCCCCGACCGCATAAAGCTGCGCCAGATCCGTCCTGCCCAAGAGGTCCGTCACCACGCCGCCGCAGGTGTAATGCGCCGCCGGAACGATCGGAATCGGCCGGCATGTGATGTCGATGCCTTGGGCCAGACAAGCGGCCCAAATGGTGGGGAAATGCTCGCGGATGAATTCGGCCGGTTGATGCGAAATATCGAGATAGAGGCAGTCATGCCCCTCGCGTTTCATCACCTCGTCAATGGCGCGGGCCACGATGTCGCGCGGCGCCAACTCGGCCCGGGGATCGTAAGCAGGCATGAAGCGGCTGCCATCGGGCCGTACCAGCACCCCGCCTTCGCCGCGCAGGGCCTCGCTGATCAGGGTGGCGCGAACGCCCGCTGCCGCCTGGGGACCTTGTTGCGGCAGATAGAGGCAGGTGGGGTGGAATTGGGTGAATTCCATATTGGCGATGCGGCAACCCGCCCGCCAGGCCATGGCGATGCCATCGCCGGTTGCCGAATCCGGGTTCGAAGAATGCAGATAGGCCTGACTGGCGCCGCCGGTGGCCAGTACGACGCTCCTGGCCGATACAGCCCGGATCCGACCGCTCGTCGCATCGAGCAGATAAACGCCACGACAGGATCGATGGTGATGCCGGGATTGCTGATCCAGAACGAGATCAATAGCAGCGTGATGCTCCAGCACCGCGACACCGCTGGCTTGCAACTGGGCGGTGAGCGCGCCGACCACCGCCCGGCCGGTCGCATCGGCGGCATGCAGGATGCGACGGTGGGAATGGCCGCCTTCGCGGGTCAGGTGATAGCCCGTCCCATCCGCCGCGCGGTCGAAGCAGGTACCCTGCCGCACCAGCCAGTCGATGGCGCCGCCGGCACGTTCGGCAACAAGGCGCATGGCCGCCGGATCGCCGAGGCCGGCGCCGGCGATGGTGGTATCAGCGATATGGTCGTCGACGGAATCAGCCGCTGCCGTCACCGCCGCGATGCCGCCTTGGGCAAGCGGCGTACTGCCGCTAGCGAGCAGGCCCTTCGTCGCCAGGGCGACCGAGAGACCCGGTGCCGATTCTGCCACACGCAAGGCGACCGTGAGGCCCGCCGCGCCGGAGCCGAGGATCAGGAGGTCGTATTCCGCCTCGACCTGCCCGAGGGACGTCATGACACCTGACCGTTCCGCATCGGGGCCGTCGCGATCATGGCGGCGGGATCAGCTTGCCAATCGAGGCCGATATCCATCGCAGGCGCCGACTGGGTGATATGACCGACCGAGACGAAATCGACGCCGGTTTCAGCGGTCGGCCGCACGGTATCCAGCGTCACGCCGCCGGAGGCCTCGGTCGCGGCACGGCCATCGATCAGCCGTACCGCCCGACGCAGATCCGCCAAGGACATGTTATCGAGCAGGATGCGCTCGACACCGGCCTCCAAGGCCTCGGCAACTTGACTGAGATTGTCGCATTCGACTTCGATCGCTTGCGCCCCGGACGCTCGGGCCCGGGCAATGGCGGCGCTGACGCCGCCGCAGACGGCGATGTGATTATCCTTGATCAAGATGGCGTCATAGAGGCCAAGGCGGTGGTTGCGTGCGCCGCCGCAACGTGTCGCATATTTCGACAACAGCCGCAGCCCGGGCAGCGTCTTGCGGGTATCGAGCAGGATGCAGCCGGTCCCCTGGATCGCCGCGACGAAGCGACTAGTGGCGGTGGCAATGCCGCTCAAGACCTGCAGCAGATTGAGCGCTGTCCGCTCCGCCGTCAGCAGGCCACGGGCCGGCCCCTCGATCTCCGCCAGCACGGTGCCGGCTTCGACCATTGTGCCATCCGCAACCAGGAGCTGGAATCTTGCTTCCGGCACCACCAGACGAAATACCTCCGCCGCCACCGGCAGGCCGGCCGGCACCATCCGGTGGCGCGCCTGCAGGACGCCGCTGAACCGCGCCATGCCCGGTACGACCAGGTTGGAGGTGAGATCGCCGATGGTCGCCGCAGCGTTGAAATCACCATCGCAACCACCACAGAGATCTTCCGCCAGGGCCGCCCGGATGACCCGGCGGGCATCGGCGAGATCCGGCCCCGGCAGAACGGCTTGGATGCTGTCTTCTCCCGACATTATTCAGCTCCGCCCGCCGGCACGCGGTGCGGCCGGCGTCAAGGGAATACCGGCCGACATTTCCAGCATGCGGGTCAGCGGTGCCAGTGCCGCCTGGCGCAGGCCCTCCGGCAGCTCGATGCGCGGTGCATCGTTCAGCAGCGCGAGATAGATCTTCTCCAGGCTGTTGCGCGCCATGAAGGGGCAATTCGAGCAACTGCAACTGCCATCGGCGCCCGGCGCCGGCAAAAAGCGTTTGTGCGGGGCCGCCTTCGCCATCTGGTGGATGATGTGCGGTTCGGTAGCGATGATGAAATCATCGCTTGGCGCCGTGAGGACGTAATCGAGAATCGAGCGGGTCGAGCCGACGTGATGGGCATGGGCGAGGATCGCCTCGGGGCATTCCGGATGGGCGGCGATCAGCGCCGATGGATGACGGACCTTCAATTTCACCAGTTCCCGTTCGGAAAACTGCTCATGGATGATGCAACTGCCCGGCCAGAGCAGCATCTCGCGCCCTGTCTTGCGCTGCAGATAAGCGCCGAGATGTCGGTCCGGGGCGAACAGGATCGGCCGGTCCGTCGGCAACTGGCGGATGATCGCCTCGGCATTGGAGGAGGTGACGATGACGTCGCTGAGCGCCTTCACCTCGGCCGAGCAGTTGATATAGGTGACGGCGAGATGATCAGGATGCTGACGACGGAAGCGGCCGAAAGCATCGGCGCGGCAGGATTCCTCCAGCGAACAGCCGGCCTCGGCATCAGGAATGAGGACCGTACGGTGCGGCGACAGGATTTTTGCCACCTCGCCCATGAAGCGTACGCCACAGAAAACGATGACCTCCGCCTCGGTTGCCGCCGCCCGGCGCGAGAGATCCAGTGAATCGCCGACAAAATCGGCGAGGTCCTGAATTTCACCCTCTTGATAGTAATGCGCCAGGATCACCGCATTCCGCTCCCGCCGCAGCCGGTCGATCTCAGCGAAGATGTCGATATCGGCGGCGAGAGCGCTTTCGGTCAAAGCGCCGGCTTTCGGCAGAATCACAGTGTCGAACATGAATTCCCCATGCATACAAGAAGATGTGATGTGCGGACTGCGCGCATACCTGAATACGATATTGGCGATGTTGCGAAAGGAATAATCGCGGCATGGATTGACGGCGAAACGGCCCGCGCGGTTGCGCCGATTGGTCAGCCTGGAGGGTTTGCCGCCTGAGATGGTATGTGTGTACAGCGCTGCGCAAGGGGATCCGTACCACTTGCCCGGTCCAATGTGGAGGCAGCACGTCTCGAAAGCCACGCCTTCGGGGATCGCGCAAGCGTATCTCCGCGACAGATCTACCGACAGCACGTCCTGCCATACAGCCGCGCCGTCAGCTTGATGGCAGCACGTAGTATCTCGAACCACGTGATCACAGTACCGCGAGGCGGCTGGAGGAACTGATCGGCCGGCGCGTATAATTGGCAGTGACGACTGTCGCGCCGGTCAGCGGACCTTGTCAGCGGGCCTTGTCAGCGGGCCTTGCCTGCCATTCTCTCCCGGTGCGCCAGACTTGCCTTTGCCGAGGACGATATCGTGGTCAGCCGCCTTCCATCCGTTCCTTCGAACCGCCTCTCTGCCGGTCATGCGGCCCCGGAGGCGGGGTCGAAAATCAGCGCCTGGCATAGCCGCATCCTGGCCGGCCTCATGCTGCCGAGCCTTTTCCTGCTCAGCGCCTGCGCCGTCGCGCCGCCCAGCGGCCCGAGCGTCGCGGTCATGCCCGGCAATGGCAAGAGCCTGCCGCAATTCCAGCAGGACGATGCGACCTGCCGGCAATTCGCCACCCAGCAGACCGGTGGCGCCTCGCCGGCAGCCGCGGCCAATCAGGCGGCGGTCGGCAGTGCCGTGGTCGGTACCGGCATCGGTGCCGCGACCGGCGCCCTCCTGGGCGCAGCCGCCGGCAATCCGGGGATCGGCGCGGCCGCCGGCGCCGGCGCCGGCCTGCTGATGGGCAGTGCCGTCGGCGCCAGCAATGCCGGCCTCTCCGCCGACGAAGTCCAGCAGCGCTACGACATCGCTTACCAGCAATGCATGGCGGCAAGCGGCAACAAGACCCAACCTGCCGCCGAGCCGGTTTACGCGGCACCCACCCCGACCTATGCCGCACCTGTCTATGCGCCACCGGTTTATGCGGCGCCGGTCTACCCGGCCTATCCTTACTACTATCCCGCCTATCCCTATTATCCGGCCTATGCGCCTTACGGCTATTACGGTCCGCAGGTCGGCGCGACCTTCGTCTTCGGCTTCGGCCACGGCTATCACGGGCGGTACCACCGCTGGTAGCCGCCGCAGCCGTTCCCGCCATTCAGCCCGTCCGTCAGGCTCTTCCGCCAGAACCTCCCGGTTTGCCTCCCCCGTTGGCCCCTTGCGGGGCCGGCCGCGCGCAGGCACAAATCAAGGCATAAAGCACATCCCAGGCCCCGCGCCGACCGCATCGCGCAACCCTGCCGCAATGTCCGGGCGGTATCAGGACCGGATCGGATGTGACGAAACGAAGCGGGCGATCCATGCGGGTCTTGCTGGTCGAGGATGAACGGGAAATGGCATCGGCGCTGGGCGCGGCGCTGAAGCGCTATGACATGATCATGGATCATGTGCCGACCCTGGCCGAAGCCGAGGCGGCGATTGCCGATGACGTCCATGACGCCGTGCTGCTCGACCGGCAATTGCCCGATGGCGACGGGCTCAGCCTCATTCCCAAGCTCTGCGCCAGGGGCAATGGCGTGCCGATCATCGTGCTGACGGCACGGGGCGATCTCACCGATCTCGTCGCCGGGCTCGATGCCGGCGCCGACGATTATCTGCCGAAGCCCTTCGCCGTCGAGGAACTGCTGGCGCGGCTGCGCGCGGTGCTGCGCCGGCCGGCCCATCTGATGCCGGATGTCGTCCGCATCGGCCGGCTCGCTTTCGATTTCCGCCACCGCGAGGCGAGCATCGCGGGCGTGGTCCTGGATCTGCCGCGCCGCGAGCTCCTGGTGCTGGAGACGCTGCTGCGCCGGCGCGGCCGGACGGTGATGCGGGCATCGCTGGAAGAAGCGGTCTACAGCTTCGACGACGAGATCCAGTCCAACGCCCTCGACACCCATGTGTCGCGGCTGCGGCGCAAGCTGAAGGACCAGGAGGCCGGCATCGACATCCATGCCATTCGTGGCATCGGCTATCTGCTGCGCCAGTCTGCGTGATGTATCCGCCTTCATGATGCAATGACGCAGCATTCTGTATGACGATCGACGGAACGGGATCACCAGCGGCGCCCTCGCTCAAATGGCGCCTCATCCGCCGACTGATGCTGTTGCAGGCCGTCATCCTGACGGTCCTTATCCTGCTGCTGATCGGCGCCCTCTGGGCGACCGGCTATATGATCGACGACAGCGACGAGAATGTCGTCGATGTGCTGCAGGGTGCCGTGGCGCGCGATGCCGGCGGCAATCTCACCCTGCGCCCGACGCCGGAGATGGATCGGCTGCGCGCCGGCGAGCCCCGGCTCTGGTACATCATCCGCGACCGCGCCGGCCATGTGCTGACGGCGGGTGCGGTGCCGCCGGAATATGCCGCCATCGGCGATGCGCTGGACCGGATCGATCAGGCCCGGCTCGGCTGGCAGCTCGGCGACCAGCGCCCCAATGCCCGCCTGAAACGGGTCGAGACCGAGGCCGGCACCGTGCAGATCCTGACCGGCACCGGCGGCCGGCTGCAATTGCGCAAGCTGCTGCTCTCCACCGGCCTTATTTTTCTCACCTTCGTTTTGCCGGGTCTTGCGATCATGTGCCTCGCCACCCTGGCGGCGACGCCGCTGGTGGTGCGCCGCGCTTTGGCCGGATTGAGCCGGGCAGCGGCACAGGCCGAGCGGATCGATGTCGATCAACGCGGCGCGCGGCTGCCCATGGCCGATGTGCCGGCGGAGATCCGGCCCCTGGTCAAGGCGGTAAACGACGCGCTCGGCCGGCTCGATGACGGCTATGAGCGGCAGAAGCGCTTCCTCGCCGATGCCGCCCATGAATTACGGACGCCGATCGCCATCCTGAACACACGCCTCGAATCGCTGCCCGAGAGCCCGGCGGTCGCCCGCCTACTGGCGGATGTCGCGCGCCTCGCGGTCCTCGCGGAGCAATTGCTGGATCTCCAGCGCCTCAATCAGCGTCGCGCCGAATTCCAGCCCGTCGATCTGGTTGCGCTCGGTGAGCGCGTTGCCGCCGATCTGGCGCCGCTCGCCATCGCCGCCGGCTATGAGCTTGCCTTCGACGCGCCATCCGCGCCCGTCACCGTCATGGGCGACCGCATCGCCCTGGAACGCGCCGTCGTCAATCTGGTGCAGAACGCGATCGACCATGGCGGCGATCGCGGCACGATCGGCATCACTGTCGGCCGCGACCGCTCCATCGAGATCGCCGATGACGGCGAGGGCGTGCCCGCCGATCAGCGCGAACGGATCTTCGAACCCTTCCACCGCCTGCAGCCGCGCGATCGCGGCGCCGGGCTCGGCTTGAATCTCGTACAGGAGATCATCCGCCTGCATCGCGGCCAGGTCGCCGTGCTCGATGGCCCTCAAGGCGGAGCGGTCTTCCGCCTGGCTCTGCCGGCGCCTGACACCTTCTGACGGCGAATAACGCACCAGCCGTCCCGCGCAATGTTCGCGCAATGCCGATGCGGCACATCACAAGGAGCGCAGTATTCTCCTGAGCCCCCCATATTGAGCCCCGTCATGCCGGATCTTCAATCCTTCCTGCAATCCTGGATCGCCAATCCCCGTCTCGTTGGAGCCATCGCACCTTCGAGCCGGGATCTTGCCCGTTTGATCACCAGCGAGATCGAGGCCGGCCAGGGACCAGTGCTCGAGCTCGGTCCCGGCACCGGCGTCTTCACCCGGGCGCTTCTGGAGCGTGGCATTCCCGAATCGGATCTGGTGCTGGTCGAATATGATGGCGATTTCGCACATCTGCTCGGCGAACGCTTCCCCAAGGCCCGGATTCTCGCCGCCAGCGCCGCCGAGCTCCGGCGGCATCGGCTTTTCGAGGACGCGCCGCTCGGTGCCGTGGTCAGCGGCCTGCCTTTGCTCAACATGCCGTATCACCGGATACTCGCCATCATCGCCGGCGCCTTCAGCTATATGCGCCCGGATGCCGCCTTCTATCAGTTCACCTATGGGCCGCGTTGCCCCGTGCCGCGCCGTCTTCTCGACCGGCTGGGATTGCGGGCGGCCTATCTTGGCCGCGCGCTCCGAAATCTGCCGCCCGCTGCCGTCTATCGCATCAGCCGTCGGCCCGTGACCCTGCAATCCCGCATCCACCCGCCTCACATCGCCGGTGATGAGATCATTTGAAACAAGAACCGGAACGGTCAGGCCGGCTTGCTGGCGCGAATGCCATACATCAGGGGCAGACTCGGCATGCCCTCCGGCTGCGCCATGCGGCGACCGCCGATATCGCGCATATCCGGCGAGCGGCGCCAGCCGTTGAGATAGGGATATTCCTCCAGCCGGTCGATGCCGAGGCCGGCGGTGCTGAGCGCGGTCACGATCTGGCCGATACCCCAATAGAATTCGTGGGAGGGATGCGGATTGCGGAAATCCCGGATGCCTTCCTGGAATCCACCGAGCGCCAAGCCATCGCCGGAATCGCCGACATAATCGCCGACGCCCGCCGCTTCCGTGATCGCCGCCGCGTTGAAATAGTCGTAATGCAGTTGCCATTGCTCGTCGAAGCACATCCCGGCCGGATGGAAATCCACCAGCACGAGACGGCCGCCCGGTTTCAGCACTGCAGCAATACCCTTGACCCAGGCCGCCAGATCCGACAGCCAGCAGATGGCGCCATAGGAGCTGAAGACACGGTCGAATTGCCGGCCCTCGGCCGCTGCTTCCGTCAACCAATCATAGACATCGGCGCGGTCGAACGCGGCCGTCGCCGGCACCGCCGCCGCCAATTGCCGGGCGAAGGCCACGGCCTCGTCGCTGATATCGACACCGGTGACCCGCGCACCTCGCCGCGCCAGACTGATGCTGTCCTGGCCGGCATTGCATTGCAGATGCAGCAGGCTGCGCCCCTCGACCTCGCCAAGCAGGTCCAGTTCCTCGGGGAACAAGGTGCAACCGCCCTCACGGAAGAACGCGGCCTGATCGCCCTTATGGCTGTTATGGGCGATGGTCGCCGCATTCCAGGAGAGGCGGTTGGCCTCGTGCAGATCTCGTTTCATGACGTCCTCGAAGATGCAACCGATGCGACCTGCGGATGCAGCAGGAGTCGCCTTATATAGTCAAAAAATCCTATCAAGCAAGGGCGACATGGGCGATCGACCGAAGCTCACCTGAACCGATTCCGACATCTAGCGGAATGAGAAGAGATCGAAGAGATCGCCGATCGCCGGCCTGTTGGTTGGCACATAAGGCGCGCTGGGGTCGGCGACCGGGTCCGGCAGATTGTCCCGGCTACGGGCGCTCAGCGGCTTCAGGTGCCAGTTGCGCTCGATGAATTTGTCGATTGAGACATGATCTTCGTAGGTATGGACCACCCGGCCACCGGTGGCGTAAGGCGAAACGACGATCAGCGGCACCCGCGTGCCATCACCGAAGAAGTCGAGCGGCTGAACATAGCCGGAATCCCAGTACCCGCCCCCTTCGTCGAAGGTGACGAGGATAGCGGAGTCCTTCCAGAGCTGCGGCTGGGCCTGCAGCGCCATCACGATCTTCCGGGTGAAGGATTCGAAAAGATCGACCTTGGAGGTGCCGGGATGGCCGTCATTGATGGTATTCGGCTTGACGAAAGAAACCGCCGGCAGATTGCCGTCGGCGATGTCGCTATAGAGGTCGGTCGTGTCCTGCAGATGTATTTCCCGCTGCCGCTTATCCGTCATCGTCTGGGTGGCATAGAGGAAGGGATTGCAGATGTTGCAATAGAGCGGGTCCGTCGGATCCTGCAAATAAATGGTCCAGCTCTCGCCGTAATAGCGCCAGGAGACGCCGGCGGCATTCAAGGCATCGCCGATATGGCGGGTTCTGACCGGCGGCAGGGTGAAGGAACCATTGTCACGGCGGTCGAGGGCGCCGGTGCCGATATAGCCGGGATTGTAATTGTTCAGGAGATAATAGGCGCCCTTCTGGCAGTTCGCCTTGATCGGCGGCTGCAGAGCCGAGAGATAGGCGAGAATGGGGGCGACGCCGGGCTGCGTCGGATCGGCGCAATCCGTGTAGCTGCCGCCCTTGCCGGTCTTCAGCGACCCATAGCCGTCATTGGCATAGAAATTGTTCGTACCCGGTTGCGGATTTGGATTCTCGACCTCCGCGGCCGGCGGCACCGCCGGCCGGCCCGCCGCGTCGCTGTAATAGAGGGTGTCGGCGTAACCGATGGCGATGTGATTGGCGCCGGTGCCGCCCATCATCGCCTGATGATAGTTGTCGCTGAGCGTGTACTGGTCCGCCAGGGATTTCAGATAAGGCGCGTCACCTTTGGCCATGTTGTAGAAGGCCATCGAGACGGCGCCTTCATGATTGTCATGGCCCTTTGGCCGCAAGGCACCGTCGCCGGAGACGGTCTGCTCGACCCAGGGAAAGAGATCGGCCTGGCAGCCGCTGGGATTGACGGCCGTCGCGTGCGCCGCATCGCAATCCAGCTCCTGCCACATCTGATAGAAGCGATGGACCGGATTGCCGGTATAGGCATCGTGAGGCAGCTTCGCCCCGGTCAACTGATACGGCCCATCCGGCAGATGAGTGGCATTGTCGACCCGCGTGTCGATGCCCTTGTGGGACGGCAGGCCGGTGGCGCCGGTCAGCACCAGGCCCGTATCGCCCGGCAGCAGGCCCACATCGGCGGTCGCCGCCAGCGACGGCGATGAAAGCGGCGGATCGATATCGCTCGGCGCGCCATGCCCCTCGGAAACGCCGGGAAGCGGCAGCGTCGCATATGGCTGCTTGTGGTCCAGCCGAATCGTGTAGCGCCCGCCGGCTTCGATCGCCGCGAACTGGGCCGCCTTGGCGAAATTCGGTCCCGGCTTGCCATCCGCATCGACGATCCCCTCCGACAGGATATTGAAGACGCTCTGGCCCGGTTTGGGAACATAGAGCCCGAACAGATGGTCGAAGGTTCGATTCTCGCCGATGATGATGATGAGATGCTTGATCGGCGTTGCGGTCTTGTCATCGCCCGGCGCCAGTTGGACAGCCGCCACCGGCCGGGCCATGCCAATTTGGAGCAGTGCGATCAAGAAGATCGCGGCAACTGCTCTGGCACAGACACACCCAAATCGGAATAACCTGTTATCGAGCACGGCCCATACCTTGTCTGGGAACAAGCAGAAGCCGCAGTCTAGCCGAGCACGTTGACAAAGCTGTGTCAGCGGCAAGATGCCGATCGGTGCGAACACCGATTGTCTCCTATCGACGGGCACGCGTCCGGATAGACTACGACAGGATAGACATGGACAGATACAGGAAAATCAGGAACCTTTCTTGATAGACGGGTGAGGCATGAGGAGTGGGCGAATGCGCGGCGGTTGCCTGTGCGGCGCGGTGCGGTACGAGATATCGGGTGAACCCCGAATCGTCGCCCATTGCCACTGCTCGATGTGCCGCCGTCACAGCGGCGCAGCCTTTCTGACCTATGCGAGCTTCGCGCGGGATCAAGTCAGTTTCACCGGCACGCCGACGGCCTATCGATCCTCCGCTGCGGCGACACGCAGCCATTGCGGCACTTGCGGCAGCCCCCTGACCTTCGTTTTCGACAGCGACCCGGACACCCTGTGGCTGACCGTGGGCAGTCTGGACGATGCCGCTTCCGTTCGGCCGACAGAGCACTGGTTCGTCGCCGACAAGATCGCCTGGCTCGATCTCCATGACGGCCTGCCGCGTTGGCCGGGCCTGCCGGACTGAAACGCGCCATAGCCCATCCCTTTTCCCCGAGAGCACCTGATGACGATAGACCCGATCTCCCCGGCGGCACCAGCCACGGACATGCCGGATTCCCGGGCAGATCTCTGGCGCCTGTTGCCGGCGGACTGGCAACTCGATTTGACGGGCTGGCAGCGTGACCGCGTCCATATCGGCGCGACGGCGGCGCAGGTCTTCCGCCTGAGCCGCGCCGATGGCGCCACCGACTTCCTGAAGCTCGCCACCGGACCGAGTGCCATGGAGCTGCAGGCGGAAATCAAACGCCTCGCCTGGCTCGGCGACCGGGGCGCAAGGGTACCGCGCCTGCTAGGCCATTGCGCGACCGGCGACCTTGTCGCGCTGCGGACGGCAGCGGTTCGCGGCCGACATCCCACCGATCTCGACTGGCCGCCGGAACGGATCGTCGCCGCCATCGCCGAGGCCTTGGCCAGCCTGCATCATCTGACATCGCCGGCCGATTGCCCCTTCGACGGCACAGCAGCGGCAAGGCTCCGTCAGGCGCGCTGGAACCTGCAGGCCGGCCTGGTCGATCCGGCTGATTTCGATGGCGCCAATGCCGGCACCACGCCCGAGGACCTGCTGCGCGATCTGGCGGCGCGTCTGCCGCCGGAAGAAGACCTCGTCATCACCCATGGCGATCTCTATCTCTCCAACATCCTGATCGATGCGGAGGATGGCGTTCACTTCATCGATTGCGGCCGAGTGGCGCGGGCCGACCGCTATATGGATCTCGCCATCATCGCCGAGGAGATCAGCGAGGTTTACGGTGCGATGCTGCTGCCGCATTTCTGCCGCCATTACGGCATCGCCACGCTCGATCCGGCGAAGCGCCGCCATTACAAGCAGCTCGACGAATTCTTCTGACGATCCCCTGGCGGCGATGCGCTTGCTGCCTCAGCTCAGGCGCACCGTTTCCACCAGGAAATCGAGGAAGGCACGCACCCGCGCCGGCACTTGCGGGCCCTGGCCGAGGAAGAGCGCATGGAAATCCTCCGGCTCGCCGGGATTGCACTCTTCCAGCAGCAGGCGGAGCCGGCCGGCGGCGATGTCGTCCTTCGCCTGAAAGAAGCCGATCCGGGCGAGCCCGAGCCCGGCCACCGTCAGTTGCCGCAGGCCGTCGCCGTTGCTGACCTGGGCATTGCCTTTCGGCATGACGATGATCCGGCTGCCGTCCTCGATCAGCGGCCAACCCTGATTGACCCGCACATAGCTGAAATCCAGCAGGTTATGGCGTGCGAGATCCGCCGACCGGCGCGGCGTGCCGTGGCGCTCCAGATAGGAGGGCGCGCCGACGATCACCATGCGGGTCTGCCCCAGCTTGCGCGCCACCAGACGCGAGCTTTTCAGGGGACCGGCGCGCACCGCCACATCGGTGCGCTCCTCCATCAGATCGATCACCGCATCGGTTAAAGCGATGTCCAGGGTGATGCCGGGATAGCGGGCGAGGAAGACCGGCGCCAGCGGCAGCAGGAAATGCACGCCGAACGGCACGTTGGCATTGACCCGCAGGCGGCCGGCCGGCGTCTCACTGGCCGCCACCTGGCGTTCCGCCTCGTCGAGATCAGCCAGCAATCGGGTGCTGCGGCCATAGAAGGCGCCGCCTTCCGGGGTCAGTTGCAGGCCCCGGGTCGAGCGGTTGAAGAGCCTGGCGCCGAGCCGCGCTTCCAGCCGGGCGATCAGTTTGCTGACCGCCGAGGGGGTCAGGCGGAAGGCCCGCGCCGCCGCCGAGAAGCCGCCCAGTTCGACCACCCGCACGAAGACTTCCATCTCACCGAAGCGGTTGACGTCCGGCCGCGCCATTGCACCTCTCATTTGTGATTTCAAATCATAAATGATGTTCTTTCCGGCAGACTAGATCACAGCCGTAGCGGTGTCCATGTTCATGCCGACAGAGCTGCGGCCGCGTCCGGCCGCCGCTGATCGCTCTCCAGGAAAGACCGCATCATGCCCATCGCCCTTTACGCCCTGACCGCCGGGGCTTTCGGTATCGGCGTCACCGAATTCGTCATCATGGGATTGCTGCTGCAGGTCAGCACCGATCTCGGCATCTCCATTTCCACCGCCGGCCTGCTGATTTCCGGCTATGCCCTGGGCGTGGTGGCCGGCGCGCCGCTGCTGACGGCGCTGACCGCCCGGCTGCCGCGCAAGACCACGCTCATCGCCCTTATGGTGATCTTCACCCTCGGCAATGCCGCCTGCGCCCTTGCCCCCAGCTATACCTGGCTGATGGCGGCGCGGGTGCTGACTGCCTTCGCCCACGGCACCTTTTTCGGCGTCGGTTCGGTGGTCGCCACCAGCCTGGTCCCGCCGCAGCGTCAGGCCTCGGCCATCGCCGTCATGTTCACCGGCCTGACCGTCGCCAATATTCTCGGCGTTCCCTTCGGCACCTGGCTCGGCCAGACCTTCGACTGGCGCGCGACCTTCTGGGCCGTGACCCTGATCGGCGTCGTCGCCCTGACGGTGATCGCCCTTTATGTGCCGCGCGACGAGGCGGCGCCGGAAGCCGGCAATCTGCGGGCCGATCTGCGTGCCTTGATGCGCGGCCCGGTGCTGCTGGGCATGCTCACCACCGTGCTCGGCTTCGGCGGCGTCTTCACCGTCTTCACCTATGTGGCGCCGCTCCTGACCGAGATCACCGGCTTTTCCGAGCGCGCCGTCTCGCCGATCCTGCTAGTCTTCGGCGGCGGGCTGGTGATCGGCAATCTGCTGGGCGGGCGGCTGGCCGATTGGCGCCTGGTGCCGACCATGCTCGGCAGCATGCTGCTGCTGGCCGCGATCCTCGGCGCCATGACCTTCGCCTTCCATAACGAGATCGCCGCCATCATCGCCATCGGCCTTCTGGGCGTCGCCGGCTTCGCCACCGTGCCACCCTTGCAGATGTGGGTGCTGCAGAAGGCCAAGGGTGCCGGGCAGAGCCTCGCCTCCAGCTTCAATATCGGCGCCTTCAATCTCGGCAATGCCTTTGGCGCCTGGCTTGGCGGCGCGGTGATCGCCAAATCGACCGGCCCCGGCTTCGGTCTGGGTCTCGGCCTCGGCGCCGTTCCCTGGGTCGCCGCCCTGGTCCCCTTGGCCGCCGTCTTGGTGGCGCTCCTCGCCTTGCGCCTCGACGCCAAGAACCGCAGGCAGGCAGACAGCGTTACAATCTGCGCCGCCGCCTGCCCCGCGGAAAGAGCCTGACAACACCATAGCCTCGGGGCCGCCATCGTCCCTCGCCTTCCTTCGCTTGCGGGACGAGGCCTGCCGCCGGATGATGATACCGGCGGCAGGTCAGTAAAATCCGGGGGAGGTGTGACATGGGCGGCAAGACACAAAGTCGGAAGATCGACGACGACAAGCGGGCCATCGAGGCCGTCATCGCGCGGCAGCTCGCAAGCCTAAGCTGGAGCCCGGCGACACCCGCCGATTGGGCCGGCTTCGCCGCCGACTTCCATCCGAATGCCGCGCTCTATCCGGCGGCCCGGCCGGCAGCCGGCCGCAGCGTAGCATCCTTCGTCCAGCGCATGCAGGACCTGGCGGGTGCCGATCTGCGCATGTTCCAGGAAGATCTGCTGGGTATCGAGATCCATGTCTTCGGTAACGTCGCCGTGGCTGTGGCCGCCTGCGAAATGACGGAGAACGGCCGCGAGATCAACCGCAACATCGAGATGATGATGCTGGTCAAGAATGACGGCGACGGACCGGAAAGCGGTTGGCGCATCGTGGCGCAAGCCTGGGACAAGGCCAGCGACGCCAATCCCGTCCCCACATATTTACTCGGCAAAACTGAAACGAGCTGAAAGCTCGATCCGGTTACAAAAGTCATTCTGGGTCGATTGACGCCACCATTGACGCCAACCTCTTTGCTTCAATCCGGTCGCGCCGCGCTCTATGATTTCACCCATCGCGACAAACGGGAATCGTCCGAAATGGCCCAGTTATCGCCACCTTATGCCCTGACCGGGCTCGATCACGTGGTGTTCCGCGCCGCTGATGCGAAAGCCCTGGTTGCCTTCTATTGCGAGGTGCTGGGCTGCGTGCTGGAACGCGAACATCGGGAGCTTGGCCTGTTCCAGCTCCGCGCCGGCCGGTCGCTGATCGATATCGTCACCCTCGACGGACCGTTGGGCCGGGCCGGCGGCAAGGCGGCGGGTGCTGAGGGCCGCAATGTCGATCATATCTGCATCGGCATCCATCCCTTCGACGAAGCGGCCCTGCGCGCGCATTTCGCACGGCATGGCATCGCAATCGACCCCGCGGCGTCACGCTACGGCGCCGAGGGCGAAGGCCTGTCGATTTATCTGCGCGACCCCGAAGGCAATACCGTCGAGCTCAAAGCCGCTCGCAGAACCGAAGGTTGTTGCTGAAGGGATCGATCACGGTCATGACCAGGCCCCAGGGTTCTTCCTCGATGCCGGGCCGCATATTGGGGTAGTCGCGCCCGATGAGCTCACGCTGATAGCCGCGCAGGGCCTTGGTCTCGATGAAGGCGGTCGAACCGGGACTGGCATCGCCGTGATGTCCGCTGAGATGCAGCACCAGGCCGGCCCGCGAGACCTGGGCATAGAGCGGCAGATGCGGCTCGAAGCGATGCTCCCAGTCGAGCGAGAAGCCGAGGAAATCCAGGTAGAATTCCTTGGCCTTCGCTTCGTCAAAAATACGGAAGATCGGCGCCGTGCCGTGAAACGACACATCCGGCCTGGCCTTGGGCGCGGCACCAGGCGAATCACCGGCTTCGGCGATCTTCGCCGCGAGGACGTTCCAGTTATCGCAGTCGAATTGCGCCGCAACCAGTTCCAGCGCCTGGCTGTGCGGAATATCGATCTGCCGGCGCCCGAGTTCCGCCTTCAGCGCTTTCGCCATGATCTTGGCATCGAGATAGCTGCGCATGCGCGTCCGTCCTTTCTGTCCGGCGACCGGAGAGATCAGGGCTCGCCTTGCTGATGCCGTCACCGTCGAAAAAGGAAGACGCGAGAGCGGAGATACATTCACCATGCCCTGAAGGGTGCGAGCGGCTGGCTGTATCGGCCGGTCCGCAGCCTAACGCGCCGCGAGCCGACCGGCAACGACACGGCATCACGTTGCGGGAAGCGTCACCGGAAGGAAACGATCACTACCCCAAGGACGCAGGCATGCTGTGTTAGATCCTGCGTTAGATCCACGGGAACCAGCCCCATAAATTCTGTGCGAGATGGACCGCGACAGCCACGACGATGACGACGAGGCCAAGGGTAACGAAGGCAGGCCGAACTTTCATATCTCCCTCCCATCGAAATGGTTTTGACGGAATGGCATCCTGCCATGCATCGGCACTGATCGGCGGCAGCCATCAGAAAGAGATTCGGATGCCGTCAACGCGGCATCGTCAGCTTTCTGATCCGGCCATGTCCATCATCTGCAGATATGCGCATAGGCAGGCAGCAAAACCAGTCCTCGGGATTATTCTCAGGCCGGGTTATTTTCTCTTTCAGTTGTCTGTCTTCCGGCCGTCACCGGAATACGGCAAAACCCGGCACGGAGCGGAACAAGATACAGAAGCCCAGCAAGACGTTGGAGCACGCCGAACGCTACGGCTGCTCTCCACGGCGATCTTTATCATCTGTGAAGGAAATTTGGAGCGGGCGAAGGGATTCGAACCCTCGACCCCAACCTTGGCAAGGTTGTGCTCTACCCCTGAGCTACGCCCGCGCTCCGTGCGGCGTGACCGTCTGTGGCAGCCTTGGGATGGCGGGCTGCCCGGTCAGCGCGGCGCATATTACCCATCGGCCGATCATTTGCAAGCATCAATTTTTCGGCCGATTCCCGGGACTTAGCGCGGCGCCCCAAGACCGAGTCGCGCCAGTCGCGCCGGGCAACCGCCGGGTTTGCGATGCGGCGCGGTGGCGATTATAACGGCGCGACGTCATTTCGAGAGACAGGACCAAGGCCGATGAGCGAGAGCCAAGCAGCGCAGCCCGCCACTTCCGACAGCGCCCAACCGGGCGCTGCGCCGACCCTGCCGACCTCGCCGGAGCAATTGCTGGCGCGCCTCGCGGAACTCGGCATCGCCAGCAAGACGGTCGATCACGAGCCGGTCTTCACCGTCGAGGAAGCCAAGGCCCTGCGCGGCGCCTTGAGCGGCGGTCATATCAAGAATCTCTTTCTGCGCAACAAGAAGGAGGAGATGTGGCTGGTAGTGGTCGAAGAGGATAAGCGGGTCGATCTTAAGGCCCTGGGCGAGCGCCTGGGTGCCGGCAAGCTGAGCTTCGGCAGTCCGGACCGGCTGATGACCTATCTCGGCGTCCTGCCCGGCGCGGTCACGCCCTTTTCCATCATCAACGACAAGGGCAACAAGGTGACCCTGGTGTTGGACGAGGGCCTGCTCGCCTTCGACCCGGTCAACTGCCATCCCCTGGTCAACAGCAAGACCACCTCCCTGTCGCCCCAGGATCTGGTGCGTTTCCTGGAAGCCGAGGGCCACAAGCCCCAGATGATGACGTTCTGAGGTGATGGCGTTCTGCGGCCGGCGTCACGGTCATCCGGCGCCATGGCTGCCGGATATCCCCGACACGGAGTTGCTGTCCGCCAGCTAACTTCCTGTGACAGTTGCAAGAACCGGATGCGTGCCGTACACGCCCGGTGTCGCGGCGGGATCAGGGAAAGCTTGATCGCCGCGCCGTGACGCGCCATCTAATAGCCTTATCGGGCGATCTCCCGCCTTTCGACGTACAACCCCTGTCGGAGTTTGAGTGAATGGACCAGCTGATTGGTGGCGGCACCCCGGCCGCCGGCGACCTGATCAAGGACACGGATACGGCGCGCTTCAAGACCGATGTCATCGACGCTTCCATGGACGCGCCGGTGATCGTCGATTTCTGGGCCCCCTGGTGCGGCCCCTGCAAGCAGCTTGGCCCGGTGATCGAAAAGGCGGTGAAGGACGCCAAGGGCGCCGTCCGGCTGGTCAAGATCAATGTCGATGAGAATCAGGAACTGGCGGCGCAGATGCGCATCCAGTCGATCCCGGCGGTCTATGCCTTTTTCCAGGGCCGCCCGGTGGACGGCTTCGTCGGCGCCCAGCCGGAAAGCCAGTTGAAGCAGTTCGTCGGCCGCCTGGCGAAGCTCGGCGCCGGCGCTCAGGGCCCCTCGCCGATCGATGAGGCGGTGGAACAGGCCGAGGCCGCCCTCGCCGCCGGCGATCATGGCGCCGCCAGCGCGATTTTCAGCCAGGTGCTGGAACATGAGCCCGGCCATGCCAAGGCGATCGCCGGCCTGCTGCGCTGCCTGCTCGCCATGGGCGATCTCGACTCGGCCAAGGAATTCGTCGCCGGCCTGGAACCGGAGATCCTGAAGGATCCGGCCGTGGCCGCCGCCAAGACGCAATTGGAACTGGCCGAACAGGGCGGCAAGGCGGCCGGCAAGGTGCCGGAGCTGCGCGCCCGCATCGAAGCCAATGGCAAGGATTTCGATGCCCGTTACGAGCTCGCCGAAGCGCTCTTCGCCGGCGGCGACCGGGAAGAGGCGATCGACCAGTTGCTGAGCATCATCCGCGTCAACCGCGCCTGGAAGGACGAAGCGGCGCGGCTGCAGCTCGTGAAGTTCTTCGAAGCCATGGGGCCGACCGATCCGCTGACCCTGAGCGGCCGGCGCCAGTTGTCCTCGATCCTGTTTTCCTGAGTAGAGTTAGATACAGAACAAGATGCGTCCCGGCCCCACCTCTCTCGGCCCCTTCGATCCCGGTATCGATGATTTGCCGTCGTCGATACCGCTCTTCCCGCTGACCGAAGCCCTGCTGCTGCCCGGCGGGCGGCTGCCGCTCAACATCTTCGAGCCGCGTTATCTCGCCATGGTGCGCTATGCGCTGATGACGCCGACACGCCTCATCGGCATGGTCCAGCCGCTGGAAGCTGGCGCCGACCGCAAGATGGATCCGGAAGTCACGCCAGAGCTGCATCGGATCGGCTGTGCCGGCCGCATCGTCGCCTTCGAGGAATCGGAAGACGGGCGCTATATGATCACCCTCTCGGGGCTGAGCCGCTTCCGCCTGACCCGCGAATTGTCGCGCCATACCGAAGGTTTCCGCCAGGCGCTGGTGGATTTCTCACCCTATATCGAGGATATGGCCGAGCGCGGCTTCATGCTGGCCGACCGCGACCATTTCCTCGATCTCCTGAAGACCTTCCTCGATCTCAAGCAGATGGGCGTCGACAAGCAGGCGATCGCCCAGGCCGAGGATGAGCATCTCGTGGTCTCGCTCGCGATGCTCTGTCCCTTCAGCGCGGCCGAGAAGCAGAGCCTGCTGGAATGCCCGGATATTGACACCGTGGCCGATATGCTGACCGCCTTGTTCGAAGTGGCGATCGCCGCCCATGAACAGCGCGACCGGCCGCTGCATTGACGCTACCCGAGTTGAGGAACCGACGTTCATGAGCGAGCAGACACGATGAGCGAACAGTCACAGCGCATCCCGAGCCACGGCGTCGACCCGAAGCTGCTGGAAATCCTGGTATGCCCCCTGACCAAGGGGCCGCTGATTTTCGATTCGGCGTCCCAGGAACTGATCAGCAAGCAGGCCGGCCTCGCCTACCCCATCCGTGACGGCATCCCGATCATGCTGGTCGATGAGGCGCGCCCCCTGGACGACGCGGATTTCCTGAAGTGAGCACGGCCGGCAACACGTCCCATGACGAAAATGCCGGCGCGCCGCATTGGCCGCTGGAGATCCGCCTGCTGAAGGCGGAGAAGATCCTGGAAGTCGCCTTCGATAACGGCGTCACCTTCCGCTATCCGGCGGAATTCCTGCGGGTCGAAAGCCCCTCGGCGGAAGTGCAGGGCCATGGGCCGGGACAGAAGACCCTGGTCGCCGGGCGCCGCCATGTCGGCATCATGGGGCTGGAGCCGGTCGGCCATTACGCCGTCCGCATCCAGTTCGACGACATGCACGATACCGGCATCTACTCCTGGCGCTATCTCTATGAGATCGGCGAGAAGCAGGAGGAGATCTGGAACCGCTATCTCCAGGATCTCGCCGCGAAAGGCCTCTCGCGGGACCCGCGCTGAAGAGATTGGCTCGGGACCACGCCAATCAGGCCATCGCACTCAGTCCGCGCTGAAAGGCACGAGCTGATTCGATTCCAGGCTCGGCTGCATATGCCAGTCGGCCCGGCGCATCTCGGCCTCCCGGCGCACCGCATCCGAGGCCTGTTTCAGCGCGCTCTCGAGATCGGCCTTGGTCCCGGCGACATCCCCGGCGACCTCGCTGTCCACCGCCAGCATCAGGTAGCAGATGCCCTCGCTGAAGGACTCGTCATCCTCGCCATGCTCCGCCAGCAGGCGGCCGACCGGATGGAAGGCGGCGGCATAGCCCTGCTCCGCCGCCTGGGCGAGCCAGTCGCAGCCGGCATCGAGATCGCCCGGCAAGACGCGCCCCTCCACCAGCAGCAGCCCATAGCGGCATTGCGCCTGGCCGTAACCGGCTTCCGCCGCCGCCCGCAGCCGGGCAATACCGGCGGCGACATTCTTCGGCACCAGCTCGCCCTGGATTTCCAGCCAACCCAATTCGTCCTGTGCCACCGTCGCGCCCTGCTGGGCGGCAAGGCGCAGCATACGCAGCCCCTCTTCATTATTCGATGGTACGCCCATGCCCCAGAGCGTCATCAAGGCGAGATGCGCCAGCGCGCGGTCGTCGCCCCAGGCCGCGAGACGCGAGAAACAGGTCAGCGCATTCTCGAAACCGGCCGCATCGCCCACCGCCATGGCAAGCCGCGACATGCGGAACATCGCCTCGCTGCCCGGCCGCGCCGTCAGCTTGGCATTGGCGGGCGGCGTCTCCTCCAGGCGCATCAGCGCCTCGACATCCTGTTCGATGGCGCGGCAGTGATACGTGGCGGCCATCCCGAGATCGCGTTTGGGGCCGATACCGATCTCATGCATGACCCCCAGCAGATAGGATGCGGCAGCCGAGCCTGCCTCGGACCGTGCCACGAGATCCGGCATCAGGGAGATGAGATCGGCATGCTCGAGCAGATCGAGCGACAACGGGGGGACGGGCTGGTTTGGCATCGACATTTCCTTAGGTGGTCGCTCGGCAACTGCGTGGTGACGGATTGGCGGGGATGGCGGGCCGAACCGGATTCAGCTCTGAACTAATGTCAGGTTTGTACCAAAGTCAGGGGCTGCGGCATCAGCTCCTCATAGCTCGCGATCACCCGATGGGCGCCGGCCGCCAGAAGATCGGCGGTATGCCTCTCGCCGCAGTGCTCGCCGCCGGTGAAGCCGATCGCCGTCATGCCGGCAGCCCGGGCGGCGGTGATGCCGGCGACGCTGTCCTCGATCACCACGCAATCCACCGGATCGGTTTCCATCTCGGCGGCGGCATAGAGAAAGAGATCGGGTGCCGGCTTGCCGTTTGCAACCATGGTGGCGCTGAAGATATTCGGGGCGAGACGGTCATAGAGGCCGACATGGCCGAGGCTGTGGCGCAGCCGTTCAGGATCGCTGGACGAGGCGACGCAGCGTTTCGGCCGCAGCCAGCTCAGCAGCTCGCGGATTCCCGGCATCGCTTTCAGGCGTTCCGAAAAGGCATCCTGTGTGCGGTGGCGGATCGCCGTCATCACCTCAGGCCCGGGCACGCGGCCGAACTGGCGCTCGAGGATGATCATGGTCGAGCGCGAGCTCATGCCGAGCAGCCAGTCGGCGATATCCTCTGCCGTGCAGGAGAAACCGTGCTTGCAAAGCACCTCGGCGAAGACCTCGCAGGCGATCCATTCGCTGTCGATCAGCACGCCGTCACAATCGAAGATGACAAGGCCCGCCTCATGCGGCCGCGCCGCCAGGTCCCGGAAGGTCATCGCCCCATCCCGTTCGAGATGGCGCCGATCAAGATCATGTCCGTGAATGCTTTCAAGCGGAGAACTCAATTTGATGAAGACTCAGGGATTGACGCGCTCACAGCGGCTCGCCGCGTACCAGTTTCGGCAGATCGCCGACCAGGCCCATGGCATGACGCATGGCGAGGCGCTTGACCGGCTTCAGCTTGTTGAAAAGGGCGAAGCCGAGATCGCGCACCAGACGCACCGGCGGCAAATCATTGGAGAATAGCCGGGTCAGGCCGTCGGTGACGCCGACCAGCAGCAGATTGTCGAAGCGCCGCCAGCGGGCATAGCGTTCCAGTACCAGCGGACTGCCGATATCCTGGCCGAGGCGCCGGGCATCGACCAGCACTTCGGCCAAAGCCGCGATGTCGCGCACGCCGAGATTGAAGCCCTGGCCGGCGATGGGATGGATGCCATGAGCGGCATCGCCCACCAGAACCAGGCGGTCGGCGAGATACTTCTCTGCCACCAGCAATTTCAGCGGATAAGAGAAGCGCGGTCCCAGCGGCCGCACATGGCCGAGCGTGAGGCCGAAACGCCGCTCGATCTCGGTGCCGAAGGCGTCGTCATCCAGCGCCAGCAGCATCGATACGAGACGCGGATCCTCGGTCCAGACGATCGAGGAACGATGCACCGCTCGGCCGTCAGCATCGACGCCATCCGTCATCGGCAGCATGGCGAAGGGACCGGCCGGCAGGAAATGTTCATGGGCGACGCCATGATGGGGCCGCTCATGGCGCACGGTGCAGACGATGGCGCTCTGGCGGTAATCGAATTCGCTGATGCCGATCCCGGCGAAGCCGCGCAAGGCGGAATGCCGGCCATCGGCCGCCACCACCAGGGCCGCCTCGATCCGCCGCCCGTCGGCCAGGGTCACCAGCCCGCGATCGGCATTGAGATCGAGCGCCGCCGCCGTCGCCGGAGCGATATGGGTGACATTGGCGCAGGCCTTCAGCCGCTCCAGCAAGGCGATGCGGCTCAGCCGGTTCTCGACGATAAAGCCGAAGGGACGCGGCCCCTCAGCCGTCCGCAGGCCGTCGCCCTCCTGCAGATCGCCCTCCAGCAAATCGCGGTGGCTGTAATGCACGAAGAAGGGCGAGACCCCGCCGGCCCGGCGCGCATCGCGCTGAACGCCACCGCCATCGGTGACGCGGATATCGAGAATCGGCTGGGCGACGCCCTTGAGCTGATCCCAGGCGCCGATTGCCTGCAGCACCTGCTGCGAACCATAGGCGATCGCCGAGGAGCGGCCGTCATAGCCGCGGTCGGTCAGGGAGGGTGCCGGCTCGGCCTCGACCAGAGCGGTGACGATGCCATGCTGGCTGCAGGCGATGGCCAGCGACATGCCGACCAGGCCGCCGCCGATGATCGCGAGATCGACCTTCAGCACCTCGCCGGCAGCCGCCTCCCGCCCGGCAACCGCCGGAAGCGAAGTTGGGGCCGAGGTGAGCATCGATGAGGCGGCTTTCGGGCGGTCCTGGACCAGTTGGACCGGCCTAGCCGGCGGAATCTTGTCAATCATCTTGTCGTTCATGGCGGCTAACCTGCCCCCGCCCTCCCCCTTTGTCCAGTCATCTGATGGTCGCGGCGGGGCGCCTGAAAAAACCGACGGCAGTCGATGGACCGTCAGGTTTCTCCGTCCGTTTCGCCTTCCGGATCACTGTCCAGGACACGGCGGGCGATCCCGCCGGAAAAACCGGCCCGCCCCAAGGCGGCCAGGTCCTTCTGCCGGTTGGCCCACCGGGCTTCCGCATCGACCCGGAACGGCCCCAGCCGCCGCCGGCGGGCATAGGCCAAAGCGGCGTCGAAATCCGGATCGTCGAATTCCAGCTTCATCCGCGCCAGGGCCGCCGCCGCCGTTTCGGCATCGATCCCCTTGCCGGCCAGATTGGCCATGATCTTGGCCCGTGAGCCGCCGCGCCGGATCATCGCCCGGGCCTTGGCCTCCGCCAGATTACGGTCGCTCAGCACGCCCTGCTTCTCCAACCCGGCGATGATCGGCGGCAAGGCTTCCAGGAGCGGTGCCGGATCGTCGCCATGAGCGGCGGCGGAGGCGCGGATCTTGCGCCCCATCACCAGGCCCAGGCGCTTGTTCGACGCCACGAAGCGGTCGAGATAGTCCAGCACCGCCTGGCGCAGATTGGTGGGCGTCAGGCGTGGCGGCTTGCGCTTCTCGCGCGGCTTCGGATCGAAATCTGCGTCGGTCATCGTCTCTCGCGGCCGGCCGGTTGAGAAAGACCCTGCTGTCATCAGGGCCAGGATTTTCGTTGGGTTGGGGACGCCATCCCGGCAGCCACCCACCTTGTCAGTCTTTCGGGCAGATTCTATGGTCGCGCCATGATGTCAAGCAACCGTCCCCCGGCCTCCACCCAGGCGCCGCATTTCCTCGGCCCCCGTTTCTCCGGCTCGCATGCCCTCGGCCCTCGCCCCTATGGCAGCATCAACTGGATCGGCCTCGGCACGCTCTATGCCAAGGAAGTCCGCCGCTTCATGGCGGTCGGCACCCAGACCATCCTGGCGCCGATGGTGACGACCCTGCTGTTCCTGGCGGTCTTCGTCCTCGCCCTCGGCCATTCGGTGGATCAGGTCGGCGGCCAGCCTTACATCCTCTTCCTGGTGCCCGGCCTGATCATGATGGCGATGACGCAGAACGCCTTCGCCAACACCTCGTCCTCGCTGATGATCGCCAAGGTGCAGGGCAATATCGTCGATCTGCTGATGCCGCCGCTATCGCCGCTGGAACAGACCACGGGTATCGCCGCCGGCGGTCTCACGCGCGGCCTGGTGGTGGGGCTGGCGACCGGGCTTGCCATGCGGATCTTCGTGCCGATCGAGATCGCCCATCCGCTTTTCGCCCTGTTCCATGCGGTGATGGCCAGCCTGATGCTGAGCCTGATCGGCATCCTGGCCGGGATCTGGGCGGAGAAATTCGATCACATGGCGGCGGTGACCAATTTCGTCATCACGCCGCTCTCTTTCCTCTCCGGCACCTTCTATTCGGCCGAACGTCTGACGCCGATCTGGAAGGCGGTCGCCCATGCCAACCCGTTCTTCTATATGATCGACGGCTTCCGCTATGGCTTCATCGGCCATGCCGACGGCTCGCTGACCACCGGCATCGTCCTGCTCTGCCTTTGCAATGCCGTGCTGCTCCTGCTGGTCCATCGCTGCTTCGCCCGTGGCTACAAGTTGAAGGCATGAAGCCCGTCGCGCGCTCAGCCATGATCCCGGCGTCACGCACAGGCGCCCCGGCCCTCCGCCTGCGCCGCTTCGGCGCGGTCAACTGGATCGGCCTGCAGACCCTGATCTATCGGCAGATCCGCAACGGCCTCTCGGACTATCACTACCAGGTCCTGGGTCCGGTGGTTTCCAGTCTGCTCTATCTGATCATCTTCCATCTCGCTCTCTCGACCATGCGCAGCGACGGCAGCGGCGGCGACCTGCTCGCCTTCATCGCCCCCGGCCTGATCATCTACGCCGCCTGCGAGAAGGCCTATGAAAGCTCGGCCGCGACGCTGCTGCTCGACAAGCATGAACGCGTCATCGTCGACATGCTGATGGCGCCCCTGACCGCCATCGAGCGCAGCCTCGGTTATTGCCTCGGCCCGGCAATCTGCGGCCTGGCGGTGGGCCTGGCGGTCACCCTCACCACCCTGCTCTTCACGCCCTTCCGCCTGCACGATCCCCTGGCGCTGATCTTCTTCGCCCTCGGCGGCACGATCATGCATGGACTGATCGGCACCCTGGTCGGCATCTGGGCGCAGAAATGGGATCAATATGCGGCGATTCTCACCTTCATGCTGCTGCCGCTCTCGTTCCTCTCCGGCGTCTTCTACCGGGTCACCGATCTGCCCGACCTGGCGCAGAACCTGATCCGCTTCAACCCGATCTTCTATGTGATCGACGGCTTCCGCTACGGCCTGACCGGCGGCACGGCGACACCCGTCGGCCTCGCCATGCTGATCGTGGCCGCCGTCGATCTTGCCCTGTTCTTCTGGGTCTATGCCTGGTTCCGGGGCGGCTACCGGCTGAAGCCGTAATCCGGCCGATCCGGGCCGCGCCCCATCCCGGTTTCTTTGATACGGTGCCTTTTATCCCAGCGTCGCTTTCGGCAATTGCCAGCCATAGGTCACCGCCAGCATGCGCAAAGCAAAGCAGGCAAGACCGCCCAGCAAGGCGGCGGTGATCGGCGGCAGGCCGAGACGCCGACCGAGGATCAGCACGGTGCCGCCGATGAAGGCGGCACTGGCATAGATATCGGCTTCCAGGATCAGCGGCACCCGGGCCAACAGGATGTCGCGTACCACACCGCCGCCGCAGCCGGTGATGGTCCCCATCAGCGCGGCGATCAGTGGCGCCATGCCGAAGCTCAGCGCCTTCTGCGCGCCGGCGACGGCGAAGAGCGACAGGCCCGCCGCATCCAGCGCCGTCAGCAATGGCTGGGAAATATCCGGCAGGAAGCCATGCAGGACGAAGGTCAGCAGGCCGGCGAAGAAAGCCAATGCCGGGTAATGCCAGTCGCGCACCGCGCTGGGCGGTGATGCGCCGATCAGCAGATCGCGGATCACGCCGCCGCCAAGTGCCACGACGAAGGACACGACCAGGACGCCGAACAGGTCGAGCCCGTGCTGCATGGCGGCGATCGCCCCTTCGACGGCGAAGACGAAGGTGCCGGCCAGATCGGCCACCAGGACGACCAGGGCGATACGCGCCTTCATCCTGTCCGTGGCGGCGGTGCCCGATGACGAAACCAACGCCTCCCCCTCCGACTGCCACAGGCCTATGTGACGGGTGCATCCGACAGATGCAGATCGACTGTAGCGGTGCGCCGGATGGCCAGGCAATCGGCTTGTGCAGGCTTCAAATCGCGTGACAGGCAGGGATATCCGACGATTTAATGGCCGTCTCTGAAGGGATTGCGCTTTAAGGGATTGTGAACCAAGAACGGGCCAGGATGGCGCCGAAACCGCCGCTGTCGGCAGGCCGAGGGTAATGACGACGGACAATCATTCCAAGAACGGGAAGGGTCAGGGAGCGGACCAGCGAGGGGCCTCCCAAGGCATCGGTGCGGGCGCTGATGCGGCGGCCCGCACCGTGAAACCTGCCGGGAAGGCTGGACGGAAACCTGACCTCACCCAGGTTTCGCTCCTGCTGATCGACGCCAATCAATTCGAGCGCCGGCTGCTGGCGCAGGTCTGCCGTTCCTTCGACATCCACAAGATCACGGATTTCGCCGCGGCCGATGAAGCCTTGGAGGCGTTGCGGACCAAGACCTTCGATCTTGTTTTCTGCGATTTCGACATACAGGGCATGACGGGATTGGACTTTGTCCGTGCCGTCCGTAGCGATCCCGGCATCCAGGACCGCCAGACGCCCATCATCATGCTCACCAGCCACACCCGCTACAGCGAGATCCTGGCGGCGCGGGATTCCGGCATCACCGAATTCCTTGCCAAGCCGGTCTCGCCCAAATTGCTGCTGGAGCGCATGACCCTGGTCTTCACCCGTCCACGCCCGTTCATCGAGAGCGACAGCTATATCGGTCCCAGCCGCCGCCGGCGGGATGTCGCCTGGGACGGCGTGGACCGGCGCCAGCGCAGCGAACCCGCCGCAGGAGACTTGGAAAGCCCGGCGCCCGGAGATGGCGGGCCGGGACCCAAGACCCCGGACGGAGCCGGCGCCTGAGCAGCGGCGTCTCCGCCTTTCCCTCTCACGACCCTTTACATTGACAAGGCAGGCCGGCGCTTGTTACGACCGCGCTTTTCGTTGCTCCGACGTCGTTAACCGGGCATCGTTAACTTGCTTTCAGTACCCAGGCCCGGGACCAGGGTCATCCGCAGTGACAGGAGCCTCCGCATGGCCGCGACCGCCACGCCGGCATTGATGAACACTTACGCCCGTTCCGAGCTCGCTTTCGAGCGCGGCGAGGGCGCCTATCTGTTCACGGCGGACGGTCGACGATATCTGGATTTCGCCAGCGGCATCGCGGTGACGGCGCTCGGCCATTGCCACCCCCATCTGGTCAGGACCCTGGCCGAGCAGGCTGGCAAGCTGTGGCATGTCTCCAATCTCTACCGCATCCCCGACCAGGAGCGTCTGGCCGACCGGCTGGTGGCGAACAGCTTCGCCGACCAGGTCTTCTTCGGCAATTCCGGCGCCGAGGCGGTGGAATGCGGGTTGAAGCTGATCCGCAAATGGCAGGACGATTTCGGCGACCCGAAGCGCTACCGGGTGATCGGCTGCGAGGGCGCCTTCCATGGCCGCACCCTGGCCACCCTGGCCGCCGCCGGGAACGAGAAGTATCTCAAGGGCTATGCTCCCGATGTCGACGGCTTCGACCAGGTGCCCTTTGGCAATCTGAATGAATTGCGCCAGAAGATCGGGCCGGAAACGGCGGCGATCCTGGTCGAGCCGGTGCAGGGCGAGGGCGGCATGAAGGCCGGCTCGGTCGAGTATCTGCGCGGCCTGCGCCAGGTCTGCGACGAATACGGCCTGCTGCTGATGTTCGACGAGGTACAGGCCGGCATGGGCCGCACCGGCAAGCTGTTCGCCCATGAATGGGCCGGCATCACCCCGGATATCGTCGCCACAGCCAAGGGCATCGGCGCCGGCTTCCCGATGGGCGCCTGCCTCGCCACCAACCGCGTCGCCGCCGCCTTCGGCCCCGGCAATCACGGCACCACTTTCGGCGGTAACCCGCTGGCCACGGCGGTGGGCAATGCCGTGCTGGACGTCATGCTGGCGCCCGGCTTCCTGGAGAACGTCGTCGCCATGGGCGAGCATCTCGGCCGTCAGCTCGACGCCCTGATCGCGCGCCACCCCACCGTCTACGCCGAGCGACGAGGCAAGGGCCTGATCCAGGGCCTGAAATGCCATATCACCAATACCGAGATGGTGGAGAAGCTGCGGCGAGCCGGCCTGCTGACGGTCGGCGCCGGCGACAATGTTATTCGCCTGCTGCCGCCGCTGATCATCACCGAAACCGAAATCGATGCGGCCGTGCGCCTGTTGGATGGCGCCGCCGCAGAAGCAAAGGCTGCCTGATCATGACCACCAAGACCACGAAGACCCCCACGACCACACCCAAGCATTTCCTCGATCTCGACGTGCTGCCGGCCGCCGAGCTGCGCAGCATCCTGGATACCTCCCTCAACCTGAAGAAGACCGGCAAGGTCAAGGATCAGGCGAAGCCCCTCGCCGGCAAGTCGCTGGCGATGATCTTCGAGAAACCCTCCACCCGCACCCGCGTCTCCTTCGAGATGGGCATGAAGCGGCTGGGCGGCGAGGTCGTCATCATGGAGCGGGAGAGCTCGCAGCTCGGCCGCGGCGAGACGGTGGCCGACACCGCCCGGGTGCTGTCGCGCTATGTCGACTGCATCATGGTGCGCACGACCAAGGAGACGAAGCTCCTGGAGCTCGCCGAATACGCCACCATACCGGTGATCAACGGCCTGACCGACCGCACCCATCCCTGCCAGTTGATGGCCGATGTGATGACCTTCGAGGAACATCGCGGGCCGATCAAGGGCAAGCGGATCGCCTGGTCGGGCGACGGCAACAACATGGCGACCTCCTGGATCCATGCCGCCGTGCGCTTCGATTTCGAATTGAACATCGCCTGCCCGGAACCGTTGACCCCGCCCAAGGACGTGCTGGACTGGGCGCAGCGCGAAGGCGGCAAGGTGAAGATCCTCACCAATGCCGACGAGGCGGTGCGCGGCGCCGATTGCATCGTCACCGACACCTGGGTGTCGATGGGCGACGAGGACACCAGCCACCGCCACAATCTGCTGAAGGCCTTCCAGGTCAATGACCGGCTGATGTCGCTGGCCAATCCCGATGCCATCTTCATGCATTGCCTGCCGGCCCATCGCGGCGAGGAGATGACCGCCTCGGTGATCGACGGGCCGCAATCGGTGGTCTGGGACGAGGCCGAGAACCGCCTGCATGCGCAACAGGGCATCCTGCTCTGGTGCCTCGGCGTGATCTGATCCGATCATGCGAACCGGTCTGACACCCGACGGCCACGGCGCCAATATCATCCAGCCCTTCCAGATCGAGGGGCAGGAGGTTCGTGGCCGTCTGGTGCGCCTCAGCGAGGTTGCCGACACCATCCTCACCCGCCATGACTATCCCGAACCGGTGGCGAAGCTGCTGGCCGAGATGATGGCGCTGGCGGCGGTGCTGGCGGCGGCGTTGAAGTATGACGGCATCTTCACCCTGCAGGCGAAGGGCGACGGGCCGCTCGGCCTCATGGTGGTCGATCTCACCAGTGCCGGCGCCATGCGCGGCTATGCCCAGTTCGATGCGGAGAAGATCGCGGCCTTGCCGGCGGGACATCATGCATTGCCGCATCTCATGGGCGGCGGCTATCTCGCCTTCACCGTCGATCAGGGCGATTACACCGACCGCTATCAGGGCATCGTCGAGCTGACCGGGGCGAGCCTGGGCGAATCGATCCATCATTATTTCCGCCAGTCGGAACAGCTTCAGGCCGGCTTCAAGCTGGCCGCCGGCAAGATCGACGGCAAATGGCGCGCCGGCGCCCTGATGCTGCAGCGCCTGCCGGTCGAGGGTGCGAGCGAGATCGCCGCCGATCTCGCCGAGGATGGCTGGCGCCGCGCCTTCGCCCTGATGGCAAGCTGCACCGACAAGGAATTGCTGGACCTCGATCTCCCAGTCGGCGACCTGCTCTATCGCCTGTTCCATGAGGATGGCGTGCGCGTCTTCCAGGGCCAGGGTGTCGAGGCGAAATGCCGCTGCTCGCGCGAGCGGGTGGATGGCGTGCTGCGGTCGATGCCGGGACCGGATATCGACGATATGTGGGTCGACGGTGTCATCACCGTCACCTGCGAGTTCTGCAACACCACCTACAGCTTCACCCCCGCCGACCTCGCGGGCGTCACCGCACCGCCAGCCGAATAGACCGGCCGCCCAGATAAACCAACCGCGCCGGCGGCATCCGCGCATTGACCCCACCCGCATTGACCCTGTCGGCGCCGACAGACAGAATGCCGGCGCAGTCGCATGCCGATTCATCGCCTTTTCCATAGCAAGCGAGACATGATGTTCCGTTCCCCGATGCGTTCCCTTCGCTTCATTCTCTGCCTGGCTTTGCCGGTTCTGGCCGCCGCCTGCAGCAGCCCGGCCGCGCGTCCGGCCTTGCCGGAGCTGACCTATAACGCCCTGCCGCCGCTGCGGCTGGATGTGTCGCAGGTGCAGATCATGCAGACCTATCAGCCGCCGCAGAAGGCGCCGAATGTCGATCACCTGTTCCCGCAGCAGCCGGCCAAGGTCGCCGCGCGCTGGGCCCAGGACCGTCTGCAGGCGGTCGGCCAGGGCGGCACGGCCGTCTTCACCATCCTCGACGCCTCGGCGATTGATGTGCCCCTGCCGCGCTCCCAGGGCCTCTCGTCGCTGACGACGATCGATCAGACCAACCGCTACGACCTGACGATCTCGGTGCGGCTGGAAATGCGCAGCGCCGATGGCTTGCGCAACGGCCAGGTCCAGGCCAGCGCCAGCCGCAGCCAGAGCATCTCGGAAAAGACCACGCCCGATCAGCGGGACGTGGTGTGGTACGAGCTGACCCAGCAGACCATGAACGATCTCAACGTCAAACTCGAGAACGAGATCCGCAGCCATCTCGCCAGCTTCCTCGAATAGGCCGGCGATCAATCGACGCGGCGGTTCCGGCCGACACGTTTCCGCGAGAGCGGATCACTTGCCTTATTGTCACCCCCGGACTTGATCCGGGGGCCATCGCAAATGCCGCGTTCGGTATCGGCTGGAGTCTTGGATTGCCGGGTCAAGCCCACTGTTGTCCGGTTAAGGGCGACCTTCGTCTGTGAAAATACGTGATAGATCAGGTGCTGGGTGCTTTTCGATGGCGCGAGAGGCTTGAACTGCAAACATCTCGTGTGATGCTGCCGCCTCTCACCCCAATCCTCTCTTCGTCCGTCGGCGGGCGGGGCGAAGGAGTTTTAATCGTCTCTCACGCGAATTGATCGAGTAATATAAGCCCTTAAGCTCCCTCGCCCCACTTGTGGGGAGAGGGTTGGGGTGAGGGGTGTTGGCGACAACTGAGATGTTGCTGCGTAAGTCTATCCCCTTAGCCGGACAACACTGGGTCAAACCCGGCAATGACAACCAAATAGTCGCGGCTCTCTGCCGTCAGTTGGCTCGCGCCCAGTCGACCAGTTTGCGCAGGAATGTCTCGCCCGCCGCCAATTCGCTCTTCAGGATATATTCGTCGGGCTTATGCGCCTGGGCGATCGAGCCTGGGCCGCAGACGATGGCCGAAAGGCCGGCTGCCTGGAACTGGCCGGCCTCGGTCGCGAAAGCCATGCCATGGGTCTCATTGGCGCCGGTCAGCATCTTCAGCAGCGTCTCGGCGGCGCTGTCCTTTTCCTCGATCAGCGGCGGCACGCCGAGATCAGGAATGAGCGCGATATCGGCCTCTGCCGCCTGGGCCTTCAGGCGCGGCAGGAGGTCGCCGTCGATAAACTTCCGCAACGGTGTCAGCGCGAGATCGATGGTGGCGCCGGGCACCGGGCGGAAATCCCATTCGAGCGAGCATTCGCGGGCGATGATATTGACCGCCGTGCCGCCCCGGATATTGCCGAGATTGAGGGTGCAATACGGCGGATCGAAACTGTGGTCCTGGGGGCCATGGCGGCGCAGATCCTCGGCGATCCGCATCAGCTCGCCGGCGATTTCCGCCGCCGCCGCAATGGCGTTGACGCCGCGATGGGTCTGGCTGGAATGGCCGTCCTTGCCCGTCACCTTGGTTTCGAAGCAGTAGCAGCCCTTGTGCCGCGTGCCGAGACGCATTTCCGTCGGTTCGCCGACGATGGCAAGGCGTGGCTGCGGCAATTGCCGGCCGATCTCCTCGATGAGATACGGCGCACCGAGGCAGCCCAGTTCCTCGTCATAGGAGAAAGCGAAATGGATCGGTGTCGTCAGCCGCTTGGCCGTCATCTCCGGCAGGAGCGCCAGGCAAAGGGCGATGAACCCCTTCATGTCGCAGGTGCCACGGCCGAAGAAACGGTCGCCGCCATCGCGCAGCGTGAAGGGATCGGCCGACCAGGGCTGACCATCCACGGGCACCACATCGGTATGGCCGGACAGCACGATGCCGCCGGGCTTGTCGGGACCGATGGTGGCCCAGAGATTGGCCTTCGGCTGGCCGTCCGGCGCGGCGATGATGCGGGCCGCCACGCCATGCTCGGCGAGATAGTCGCGGATGAAATGGATGAGGCCGAGATTGCTGCGCGCCGAGACCGTGTCGAAGGCGATCAGTTTCGCCAGCATCTGTTCAACCGAAGCCATCTTCCCTACCTCACCAATACCGTTTCAAACATCGCGATCTTATATCTCATCGCCGCTCGCCCGCCATCGCCGCCGGCATGACGGCGGCGCGCACGACCAGCGATTTGCCGATGCTGTGGCGGCACCAGCGCGGATCCGGCCAACGGATCACCGATGCCATGATTGCATCCTTGCGCCCCGCTCGGGAGGCACTAGCGCACGTGCCGGCTTTCGCCGCTACGCGTTATGAACTGGACCCGAGCGTGGAACCCGGCAGGCCGATGAAGGCGAGGAATTCGCGGCGGGTCGAGGGATCGGTGCGGAAGGCGCCCAGCATGCGGCTGGTCACCATCGAGGTGCCCGGCTTATGCACGCCGCGCGTCGTCATGCATTGATGGCTGGCATCGATCACCACCGCCACGCCACGCGGCTGCAGCACGTCGTTCAGGGTATTGGCGATCTGCGCCGTCAGCTTTTCCTGGATCTGCAGGCGCTTTGCATAGACGTCGAGCAGCCGCGCCAGCTTGCTGATGCCGACCACCCGGTGGCGCGGCAGATAGGCGATATGCGCGCGGCCGATGATCGGCGCCATGTGATGTTCGCAATGGCTTTCGAACCGGATGTCGCGCAGCACGATCATCTCGTCATAGCCGTCGGTTTCCTCGAAGGTCCGCTTGAGGATGGCGACGGGATCGGTGGCATAGCCGCGGAAGAATTCGCGATAGGCTCGGGCGACGCGCTCCGGCGTCCCCAGCAATCCCTCGCGTTCCGGATCGTCGCCGGCCCAGCGGATCAGCGTGCGGATCGCGGTCTCGGCTTCGGCCTGGGTTACCTTCGGCTGGATTATCTTCGGCTGGGTAGCTTTGGCCACCGCAGTCCTCGCAGAGGACGTCTTCGCCACGGCGGTCTTCGATGGCGCGGCTTTGCTTCGCTCCGAGATCGTCTTCCGACGGGGCTTCGCCTCGCCCGGCTTCTTCAAATTCTCAGTCACCCTGCAATCCTTTCTGAAACGGCCCCACGCCACCCGGTCATGCAGATGGCCCTCAGGCTGCCCCGCCCGTTTCCTGGGCGATAAATCGTTAGTTGAGTTTGATCGGCTGATGCGGACTATCCAGCGAGAAGGCCGGCACATCAACATCGAAACGTTCGCCGGTCGGCGTCTCCATCTGATAGGAGCCGACCATGATGCCGGACGGCGTCTGCAACGGCGTCCCGCTGGTATATTCATAGCTCTCGCCCGGCCGCAGCACCGGCTGCTCGCCGACCACGCCGGCGCCGCGCACTTCCTGGACCCGGCCGAGCGAATCCGTGATGCGCCAATAGCGGTTGCGTAGCTGCACCGTCTCGGCGCCGCCATTTTCGATCCGCACATGATACTTCCAGACGAAATGCGCCTCGTCCGGCGCCGATTGATCGTCCAGATAGGTCGGCAGGACAATGACGGTGATCGCCCGGGTTGTCTGCTTGTACATCTTTGGTGAAACCTTACGCCTTCCCGCAGCCGACGCCCTCACACGGTTCGCGCCGCACCTTCCCGGCACATCATCCCCATCCGGCATGTCCCTGTCATGCCTGTCATGGAGCGTCGTGCGTTCCTTGCAATTCTATCGGCTTTCCCTACCCCCGCCAAGCCTGCCACCGCGCCGCTTGCCGGGCCCAACCATCCATATCACCCGATGGCGCAAAGAAAACGGCGCCGGATTGCTCCGGCGCCGTCTCGATGTGATCTGTAACCGATCGCTTACTGAACGATGATTTCAGCGCGGCGGTTCGCCTGTTCACGCACGCCCGGGGCGGTCGGAACGGCCGGATCATTCTCGCCCTTCCAGGCGGTGGTGATCGCATCAGCCGGGACACCGGCCTTGATCAGGGCCGCACGGACCGAGTCCGCACGACGTTCCGACAGCTTCATGTTGTAGGCAGGCGTACCGGCCCGGTCGGTGTAACCGGTGACGGAGATCGAATGCGCCTTGTTGCTGTTGAAGTCGGCGACGACCTGCTGCAGCACGGCCTGGCCGGCGGCATTGATGTTCGACTTGTCGAAGTCGAACAGCACCAGGTAGGTGGCCGGGGCGACCGCAGCCGCAGCCGGAGCAGCCGGCTTGGCTTCGAGTTCGTTGAGGGCGGCCATCAATTCATCGCGGCAGGCCGAGATATGATCCTGCTGGAAATTCTCTTCCTGTTCCTCCAGCCAGCAATCGAAGCGGGCCTGGGCGCGCGCGGCGACTTCCGGCTTCGCATCGCGGCCACCGCCGTCGAGGGCGGCGATCAGGCGGGCACGGGTCGAGTTCATTTCCGGCAGAACGTCAGCCGGCTCATTGCGCTCGGCCGGATCCTGCGGGGTCACCAGCTCGCCATTGGCCGACGCCAGGCCACGACGGGCATACCAGCCGGCATTGGTCCAGTCATACATCTCGTCGGCTTCGAACGCCGAGAGATCGCGATATTCTTTGGTCAGGGCCTGGGTAAAGGGTGTGCCACCACTGGGCTCAGTGGTGCGGATTTTCTGAATATCGGTGGTGCAGGCGCCCAACAGGGCCATGGCACCAACAACCCCCAGCAGATTGAGTATTTTCATTTCGCTCCTCGCTCTTTTTGTCCCTCGATGACCGACATAGCCGGAAGACCTCCGACCGCGTGTCAGCGATTGTCCAATTTCTCTTAACCGGAATAGCGATTGTCATCCCCGGTGATGTCAGCGCTTGCTGCCGACTTCTTGCGAACTATAGGTAAAAGCCCAGTTGATGTCAAAAGGCAGCGGCGTCTGCGAAGCCCTGATTTCAACCTGTGTTTTCGGGTATTACTGGCGTAAAAGCGGCATTTAAAGGCCGGCAAAAGCTAACTTTTCAGGGCCGGCTTGTCAGGCCCCTGACACCTCCTGAAGGCCCCTGCCAAAGCCCCCGAATGCCATCCAGAAGTTGCAGAAGCGCCAGCCGGCCGGACTTCTGTAAACACCTGATCCAACTCGGAAACGACGGCCCTTGCGCGACGTCGCGGGGAGCACCTGTCAGCGGCATGGCAGGAAGCGGCCCATCGCGCCGAACAGCCTGATTGCCCGGCCGCCTGCTATGGCGGCCCCTCTATCCGGGCGCGACGCCGCTTCCGATGTGCCGCCCGCCGTATCGCGAATATGTGATCGTGACGCGGATCGCCCGCCCGTTTACGGGTCTGCTTGCGAGATGGAATGACAACCATCGGGCGATGCCGTCACCTCGCAGCACGATACCTTGAACAGGCCTCGGCGATCTCCTATAAAGAGCGCGTCAAATCCGCCTGCGGTGGCCGCTTGAGGAACCGTAAAAGCCGATTTGATCCGGGATCCAGTCCCAGGCGGGTGTAGCTCAATGGTAGAGCAGAAGCTTCCCAAGCTTACGACGAGGGTTCGATTCCCTTCACCCGCTCCAGAATTGCCAGGGTCGCAATTCAGGGCCGCCACCGACATGTCGCTGCCGATCCGCATCCTGTTTCCGGGCAGGGCGGAGCAGTCGAGATCGGTATGACGCATCTGCTTCCGCTCCTGCATCGGATGATGCACCGGAGGCCTCTCAATCAAGGGATTGGCGTGCAGGACAGCTTCTTACAACATAGATTGCGGTCGCGTCCGGCTGACGGGCTGGAATACCGCCGAAGCGGCTCGACGCGATGACCTCGCCCGACAAGCGCCTTGCGCCGCCATTGCTGCGGCTGGAAGGCGTGCATGAAAAAGTGCGGCCCGTCCTGCGGCATTGGACGGAGCTCAATGCGGCCGGCCGCGTGCCGAAGCGCGCGGCGATCAATGCCTGCACTTTTGCCGGAAGTCTCGGCGATATCATCCTCCTCAAGGTGCTCGAGGATGGCCATGATTATCGCTACGATCTCTACGGCGAAAACGTCCGCAACATCTTCGGCGTCAACTATCGCGGCAGGACCTTGCGCGCCATCGGCTTCCCCGGCCACGAGCGCCTGATCGAGGAATATGCCGAGGTCGTCGCCACCGCCGCGCCGCTCTATCTTGAACGGCCGCAGATTTCCGAACGCGACTATATGACAGTCACCGTCGCCAAGCTCATCCTGCCGCTCAGCGAAGATGGCCGGTCGGTGGAGGATCTGCTGGTCTGCCTCGCCTCCATCGACTGAGTTTCCCTCGGCCAATCGCTTCGCCCTGGATTGACCGCCCGCCCGCATCCCACCGGGCGGCGACGTTGCCGGCTGGCCTCCATGACCGTTCCAAGGCAGCGTTAACAGCATCTTAATCGCCTGTGGATAAAATATGGGAAAGCCGCAAAAACAAAAGGATTCCGCCGCTTTCTCTGTGGATTGAATTGGGGATGGCTGTGGAAGGATTGTGCATATCTCAGCCTCCCCCCAGGATGGCGCGAATTGTGGCGGAAAAGATTATCGCGGCCATGAAAAGGTCAGGCTTGCGGATTATGGTGCGGCGATTTCCAATGGGATCCGATTGTCGTGCAGAAACGGGGGCGCCGGTCGGTCCCCCGACGCCCTCGGTCCAGAGAAGAGACGATCCGTGATTGAAGCGCCATCGGCTGCCGGGATGAATTCGCCAAGCCTGGTCATGCTCGACGAGTACTGGCACCAGCAACGCGCCGGCCGCGAGATGCCGCTGCGTGCCGATATCGACCCCATTTGCCTGAAGCCGATCCTGCCGAAATTGTTGCTCGCACGTATCGAATATGAGCCGGTGCGTATTCTCTACACCGTCGTCGGCACGCATTGCGTGACGACCGCCGGGCTCGATTACACCGGCTATTATCTCGATGAGCTGGACATGTCGTCAGAGGCCGACACCGATTGGCCTGGCCTCTATCTGCGGATCATCGAGGAGCGGCGGCCGATTTTCGGCACCTGCCGCACCGCGCTCAGCGACGGTCAGACCCGCCCTTACGTTGCCGGCCTCTATCCCCTGGCCGATGACGCGGGCCGGATCGGTCATATGCTGTGCCTGGAGGACATGCCTTTCGAGATCGAGGAGCGATTGCTGATGATCCCGACTGTGCCGCTGGTCACCAGATCGCGCGGTCCCGCCATTCGCTGACGGCCCACCCCCTGAGCACTCCCCCGAACGGCTGGCCCCTTGAGCGGCCGGCATGAGCGGCCCCGCAGCTCAGGCGGCATCAGGATCGAAATCGCTGATTCCTGCAAGCTTTGAGCCGCGGCCAGGGCGGGTCAGGCTGGATGCGGATCAGGCCACGATGTTGAGGAGCTGCGCCGCCGTCTCCAGCGACAAGCCGCCCTTGGCGGTGATCGGCTTCGCGACTTCCTGCCGCGCCGCCGCACCGCGTTCCGCCATCTTGTCGTAGATGGCGCGCCCATCCCCCGGTTTCATGACCAGGAAAGCCAGGCTATCGCTGTTGCGGATCGGCATCGTCATGCGGCACATCCATCGGTGATCAAGCGGCCGGTTCATCGCCCGCCATGCCCTGACGGGTTAGTCTGACGGACAATCGCTAACGGAACTTTAACAGGTCTCCGCGCGACGCCTTTCCGGCGCTTCGTGACCCTGCCGGCCCGGCGGGAGGCCCCAGTCGAGGCCTCGAAACCCTCTAGTCCCAAAGGGATAGAAGTCCCCATCGGGCCTGAAACCCGTTATCGGCGACGGGGCCGCCGCCAGTGGCCGCCCCGTCGCAACTAACCTAGAAAATGTCGCAACAGCGCGGCTGAAAACGCCGCGAAACCGTTACATCTGTTGCGATTTCTCCGGCTTCCGTGCAGGTTGACCGGTGGGCAGACAACCACTGCGCATGCGCAACTTGATGGGTGACAACATGGCCAATGATGGCGACTTGGATCTCCGCAGCTTGAGCGACGACGATCTCGTGCAGCAGATGCACGACGACCTCTATGACGGCCTGAAGGAAGAGATCGAGGAAAGCGTCCATATCCTCCTGGAACGCAAGTGGACCCCCTATGACATCCTGACCAAGGCTCTGGTCGAGGGCATGCGCATCGTCGGCATCGACTTCCGCGACGGCATCCTGTTCGTGCCGGAAGTGCTGCTGGCCGCCAATGCGATGAAGTCCGGCATGTTCATCTTGCGTCCGTTGCTCGCCGAAACCGGCGCGCCGAAGGTCGGCAAGATGGTGATCGGCACGGTGAAGGGCGACATCCACGACATCGGCAAGAACCTGGTGTCGATGATGATGGAAGGCGCCGGCTTCGACGTGGTCGATCTCGGCATCAACAATCCGGTCGAGAAGTATCTGGAAGCGATCGACCAGCATGCCCCGGACATCCTCGGCATGTCGGCGCTGCTGACCACGACCATGCCCTATATGAAGGTCGTGATCGACGCCATGGTCGAGAAGGGCATCCGCAACGACTATGTCGTGCTGGTCGGCGGCGCGCCGCTGAACGAAGCCTTCTCGCAGTCGGTCGGTGCCGATGCGTATTGCCGCGACGCCGCCGTGGCGGTGGAGACCGCGAAACAGTTCATGGCGAAGCGCCAGGGCTCTGCCCTCGCGAAGTGATCTCTGCCCTCGCGACATAAGATCTCGCTGAAGAAATACCGGGGCAACCCGGCACGAAACCCCGCCGCGCGCAAGCCGGCGGGGTTTTTCATTGCGGCGTGACGGTTGAGTGATGACGATTGGTGCTGGCAATCACCTTTGCCCTTACCCCGCCGGATATCCGGTGGCTTTGCCACGGTGAGCCAGGGCACCGGGATGCGGGGTGAAGTCTCCCGGTATGATCGGCGGATATGATCGCGGGCATGGTCGGCAGCCAAGATCGGTGAGGAACGTCACAAACGGTGGACAGCGCCGCGCGGACACCAGCCGGTCCTATTGCCGGCCCCCGCCTTCGGTCACATAGTGGGGCATCAGGCGGTCGTTTTCTTCACCGCGACGGAGTCGCATCATGATGCAGACCGTTTTTCACCGCCATCCGCATGCCTCGCTGACACGGCGTAAATTGCAGCACCTGATGCTGGGCGGCACGCTCCTGACCTGCCTGCCTTTCCTGGCACGGACAAGCCAGGCCGCCGACAGGACACAGCTCGGAACCGTTGACAAGATGCACCCGCTGGCAGGCGCCACCTACGAAAAAGATACCCATCTGCTCGGCATCGGCGACAAGGTCTATCAGGACGACCGTCTCTGGACCCGGGATCAGGGCCAGATACATGTTGCCTTGCTGGACGGCAGCAACCTCAGTATCGGCGAAAATGCGGAGGTGACGCTGGATGCCTCGATGGTCGGCGCGATCGGCCTCACCGCCACGTTCATGCGCGTCATCCGCGGCGCCTTCCGCTTCAACAGCGGCAACGGGGAAAAGCCCGCCAACCCGCCGCGGATCGACACACCCTTCGCCATCATCAGCCTGCGCGGCACCGAGGTCTTCGGCGGCAGGCTCGACAAGGGCTACAGCATCTTCGTGATCGACGGCGAGATCGACGTAACGAATGACGGTGGCTCCGTCACCCTGAAGGCCGGCGAAGGAACGATGCTGACCGGTCGCGACGAAGCGCCGACGCCGCCGAAAGTCTGGCCCGAAGCCAAGGTCAAACGGGCAAAGGCGATGCTGCGGTTCTGAAACCGGCCATTTCCCGGTCCGGAGTGGCAAGCGGGAAGCGGGCCAGGTAATCCACGCGAAGCCCGTCATAGGCGATGAGATCGAGCGCCTCGATCCGGCCGCTGAACGAGAGCCGCTTGGCGTTCAACTCGGTCGCCAGATCATCCGCCGCCATCGGTTCCTCGAACCGTCCCACGGTCATATGCGGCGTGAAGGGGATATCCCAGCGGAGGTGGCGGCGGAGCGGACCGTCATACAACCGGTCATGCAACAATGTCAGTTCCGCCGCTCCCGTCTCCGGCAGCAAGAAGACATAGCTGTTCGGGGTGAGACGGTCATGCAAGGCAGCGGCCGCATTGATGTGGAAGCGGATCGCTGACGATGTCTCCGCCACCTCAGACACATGGCTGTCGATCTCGGCGGCCGGCAGGCCGGAAACCGGGAAGACCAAGGTCACATGCGGGCCGATCAGCGCATGCTGCGGATCGTGGCGCGCGCGCAAGGCTTCGATCCGGCGACGATCCTGCGGCGCCAGAACGGGCCTGGCGATGACCAGATGCTGCAACATACGCGTCCCCTCCCCTGTGTCGCTGGCCCTTATGTCGCTGGCCTCGCGTAGCCGGATTTACGATTCCGACGTCACGACCTTGGTTTGAGTTTTTCGGGATCGTAGAAGGGGAACTTG
>CAYOQR010000029.1:0-61416 GCA_964406155.1 uncultured Rhodospirillaceae bacterium | reverse complement strand
CGGGCCGATGGAAGCCGGCAAGCTCATCCTCAAGGACGGCAAGCTGCACGCACTCGATCTGGTGGATGCCATGGTCGCCGCTGCCGATGACAAAGTGTCCGACGAAGAGGTCGCCAAGATCGAACGCAGCGCCTGTCCGACCTGCGGTTCCTGCTCCGGCATGTTCACCGCCAATTCGATGAACTGCCTGACCGAGGCATTGGGCTTGGCCCTGCCCGGCAACGGCACCATCGTCGCCACTCATGCCGCGCGCAAGGAACTGTTCCTGCAGGCAGGGCGCACCGTCATCGATCTCACCCGGCGCTATTACGAGGAGGATGATCAAAGCGTGCTGCCGCGCTCGATTGCCAGTTTCAAGGCTTTCGAGAACGCCATGACCCTGGATATCGCCATGGGCGGCTCGACCAATACCGTGCTGCATCTGCTGGCCGCCGCCTATGAGGCCGGCGTCGATTTCCAGATGTCGGATATCGACCGTCTCTCCCGCCATGTGCCCAATATCTGCAAGGTGGCGCCAGCCCTCAGCACCGTGCATATCGAAGACGTGCATCGTGCCGGCGGCATCATGGGCATCCTTGGCGAACTGGATCGTGCCGGGTTGCTGCATACCGATCTGCCCACCGTCCACAGCAAGACCGTCGCCGAGGCGCTGGCGAAATGGGACGTCAAGCGCAGCGATGCCAAGGACGTCCACCACTTCTTCAAGGCCTCGCCCGGCGGTGTGCCGACCCAGGTCGCCTTCAGCCAGGACCGCTATTTCGACGATCTCGATCTCGACCGCGAGAAGGGCGTCATCCGCAGCGCCGGCGCCGCCTTCAGCCAGGATGGCGGGCTTGCCGTTCTCTACGGCAACATCGCGGTCGACGGCTGCATCGTGAAAACGGCGGGCGTCGATAAGTCGATCCTCAGCTTCTCCGGACCGGCCCGCATCTTCGAGAGCCAGGATGCCGCCGTCGAAGGCATTCTCTTCGGCAAGATCAAGGCCGGTGACGTGGTCATCATCCGCTATGAGGGGCCGAAAGGCGGGCCCGGCATGCAGGAGATGCTCTATCCGACCAGCTATCTGAAGTCGAAGGGGCTGGGCAAGGCCTGCGCCTTGATCACCGACGGCCGTTTCTCCGGCGGGACTTCAGGCCTGTCGATCGGCCATGCCTCGCCGGAAGCGGCGGAAGGCGGCGCCATCGCCTTGATCGAGGAAGGCGATATCATCGATATCGACATCCCGCAGCGTAAGATTAATGTCAGGGTCAGCGACGATGTGCTGGCGGAGCGTCGCAAGGCGATGGAAGCGAAGGGCGCCAATGCCTGGAAGCCCGCCGTCAAGCGCAACCGCCGGGTCTCCACGGCGCTGCGCGCCTATGCGGCCCTCACCACCAGCGCGGCCCGTGGCGCGGTGCGGGTCGTGCCGGAAGTTTAACTGGAGCTTATCCCCGGATTAAAAATCCGGTAACCAATTGGCAACGTCCTGATCGCAGAGTGATCGTGATATCGCAGTGTGAGTCAGGCCGTTGCCCCTCGGATGAATAGATCGCCGCGTCATGCATGCATCTGTCACCTAAGCGGTCGGGAGGGCGGTGTGGATGATCTATGATTTCCGTGACCCGCAGCAGCGACGCGACGGGTTTGCCCTCAATCGACTTTTCCCCATTGCTTACAACTATTGGAGCCGGCTTGCGACGGACCGGCTGCCAAACCGCGGTGAAATCGACCCGATCGCCGTTCAGGAAGCGCTGTCGAACATCATGTTGCTGGATGTTCTGGAGGGCGGCCGGGACTTCCGCTACCGGCTGGCCGGCGGAGCGGTGGAACGCAACTTCGGCAGCAGCGTGAAGGGCGTCCTGCTCTCCGATATCGTCAAGGCCTTTCCCTCGATCGAGCCGATCATCGAGGTCAAGCGGCGTTGCGCGGCCACCGCCTCGCCTTATGCTTGCGACGAGGTGATCTTCACTCATTTCGGCACGAGCAAACGGGTCTATTGCTGTGCCATGCCGCTCTCGGAAGACGGCGTTACCGTCAGCCATCTCTTCGCCATCGGCATCCTCGAACCGGTTGTCGACGCCGTTTTCTCGGGCTGATTGATCGCTCCAGCTTCTGCCGCTATGAATATTGCCCTACCGGCTCGCGGGGAGCTGGGATAAAGGGCCCGCAAGCGGCCCTGCCAGTGCCGAGGAATACATAAACCAATGAAAGTCTTCATCAGCGTCGATATCGAAGGTATCGCCGGGATCGCCCATTGGGACGAAGCCACCAAGACCCATGCCGCTTATCCGGAATTCCGTGAGCAGATGACCCGCGAAGCCATCGCCGCCTGCAATGGCGCGATCGCCGCCGGCGCCACGGAGATCCTGCTGAAGGATGCCCATGACAGCGGCCGCAACATCATCACCACCAATCTGCCGGAATGCGTGCGTATCATTCGCGGCTGGAGCGGCCATCCGTTCAGCATGGTGCAGGAACTCGACAGCAGCTTCGCCGCGGTCATGCTGATCGGCTATCATTCCAAGGCCGGCGCGGAGGGCAATCCGCTCGCCCATACCATGACGGGGCAGGTCGACCGCATCACTCTCAACGGCGCCGCCATGGCGGAATTCCACCTGCACAGCTATGCCGCCGCCTTGCACGGCGTGCCGGTGGTCCTGGTCAGCGGCGACAAGGGCCTCAGCGAGGACGTGAAGGCGCTCAATCCCAATATCGGCACCGTGGTGACCACCGAGGGCATCGGCCGCTCATCGATCAGCATCGCCCCGCAGAAGGCCGTCCGCCTGATCGAAGCGGCGGCGACCGAAGCCTTGCGGGGCGACTATGCCGCCTGCCGGCTCACCCTGCCCAGCGCCTTCACCCTCGACGTCACCTTTAACAATCCGACCGACGCCTATGGCGCCTCGTGGTATCCGGGTGCACGGCATATCGGCAACCGGACCGTCCGTTTCGAGAGCAGCGACTATTTCGAAGTGCTGCGCGCCATCAAGTTCATCCTATAGCCTCCACAGCAAGGCCTAGCCTCAAGACGGTGTCGCCAGCCGCACGGCGTAAGCCAATGCCGCCGTCGCGGCGACACCGGCAACCCACAGAGCGATGAACCACAGCCATTGCCATTTCTCCGGCAGGGCGGCTCTCATCAATGATGCTCCGCGTCGTGATAGCCGCCCTCGGCCGGCACCTTGCCACGGAATATCCAGTAGCTATAGGCCGTATAGCCGAGGATGACGGGGATCAGGAAAAGGACGCCGACCAGCAGGAAACCCTGGCTCTCGGACGGAGCTGCTGCCGACCAGATGCTGAGATGCGGCGGTACGATATTGGGCCATAGGCTGATCGCCAGACCGAGATAACTGAGCAGGAACAGGCACAGGGTCAGAACGAAGGGCTGGATCTCGCGACGATGCCGCAAGGCCCGCCACAAGGCGGTAGCGACGACCAGGACCAGCAGCGGTACCGGCGAGAGAAACAGGATATTGGGCATCGCGAACCAGCGTTCGGCGATCGCCGGATGACGCAACGGCGTCCACAAGCTGACCCCGGCAATGCAGACCAGCAGCAACAGACCAAGACGGGGCATCAGTCGGAACATGCGGTCCTGCAGATCCCCCTCCGCCTTCATGATCATCCAGCCGCAGCCCAGCATGGCATAGCCGACCACCAGAGCGAGGCCGGTGAAAAGCGCGAAGGGTGTCAGCCAATCGAAGGCGCCGCCGGCATATTGCCGGTCGGCTATCTTGAAGCCTTCGATGAAGGCCCCCAGGGCCGCACCCTGAACGAAAGCGGCGATGGTCGAACTGGCTGCGAAAGCGATGTCCCAGGCCGGCCGCGTCCGGTTCGACTTGAAGCGGAATTCGAAGGCCACGCCCCGGAAGGTCAGGGCGATCAGCATCACGATCAGCGGCAGATAGAGCGCCGGCAGAATGGTCGCATAAGCCAGCGGGAAGGCGGCAAACAGCCCCGCGCCGCCGAGCACCATCCAGGTTTCGTTGCCATCCCAGATCGGCGCCACCGAATTCATCATGATGTCCCGGTCGGTTCTCCCTCGCATGAAGGGAAACAGGATGCCGACGCCGAGATCGAAGCCGTCCATCACCACATACATGAAGACGGCGAAGGCGATGATCATCGCCCAGAGAAGCGGCAGATCGATTCCCAGAGAGGTTCCCGGCATGGCTCAGCCCTCCGCTTCAAGCGGTTGATCGACGGCGGAAAGGGGGCGCATCGGCTGCTGCGGCCGCCCGGGCCCGCCCGTGGACGGCGCCTCCGCCACACGCTGCGGCGCCGGTCCCGTCGCCATCAGCTTCAGCAGGTAATAGATGCCGACGCCAAAGACGATCAGATAGGCGACGAAGAACAAAGCGAGAGAGATCGCCACGCGGCCGCCATCGACCTGCGAGAGTGACTCGGCTGTTCGCAGCGCACCGTAAACCACCCAGGGCTGGCGCCCCACTTCGGTGGTGACCCAGCCAGCGAGCACGGCGACGAAGCCGCTCGGGCCCATTGCCAGCGCGAAACGATGCAACCAAGCGGCATCGTAAAGACGCCCGCGCCACCGCAGCACCAGACTGGCGAGCCCCAGCAGGGCCATCGCGATACCCAACCCGACCATGAGTCGGAACGACCAGAACACCACCGCCGAATTGGGGCGATCGGCCGCCGGCCAATCCTTCAATCCCTGTACCGTCCCGTTCCAGTCATGGGTGAGAATCAGGCTGCCAAGGCGCGGGATTTCCACCGCCCAGCGCGTCTCCTCCTGTTGCATGTCGGGCAAGCCGAACAACAGCAGCGGCGCACCCTGCCGCGTTTCCCAATGGCCTTCCATGGCGGCGATCTTGGCCGGCTGATGTTGCAGCGTGTTGAGACCATGAATGTCACCGGCGACGATCTGGATCGGCGCCACGACGGCGGCCATCCACATCGCCATGGAGAACATCACCCGCGCCGCCTCCGCCTGGCGTGGATCGTTGCAGCGGGTGCGCCGCAGCAGATGCCAGGCGCCGACCGCGCCGACGGCGAAGGCCGTGGTGAGATAAGCCGCCAAGGTCATATGGACAAGACGATAGGGGAAGGAGGGATTGAGGACCACCTGCAACCAGCTCACAGCATGGAACCGGCCGTCGACCAGCGCATAACCGGCCGGCGTCTGCATCCAGCTATTGGCCGAGAGAATCCAGAAGGTGGAGATCAGTGCGCCCACCGCCACCATGCAGGTTGCAAAGAAATGTAATCCACGCCCGACGCGGTCCCAGCCGAACAGCATGATGCCGAGGAAGCCGGCTTCCAGGAAGAAGGCGGTCAGCACCTCATAAGACAGCAGCGGCCCCAGGATATTGCCGGCAGCATCCGACAATCGGCTCCAATTGGTGCCGAACTGATAACTCATGACGACGCCCGAGACGACGCCCATGCCGAAGGAAACCGCGAAGATCTTCGACCAGAACCGATAGAGGTCGCGATAGACCTCGCGTCCGGTCTTCAGCCACAGGCCTTCGAGCACCGCGAGATAGCTCGCGAGCCCGATGGTGAATGACGGAAAAAGGATATGGAAGGAGATGGTAAAGGCAAATTGCAATCGTGCCAGGATGAAAGCGTCGAGCTCCATCAATCATGCTCCTCTTCGCGCCACGGTCGATCAGGATCGGATACCTGCGGCTTAGCTAGCATTCCAGCCGGCAGATCTGTTGGCGCCAAATGACGCTGCATCAACTTGCCGCTCAGTCATTCCGCCGCAGTCAACAAAGCATGGTTACGAAGATGGCGATGGTATATAAACGGAACCGGGTGGGGGCTTTCGAGGAGCGCACGATGATCCGGCAACTGAAGCCGCAAGATGACGGTGAACCTTGCCCCATCCGCGACGTTCTGGACCGGATCGGCGATCGCTGGAGCTTGCTGGTGCTGCAGAGCCTCGCGGAAGGCCCGTTGCGCTTCACCGCCGTCAAACGCGCGATCGGCGATATCTCCCAACGCATGCTGGCGCAGACCCTTCGTCGCCTCGAGCAGGATGGCCTGGTCTCGCGCAAGGTGCATCCGACCACGCCACCATGCGTGGAATATGCCTTGACCGTGCTGGGTCAGTCGCTGCTGGAGCCGGTCGATGCCCTGGTTGCCTGGGCGGCCAGGAATCATCCGGCAATCCAGGCCGCGCGACGCGCCTACATACCGGTTCCTGCGATGCCGGCGCTGTGACTGACGGAGCCACCGCGATGGATCAGCCAGCACGGATCGGGCGGTTGCTGACCTATTGGCGCAGCCTCGCAGATGGACGGACACCGGAGCGACAGCAGATAGATCTGGGTGCCATCAAGGATCTGCTGCCTTACCTGCTGCTGGTCGATTTCGAAGACACCCCGTTCCGCGTCCGCTATCGCCTGACCGGCACCATGATCGATCAGATGACCGGGATGAATATCACCGGACGCTATCTCGACGAGTTCGCCATCGGCATCTATACCGCGCCGGTCCATCAACTCCAGGCGAGTTATCGTCGGGCGCAGGAAACGGGGCAGCCGGTGATCGAGGCCTATAACTGGCCAGCGGGCAACGGCTACTTCCAGCATGTCATCTACGGCCTGTTTCCGCTGCTCGTCGACCGCACCGTCCGGCAATGCCTGGCGATCGAGGATTACGGCAAACTGACCTTTGACAACGAGATCATCGACTGGAAAGTGCCGCTGAAAGAAAAATAGGGCGCAGCCATGTCATGGCCGCGCCCCATCTTTCAGGCTTCACCGCTCATGGCCTGTTGGCCGCATCAGCCCGCCAGTGCGCGGGCAATGGCGTCGAACCCGGTGAGCAGTAGGCGGTCGATCGCCTCATCCACCGGCAAGGGTTGCGACGACACCTTGGCGATCACCACTTCCGCCGCCGGATCGACATAGATCCATTGGCCGTGAATGCCGATCGCGCAATAGGCGCCATGTGCATTGCCGATCATGTACCATTTGCTGCGATACCGGCCCTGCGGCAGGAATTGCGCGCTGGCGCCCCGTTCCCAGGCAGCGCGATCGCCGTTGCGCAGGATATCCTCCACCCAGGCCGCCGGCACGACACGCTTCCCAGCCGCCATGCCGCCGCAACGCATCAAGTCGCCGAAGCGGGCGAGATCGCGGGCGGTCGTGCAGATGCCACCCGCCGTCCGCGGCGCGCCCAGCCGGTCGACGGTGATATAAGCATCATCTTCCGCCCCCATCTTCTTCCAGATCAGCTCCGACAGCAGCGTCGCATAGGGTTTGCTCGCGGCGCGTTCGAGAATCCAGCCCAGCATGTCCGAATTGGGCGAGACATAGTAGAATCGCTCGCCATGGGGATGCTTGTCGCGCGGCAGCGTCAGCAGGAAACTGCGCAGGTCGTTCAGCCGTGCCTTGTCATAGATCGGATTCCAGCCTGTCGCCATGCGATAGCGGGCGAAAGGCCCATCCGCATTGAGATAATCCTCGACGAAGTCGATGCTGACCGTCATGTCCAGGACATGGCGCACGGTGCAATCGCCATAGGCTGAAGAGACGGCTTCGGGGATATACTTGATGACCGGCGCGTCGGGATCGAGTTGCCCCTGCTCCACCAGAATGCCAGCCAATGTGCCGGTGATCGATTTACTGACGGAGAAGACGATATGCGGCGCATCCGCCGTCTGTCCGTTGAAATATTGCTCGGCGGCAACGCGGCCACTTTTCAGGACGACGAGTCCATCCGTGGATGATGCCGTCAGCATCCGCGCCACGGTCCAATCCTGCTGATCGGGCCCCCGGAACGCGATCTCGCCGAGCTGCCGCTCCTGCCGCGACAGTGGCGATGCGCCCCCCGCCTGATGCGCGATATTGGCGGTCGGCAGAATCTCCCGGACATGATGGAAGGCCCAGCTATTGAATGGCGGCAGTCGCCAATTCTCCAGAGTTACCTGTCGGTCAGCCGGCGGGGGAAAGCCAATCATCAAATCCTGCGCGCTCACGATGCCTCCTATCGCAACTGTCTCTGTCATCATCTATCCCTCTCACAGCGGAGAGAGGATTCGCTTCTAGTCTATTTCATTGCCATGTCTGCGCTGTCAATTTGGCATGGCTCTCATCCGCTTTTGCAAGCGCTTTTGCCGGCCATCGACATCACTGTATTTACTCTTCCGACTTTGGGGACACCCAATCGACCGGCACGGTCGACGGTGTCAACTCGCCGTAATCCTCGATCGAGAGGCATTGGCGGATTTCGTTACCGAGCATGAGGGGAAAGAGTCCGAACCAGACTTCGACCAGGAACCCGCCTTCGGCCGGCCAGCGATAGGTACCGATATAGGGCTGGCCGGTCGCACGGCAGGTGGCGTAACGGCGTTGCAGTTCACCGACCGGTTCGACACCGATCCCGACGGCGAATTCGTCGAGATAATGCCCCGTCAAATTCTGATGGCTGATTTCATCAACCTGCGTACCGGTCAGGCGAAACCGCACGCGGAAGGGATCGTCTTCAAATTCGACGATCAGCATGAAGGGCAGAAGCGTACGGATCTCCGCCGGATCGATCTGGCGGCGTTGCGGCGGTTTGCCATCGGCCAGACTCCGCCAATATCGGTGCAAGGCTTCAATCCTGGCTGGAACATGCCGCATCGCGAATCCTGATGGGATTATTCACCGCCCATCCGCCTGTGTTGGTCGTCCGTGACAGTATGATAGCGGACTTCTCCCCGCATCGTTATCTTGCATTGCCTTCTCTTGCCGCATCCTGGCCCGAGAGCAGCACATGTTCCGCCGCCAAACCTTCCCCGACGACATCGAAGAAAGCGCGGATACGGGCAGTACGGCGCAAATCGTTATGGGCGACCACCCATAGCTCGCGGGTCAATTCGGGAATCGGCCGTGGATGAAACCGAACAAGGCCAGCCTCGGCATCACCCAGATAGCAGGGCAGGACGGCAAGACCGATGCCTGCTTTCGCCGCGATCATCTGATTGACCAGGCTGTTGGTGCGATAGACCAGTTGTGTGTCGGGCACCCGCGCCGTCAGCCAGTCCGCGGCCGTGACACCGCCGACATCGGGCTCCCAACCGATCAAAGGCAGATTGTCGAGCTGCGGCGGATCGGGCGGTCGAACCTCATCGCGCTTCAACTCATCCACCAACGCTGATGCGCCGTAGATCGTCCAGCCGATATCGGCGAGCTTGCGGCCGAAGAGATCGCCTTCCTTCGGCCGGGCCGGGCGCAGTGCCACATCCGCCTCCCGGTGCGAGAGGCTGAGCACCCGGTTGTCGATCATCAGCTCCACCAGAATGCCGGGATGGAGCGCGCGGAAGCGCGCAAGCTGATGCGTCAGCAGCCGATAGGCCAGCGTTTCCGAACTGGTGACGCGAAGCAAGCCGGTCAGGCGATGGTCGCGGCCGGCGATCAGGCGATCCAGCGCCGCCGTCTCCGTCTCGACCCGTTCAGCGGTTTCCGCCATCTGCTCGCCGGCGGTCGTCGGCAGATATACACCGCCCGGCAGGCGCTCGAAGAGGCGCACACCGGTCCGCTCCTCCAGCATGTTCAGGCGCCGGAAAGCCGTGGAATGATTGACGCCGAGGGTCTTCGCCGCCCCGGTCAGGGAACCCACCCGGCCGATGGCCAGGATCAGGCGCAGATCGTTCCAGTCTTCCATCCCTCACCTTGCATGAACGCAAATATAATTGCCAAAGGAACAAATCGTTTTGCATCAGAGTAAGCCGTATCTTCGCTTTCGTCACCCCGGCCGGATCATTCGACCTGGCCGCACCGAAAGGAATCTGACAATGAAGCTCTATTACGCTCCGGGTACCTGCTCCCTCGCCCCCCATATCGTCGCGCGCGAGATTGGTCTTGAGATCGAGCTCGAGAAAGTCGACCTCAAGAGCAAGCGGACCGAAACCGGTGCCGATTTCAGCGCCCTCAATCCCAAGGGTTATGTGCCGGCCCTGGCCATCGACGCTACGACGCTGCTGACCGAAGGCCCCACGGTTCTGCAATATCTGGCGGAACAGGTGCCGCAGAGCCCGCTTCTACCGGCCCCGGCGTCGCTCCTCCGCTATCGCCTGCTGGAATGGCTCGGCTTCATCAACAGCGAATTGCACAAGGTCTTCACACCACTCTGGCATCCGGAAAGCCCGGCCGAGGCAAAGGCGACGGCGCGCGAGATCATCGCCAAACGCTTCCGCTTCCTCGATCAACATCTCTCGGCCCATACCTTCCTGCTGGGCGACCAGTTCACCTTGGCCGATGCCTATTGCTTCACCATCGTCAATTGGAGCAACTATCTGCAGATCGATCTGCGCCCCTATCCCCATCTCAAGCGCTATCAGGATCAGGTTGCCGCCCGGCCAGCGGTTCACCAGGCCATGCAGGCTGAAGGCCTGCTGCGGGCGGCGCAGTAAGCGGAATCGCCAGCAATGATCGCTTCCCGGCCATCCGTTGCCGATCGGCCCGAAATCGAGCTGATCAGCCATCATCTCTGCCCCTATGTGCAGCGCGTCGCCATCGCGCTGGCGGAAAAGCAGATCCCCTTCAAGCGGAGTTACATCGATCTCGCCGACAAGCCGGCTTGGTTCACCGCACTTTCACCCCTCGGCAAAGTACCCTTGCTGCGCATCGGCGAGACCGCGCTCTTCGAATCCGCAGTGATCTGCGAGTATCTGGAAGACGCGTATCCTCGGCCCCTGCATCCCGCTGATCCGGTAGAGCGGGCTCGGGAGCGGGCCTGGATCGAAGTCGGCTCCGCTGTGCTTGGCGATATCTGGGGTCTGGAAACTGCCCGCGATGCCGAGACGGCCAAGCGCAAGGCTGCGGATCTACGCGCCAAGTTCATCCAGATCGATGCCGTTCTTCGGCCGGGTGCGGGGCCCTGGTTCGCCGGCCGGCGTTTCGGTTTGGTCGATGCGGCTTTCGGCCCCATCTTCCGCTATTTCGATCTTTTCGATCGGATCGCCGATTTCGGCGTCTTCACCGGCCTCGCAAATCTGCGGCGCTGGCGCGATCGCCTGGCAACGCGGCCGAGCATCCGCACTGCCGTCACGCCGGATTACCAGCAGCGTCTGAGCGCGTTCCTGGCGGCGCATGATGCCTATCTGCATCATCTGGCCTCGGGTCATGCCATCCCGGAAACCATGCCGGGGTAAAGCGGCATGGCATCTGCGGGCAAGCACCAGTCAGACGCAACCGGATCGGATTCAGCCTGCAGAGGCCAATGGTTTCTTAACTAAATACTCCGATGCTCGGTCAATTCATTTCCCCACAGAAGGGAGCGGGCGGTCGGCGGCGACCGACCACCAACCGGGATTGACCGCATCTTGCCAGACGACAACGATATCCATCTCGACATCCCACGCGACCAGGTGAAATCCACGCGCGTCATCGCCATTGATGACTATTGGCGCAGCAAATGCGTCGGCGACCGGCTGCCCAGCCGGGCGGATATCGATCCGGCCGAGATACGCAGCTATTTGCCGGGTCTCCTCCTGACCGATGTCACGCTGGAGCCATTCCGCATCTATTACCGCCTCTGCGGCACGGAGGTCGCCCGCATCCGTGGTGAGCTGACCGGCTATTATCTTGATGAATGGCCGCATTGGACCGACGCCGAGAAACAGGGCTTGCTGACCGATTACCGCTGCGCCGTCATGGGGCGGCGGCCATACTTCTCCTGGGACCGCATCCGCATGCTGGGCGATACCTGGCACTACATCTATAGCGGCATCTGGCCGCTCTCAACCGATGGCCGGCTGGTCGACAAATGCATGGCGCTGGAAGATTTCGTCGGCATCGACCCGGATGCGGTATTGCGCCCGACCCGCACCGGCTACCACGCAACCGGCCGGGCGCTGTCCGAGCCCGCCTAAGGTGAACTGGTACCGGCCGGACGCGATGTCTTCTGTCGGCCTGCACCGAAAGTGACACCGCGCGCTTCCTTGCCGACCGCCGTCAGCAGCACGATCGTCACGGCCACAACCCCGACGGTGACCGCCAGGGCATAGGAATAGTCATTGCCGTGGCTCTCGGCGAAGCCTGCCTGGAGGACGGCATTCTTCGAAGCCAGCAGATTACCGAGCTGATAGACGACCCCCGGGAACGTGCCGCGGATTTCATCCGGCGACAACTCGTTCAAATGAACCGGGATAACACCCCAGGCACCCTGCACCGCAACCTGCATGAGGAACGCACCCAGTGCCAGCATGACCGGTGTCGCCGAATAGGCCCAGAGCGGAATCACCGGCAAGGCGAGAAGCGAGGCGATGATGATCGCCTTGCGCCGGCCGATCCGCTCCGAAAGCAGGCCGAAGCTCAGGCCGCCGATAATCGCACCGATATTGTAGACGATGGCGATCCAGCTCACCGTTTCGGTCGAGAACTGATGCTGCACGGTGAGGAAGGTCGGATAAAGATCCTGGGTGCCGTGGCTGAAGGAATTGAAAGCCGTCATCAGCAGCACCGCATAGACCAGCAGGCCGAAATGACCGCTGACGACACTCCAGAGGCTGGGCTTCTCGACAATATGCTGGCGTGCCTCGAAGGCCGGCGATTCCTCCACCTTGCTGCGGATATAAAGCACCAGCAGGGCGGGCGCAGCCCCCACCATGAACATGCCGCGCCAACCGATATGATCGTAAAGGAGGCCAAAGACGACGGCAGCCAGCAGATAACCGGTCGGATATCCGGCTTGCAGCAGGCCCGAAATGATGCCCCGGGTCTTCGGCGGGATGGTCTCCATGGTGAGCGAGGCACCTACACCCCATTCACCCCCCATGGCGACGCCATAGATCGCCCGCAGGATCAAGAGGACTGTCAGGCTCGGCGCAAATCCAGATGCGAATTCCACGATCGAGTACAGCAGGACGTTGATCATCAAGGTCGGCCGCCGGCCGAAGCGGTCCGCCGCGAGGCCGAAAAGCAGGGCTCCCACCGGCCGCATCGCCAGGGTCCAGAACAGGCCTTCCGTCACGGCTTTCACATCGGTACCGAATTCGGTGGCGATATGCTTGAGGATGAAAACCATGATGAAGAAGTCGAAAGCATCGAGCGTCCAGCCGAGATAGCTGGCGACCACGGCACTCCGTTGCTTCGGTGTCAGAGCGCGCAAATCAGACATGACGGACATGACGATCTCCCGGCGGCAGAACGGTCGAGGCAGGCAGGAAAGAAAGGCGAGATCAACGCGACAGCTTAAAGTCTAGCCGACACCCCGGCGACTGCAAGCGCCAAGATTGCCAGCATCCTCAAGTCACTCACGAAGGCGGCTGCCCTCAGCGCGGCAGCAGGATGGTCACGGTCGTTCCGGTACCGGGGACGCTGTCGATCCGCAACTGGCCGCCATGGAGTTCCGTCAGCAGGCGCGCCAATGGCAGGCCGAGGCCCGTGCCCTCGTAACGCCGGGCCAAGGAATTATCGATCTGGCGGAACGGCTGCAGCGCGATATCGACTTCATCCGGCTGCATGCCGATGCCAGTATCGGCGACGGCAATCGTCACGGCGGCATCGGAATCATCCAGCAACCGCACCGAAATATTGCCGCCGCGCGGCGTGAACTTGATGGCATTCGACAGAAGATTGAGCACGATCTGACGGATGCGGGTCTTGTCGAGCGCGATCGTCGAATGTGTCTCACTCCGCTGGAAGGTGAGAGAGAGTCCCACCCCTTCCGCCCGGTCTCGCATCAGGCCGATGCAGGAATCGATCAGCGAATTCAATTCGACATATTCGCGCGACAGCTCCAGCCGGCCGGCCTCGACTTTCGAGAGATCGAGAATGTCGTTGACGACTTTCAGCAGATGCCGGCCGGAATCATGGATATCCTGGATGTAATCGAGCTGGCGCTGCGATAGGGCGCCGAAATAGCCGTCCCGCAGGACCTCCGAAAAGCCGATGATGGCGTTCAGCGGGGTCCGCAGTTCATGGCTCATATTGGCCAGAAATTCCGTCTTGGTGCGGCTGGCGACTTCCGCCCGCTCGCGCTCCTGCTGCAATTGCTGCTGCGTCGTCTTGAAGGCCGTGATGTCGATATGGATGACGATGACACCGTCATGCCCGCCTTCGATCGGCTCGACCATGAAGCGGAACCAGCGATGGACTGAGGTCGACTTGCATTCATAATCGAAGGGCTGCGAGCCGGTACGATCCGACATGGTGGCAAGAACGCATTCAGCGATGTGCCGCGCCGCGTCTTGCGCCTCGCCGGTCGCCCGCCTGCAGATGTCGATGTAGTTGCTGCCGATACCGGCCAAGGCGCCCGGAGTGCCGTGAAGCGTCGCCGCGCCGCGCCACATCTTGTTCGCATAGATGATGTCGCCGGTCCGGTCCAGCAGGGCGATATGCGCCGGCAGGGCATCGAGGGTCGCCGAGCGTTCCTGGATCAGGCGGCGCATATTCTGCGCGCCTTCCTCCAAGGCCGCTTCGGCCTTGATACGCTCCGCCACGTCCCGGAAATAGATCACGATCCCCTGATCCGAGGGATAAGCATTGACCTCGTACCAGGTTTGATGCGGTTCATAGAAATCGTTGATGGTCACCGGCACGCGCTCGGCCATCGTACGATGATAGCCATGCCAGAAGGGGCCGCCGACCGCTTCCGGGAACATCTCCCAATAATTCATGTCGAGCAGATTGCGGCCGCCGCCGATATGCGCTTCCGCGCTGCGATTGAGATAAGTGATCCGCCAGTTCCGGTCCATCATCACGATGCAATCGGAGGTGCTGTCGAGAGCCATGCGGAGTTGATCGATGATTGACACCGCCAACTCCGGCTGCTCATCGCCGGACGGCCAGTCAATGCTACCGGGCCTCTCTGATCTCGTCTGCGTCGTCATGCCCAACCGAAGTCGCCGGTCATGCACTCCCCCAATCCCGCCACCTCAATCCCACCGGACGCGTATGCCCATCCGGCGATATCGCGCGCAGCCCGGTCAAGTCCTTGTCCCAACCTTGCCCAGAATCCGCTATTCCTAACATGGGCGTCAAGAGCAACCGACTCGGGAACAGGCATGAATGGCAATGACCGAGAACCGAAGGGCATCTGACGGCCAGACGTTCTGACGCGCGCGCCTCATCGTGGAGCCGCGCAAACGCGATAGTCACAAAGGCGGCGGTCGGAATGGGTGCCGCTGTGATCTCCGACACGTTGACGCAAAAAACAGGCACGCTATCGGCGCACTGCACAGGACAGAGATGAAAAAGTGCGGATTTCCGCGCTTGAATTAAAATATTTAGTTTAAATTAGAAATAAATGAGAAGCGATATCTGTCACTATGATGTGCTTTTTCGTCTAAATTCTCCTCCCACTTACAAGAAAAGAATACCGGCGCGGCACGCAAGATCGGGACCCGTTGCACCGCATCCGCCACCGCTTATGCGGTGAACGATGTCGCATACCGGCTCCGCCGGCGATGCAGCCTGTGCTGGCAAGAATGCTTTGGGGGCTGCTCAGGCGGCGCGCGGCAATCAGTCCGCGCCTTGGGGGAATAACCGGCATGAAGAACGCGATGATCGTACCGCTCAAAACACGGTTGCGCGCCTGGTGGGAAGGCTATGAGGTCGAAGACCTCCTGCCGCGTCAACAGGAACAAACCCTTCCACCGGCGGTGCCGCTCTCAGAAAAACCGCTGACCGAACCATTGGCAGCCTGGGAGACACCGGAAATCCGCATGATGCAGCTTATCTGGGGGGCCGGCTATCACAAGCCCGGCGGGCCGGATTACATCCTTGGCCTGGTCAAGCCATTCGGCCTCGATCCCAGCAAGAGCATGATGGATTTCGGTGCCGGCCTGGGTGGCGCGGCGCGTACCATCGCCAATGAATTCGGCGTCTGGGTCACCGGCTATGAAGCCGATGCCAGCCTGGTCAAAGCCGGCAAGCAGATGTCGCTGATGGCCGGCCTCGATCGCCGGGCGGATATCGCTCGCTACTTCGCCCATGACTTCGATCTGCATCCCAATACTTTCGACTGCATCCTCTCGAGCGAGACGCTGTTCCGTATCGAGAACAAGTATCATCTGCTGGAGGTCCTGCAGCACGGATTGAAGGCCAAGGGACAATTGACCATCACCGACTTCGTGCTGGGCGAGGGTGTGGCCGCGACGGATCCACGCCTGCGCGACCTCGGCGATGGGCATAATTACTTCTGGCAGGTCGGCCAGTATGAGCAACGCTTCCGCGAGCTCAGCCTCGATCTCAGGGTGGCTGAGGATATCACCCATACCTATCGGCATCTGATCCTGAACGGCTGGAGCAATTTCGCCAAGGCCGATCCCGCCGCCCTCGCCAATGCCCGCGCCTATCCGGCCGCCATTCTGGGCGAGTTGGAGACCTGGACCAAGCGCGTACAGGCCCTGGAATCCGGCCTGCTGCGGGTCGTCCGCTTCTACGCCATCAAGAAAAACACCACGAAGCTCATGTCCGACTGGTAGGCCAGCCGGCTTTGTGAGGTCGTTCCCTGGCCCGATCCAGGTCCCGGTTCCGCGATCCAGCCCCGCTCCCTGGCCCCGCTGATATGAACTGCGGGACCGGCACCGGCCGGCCGCCATCCAAAATCATCACTTGCCAGTCGATTGCCGGTTGCGGCTACGATGAAGCCGTACATCGAAAAACGCGTCATCGCACCCATATATTACTCGACAGAGGCGGGTCCCATCGACGGGCGTCCGGCTCGAGAGGCATCTTTCGTCGGGAGGAGCGGCTATGGCCCAAGGTTTCTGTGATATCTGCGGTGTTCGTCCGGCAACCGTCCGGGTCGCCGTTCTGCAGAGCGGTCGGCAGCGCCTGCTGGATGTCTGCGACTTCCATTACGCCCAGTTGACACGCCACCAGCGGCAGATATCGCCCTTCGAGGCCCTGTTCGGCCAGGACCAGTCCGATCCCGATACTGTCGAGGACAACGCCGGGCCCTCCCAGGCTCTGCCGCGGCGCGGAACGCTGCCGGCCGACCAGCACGGCATCAATCTGCAGCAGCATTTCAGCGAGAAAGCGCGGGAAATCCTGCAGCGCGCCGCCGAACGCGCCGTCCAGTTCGGCAAGCGTGAGGTCGATACCGAGCACCTGCTCTATGAGCTGAGCGAAAGCGAGATCGTCCGCACGATTTTCAATCATCTCAAGATCGTACCGGACGATCTGCGCGGCTATATCGACCTGAATGCGCCGCGCGGCTCCGCCAATCCCGAGGAAAAGGAGATTACCCTCACCATTTCTCCGCGCATCAAAAGCGTGCTGGATCAGGCCTTTCTCGCCTCACGCGAGATGGAGCACAATTATGTCGGCCCGGAACATCTGCTGATCGGCCTCGCGGCGGTGCCCAACAGCTTCGCCGGAAATCTGCTCAGCAAATACGGCGTGACGCCGCAGGCCCTGCGCCAGCAGACCATGCGCGTGGTCGACCGGGGCGTCGAGGAGGACCGTGTCGCCACCCCCAGCGCCACGCCGACGCTGGACAAATACAGCCGTGATCTCACCCGCCTCGCCCGGGACGGCAAGCTCGATCCGGTGATCGGGCGGTCGAAGGAAGTTGAGACGACGATCGAGGTTCTGGCCCGGCGCAAGAAGAACAATCCGGTCCTGATCGGCGAACCCGGTGTCGGCAAGACCGCCATCGTCGAGGGCCTGGCGCAGCGCATGGTCAATGGCGACGTACCCGAGGTGCTGCGGGATAAGCGGCTGATCGAGCTCAATGTCAATTCATTGGTCGCCGGCGCCAAATATCGCGGCGAGTTCGAGGAACGGGTGAAGCAGGCGATGGAGGAGATCGCGGAGCAGCGCGACAACCTGGTCCTGTTCATCGACGAGGTTCATACCATCGTCGGAGCCGGCCAGGGCGGCAATGAAGGCGGCCTGGATATTGCCAATGTCTTCAAGCCGGCCATGGCCCGGGGCGAGATGAATCTGATCGGCGCGACGACACTGAACGAATACCAGAAGTATATCGAGAAGGACGCCGCGCTGGAACGCCGCTTCCAGCCGGTCTTCGTCGCCGAGCCGACCGTGGAACAGACCGTCAATATCATGCGCGGGCTGCGCGACCGGATGGAGGCGCATCACAAAGTCACCATCCAGGACGAAGCCTTCGTCGCGGCCGCCGAGCTGTCGGACCGCTATGTCAGCGGCCGCTTCCTTCCCGACAAAGCCATCGACCTGATCGACCAGGCGGCGGCCCGGGTCCACCTCTCGACCACCTCGCGGCCGGTCGAGATCCAGGAACTGGAATCCGAGATCGCCCAGCTCAACCGGGAACAGGCCTATGCCGCCTCCCGCAAGCAGCACGAGCGGGCACAGAATTACGCCGATCAGATCGCCGAAAAGACCAAGGCCCTCAACGAGGGAACCGACCGCTGGAAACAGAAGATCGGCTCCAGCACCGCCGAGGTGAAGGTGTCGGATGTCGCCGAGATCGTCTCGAAACTGACCGGCATTCCCGTCACCGATCTGACCGAGGCGGAAAAGGCCAAGCTGCTCAAGATGGAGGAGCGGCTGCATGAACGGGTGATCGGCCAGGAAGAGGCGATCAGCGCCGTCAGCGATGCGATCCGCCTCTCCCGCGCCGGCTTGCAACAGGGCAACCGGCCGATCGCCACCTTCCTGTTCCTGGGGCCGACCGGTGTCGGCAAGACGGAACTTGCCAAGGCATTGGCCGAAGTGGTCTTCGGCGACGAGGATGCGGTGCTGCGCATCGACATGAGCGAATATATGGAGCGCCATGCCGTCGCCCGCCTGATCGGCGCGCCGCCGGGCTATGTCGGCTATGAGGAAGGCGGCCAGTTGACCGAGCGCGTGCGCCGCCGCCCCTATAGCGTCATCCTGCTGGACGAGATCGAGAAAGCACATGCGGATGTCTATAACGTCCTGCTGCAGGTCTTCGATGATGGACGGCTGACGGATGGCAAGGGGCGTGTGGTCGATTTCACCAACACGCTGATCATCGCCACCAGCAATCTTGCTTCCGATGTCGTTACCCAGGACAAGCGACCGCTCGGCTTCATTGCCCGGGAGAAACCGGAAACCTCCGTGCATGGACAGGTGATGAGCGCCCTGCGCCAGCATTTCCGGCCGGAATTCCTGAACCGCATCGACGAGATCATCATCTTCCATGCCCTCGACCGGGCACAGATCAAGACCATCGTGCGGATGCAGTTGGAGCGCGTGCGGCAGACCGCCCACGGCCAGGATATCACCCTGCAATTCGACGACAGTTTGATCGATCATCTGGCCGAAGCCGGCTATCAGCCGGAATTCGGCGCCCGGGAACTGAAGCGGCAGATCCGGCAATCGCTGGAAACCAGGCTCGCCAAGGCGATGCTGCGCGGCGAGATCATCGAAGGCAGTCAGGTTCGCTGCGGCTACGACACAACGAAACAGGAGGTAACCTTCGACATCACGCAGCAGCCCGCCGCCAAACAACGTACAGCCGAGCCCGGCCTGATGCCGGCATCGCACCCGGCTTAGTACCGGAAGCTCACCGGTGAAATCGTCTCGATCAAATCATCGAGGCGGCTTCATCCATGAGATCAAGTCGCCTCTTCATTAATAAATAAATTAACATGCGATGCCGGCATCATGCCGGCATCGCACACGCTCATGTGCGATGGCAGAAAAAATACGCGCTAATTCCCGCGCATAATCCAAGCGTGAGACGGGATCGCTTCGCGCCTTCATGCCGTCACATCCTGCACTTGTCCCGGGCTTCCCGTCGCGACGTTTACAGCCTTGCCTTTTATGCCCCGATATGGATCACTTGTTTTCTCGTATCGGTTGCTGCCGCCGCTCCCTCAGGCAGCATTAAAGGGGAAAATTAAGCATCGATCGATCTTCCGCCCGTTGAGGAACAGCACAGGAGTCTCGGACCATGTCGCGACCGATCAGTCGGAGAATGAGTCAACGGCTTGGCATGTATGCGCTCATCGTCAACGATGAATTGAACGATCAAACCGCCGTCGGGCGCGCCGTGCGGGCCCTCGCCGAAGATTTACGCGAACGTGACGTGCAGGTGGTCGAGGCACAGACGGCGGAGGATGCCTCCGCCATCATCGCCTCCGACACCGCCATTCAATGCGTCCTGCTGGATTGGGATCTGCGTAAAGACAAAGGCCATGCCCAGACCAGCGCCCTGCTCGCCCAGATTCGTGCCCGCAACGGCAAGGTACCGATCTTCCTGCTGACCGAACGGAGCAGCGCCTCGCGGATTCCCACGGAGGCGATGCAGCAGGCGGATGACTTCATCTGGCTGCTGGAAGACACGACCGATTTCATCGGCGGACGCATCATCGCCGCCATGCAGCGTTATCGCCAGCAGGTCCTGCCGCCGATGTTCAACGCATTGGTGAAATTCGCCCGCGTCTATGAATATTCCTGGCATACCCCGGGCCATACCGGCGGCACCGCCTTCCTCAAGGCACCGGCCGGACGGGCCTTCTTCGAATTCTTCGGCGAAAGCCTGCTGCGCTCGGACCTCTCGATTTCGGTCGGCGATCTCGGCTCGCTGCTGGATCATTCCGGGCCGATCGGCGAAGGTGAGCGTTATGCCGCCCGTGTTTTCGGCGCCCATCGCAGCTATACCGTGACCAACGGCTCTTCGACCTCGAACCGCGTCATCCTGATGGCCAGCGTCACCCGCGATCAGGTGGCGCTGTGCGACCGCAACTGCCATAAATCGGTCGAGCATGCGATGACCATGTCGGGTGCGATCCCGACCTATCTGGTGCCGACCCGCAACAAGCTCGGCATCATCGGCCCGATTCCGCCGGAGCGGCTGACGCCGAAAGCACTGAAGCAGACGATCGGCGACAACCCGCTGGTCGGCAAGGGCATCGATCCGACGCCGGTCCATGCCGTCATCACCAACTCCACCTATGACGGCCTGTGCTATAACGTGACACGGGTCGAGGAACTGCTCGGCAAATCCGTCGACCGCCTGCATTTCGACGAAGCCTGGTACGGCTATGCCCGCTTCAATCCGATCTACCGGGATCGCTTCGGCATGCATGGCGACCCCCGGGAGCACAAGGCGGATGGCCCCACCGTCTTCACCACCCAGTCGACGCATAAGTTGCTGGCGGCCCTCTCCCAGGCCTCCTTCATCCATGTCCGCGACGGCCGGCGGCCGATCGATCATGGACGCTTCAACGAAGCCTTCATGATGCATGCCTCCACTTCACCGCAATACGCGATCATCGCCTCCAACGATGTAAGCGCGGCGATGATGGAGGATTCCGGCGAGGCCCTGACCACGGAATCGATCCGCGAGGCGGTTGCCTTCCGCCAGATGATGGCGCGGCTCCATGCCGAATTCACCAAGAAGGGTGACTGGTTCTTCAACACCTGGCAGCCCGAAACGGTGAAGGATCCTGCCTCCAAGAAGAAGATGCCGTTCCATCAGGCGCCGGAAGAGTTGCTGGTGCGCGACCCCGCCTGCTGGGTGCTGCGTCCCGGTGAGGACTGGCACGGTTTCGAGGGGTTGGAAGACGATTATTGCATGCTGGACCCGATCAAGGTCTCGGTCCTGACGCCAGGCGCCACGCCGAGCGGCGGTACCGGCAAGGAAGGCATTCCCGCGACCGTCCTGACCGCCTATCTCGGCCAGCAGGGGATCGTCGTCGAAAAAACCACCGATTTCACCATCCTGTTCCTGTTCTCGCTGGGCATCACCAAGGGGAAATGGGGTACGCTCGTGAACGCCTTGCTGGATTTCAAGCGCGACTACGACGCCAATGCGCCGCTGGAACAGGTGTTGCCGGGATTGGTTGCCGCCCATCCCTCCTATGGCGGCAAGGGATTGCGCGATCTTGCCACCACCATGTTCGCGGCGATGAAGAAACTGCGGACCACCGAATTCATGGCCAAAGGCTTCGCGGTCCTGCCCCATCCCGATCTCAGCCCGGTCCAGGCCTATGAGGAATTGGTCCGGGGTGAGGTGGAACAGGTGACACTGGACCAGATGGTCGGCCGCACCGTCGCGACCGGCGTCGTGCCCTATCCGCCGGGCATTCCCCTGATGATGCCGGGCGAGAATGCCGGGCCGGCCGACGGCCCGCTGCTCGGCTATCTCAAGGCCCTGGAAGCCTTCGACCACCTGTTCCCCGGCTTCACCCACGACACCCATGGCGTCGAGGTGGAAGACGGCAAGTATCGCGTCTATTGCATCAAGCAGGGCCGTATCAAAAAGAAGTAATCGCGTCAGAAGCCGTCTTCTCCTCGCCCATCAAGGTGAGGAGAAGACGGATATAATCAGCTAGCCCGCGATATAGCTTACCGCTCGACGAACCACAGGCGGCTCGACTCCGTTATGAAACGTCGCGACGCGTTCGATGATCTTCTGGTCGTTGACCGTCAGCCGGTCCAGCATCCGGAGATGCTGAAGCCAATTGTCGACTATGAAGATTTCGTCCCAGGTGTTCTGGGTATGGATATCCCGATAAAGTGCCCAGCGTGTGGCGCCGTTGCGCAGCCGCACCCGGCGGAGATCACGGGCAGCCTTGAGAAAGGGTGTCCGGTCTTCCGGCTTGATCTTGTATTCGATCACAACCAAAACTGCACCGCGCCGGGGATCGACCTCACTGGTCACCGGGTCAAGCTTGATGACCGGTCCCGGCGCCGGCCGCAGATCGAAATCGCCCACTTCCGGCAAATGCGATCGGATGAAAAGTGCCACAAAAACCACGAGTGCCGCACCGGATGCGATCATCGCCTCCTGCAGGCCGATGATATCCGCCAGGGCGCCCCATAGGAAGGAACCGACGGTCAACCCGGCATAAAGCGCGGTCTGATAAAGCGCCAGCGCCCGGGCCTTGACCCATTCCGGCACCAGGATCTGCACCGCCGTGTTATAGGTCGAGAGTGTTGCGATCCAGGCGCCACCACCGACCACCAGGACCGGACAGAGCAGCCAAAAGTTCTGTGTCAGACCGACGAGGATCAAGACCAAAGCGAAGACAAAGGCGGCGCAACTGATGAGCCGGCCACTGCCAAGCAGGCGCCGGGCATGCGAAACCTGAGTGCCGCCAAGAATGGCACCGAGACCGAGCGCCCCCAACAAGGCGCCATAGACCAGCGAGCCGCCATCCATCAGACGATGGGCGAGGAGCGGCAGCAGGGCCCAGATGGAACTGGCCGCCACGCCGAAGCAGAAAGATCGCAGCATGACGATCCGCGTCACCGTCGAATAGCGACAGAAGCGATAGGCCGCGACGACGCCTTCATATAGCCGTTCGGGTGGCAGACGCCACGGATGCAAGGGCCGCCGCCAGCGCCACAAGGCCCACAACAGGCCGATATAGGCGGCGGCATTGGAGAGGAACACCCAGGGTGCCCCGAGTGACGCCAGCATCAGTCCGCCGATCGCGGGGCCGACCGCCCGCGCGACATTGTAATTGACGCTGTTCAGCAGCACCGCGTCGGCCACCATCGCCTGCGGCACCTGCTCGCCGACCGCTGCCTGCCAGGCCGGCACGGTCAGCGCGCTGCCGAGCGAAATCCAGAACGTCAGCAAGATCAGCCAGAGCGGATCGAGAAGATGCAGGAAGGAAAAGGCGGTGAGGACGATGGCGCCCGACATCTCGACCGACTGACCGATCAGCATGATCCGCCGTCGATCGTAATTATCCGCCAGCACACCAGCCAGGATGGAGAGGAGGACCAAGGGCAGCGAGGCGGCGACCTGGATCAAGGCGACGGTCGTCGAACTGGCATGATTGGAGGTGACGATCCAGGCCGCGGCGACCGATTGCGCCCAACTACCGAGATTGGCGAAGAGATTGGTGATCCAGATGAGCCGAAAGGCGGGGACGCTCAGCGGTGCGAAGCTTGATCCCGACCCGGCGGGCGCCGCCTCGGTGGCCAGCGCAGCCTTCTCCTGCTTCAGGTCCTGTTTCGGCGAGACGGATTGCAGCATCGGCGACCTTCTGGACGTGGCGCGCTTGGATCTCGCTGTTGATCGATCTTGCGGGTGGAGCCTTGCCCCCATCCCCCTGGACGCCGCAAGCCTAACATTCCGACCGCCCCTTGCGTCCAGCGCTAAATGCCACGATCGGGGCAGGTAGTGACGGGCTGGACAAGCCCCTCCGCTCCTCCCATTCTGGATTGCCCTCCCTCCTGCTCGGAGTGATCTCATGGCCGGTCAATCCCCTGAAAGCCGCTATCGCGCCAACCTGCAGGGCGAGGTCGACAGCGCCGCGCTTTATCGCAGCCTTGCCTCAGCGGAACAGGATCCGAATATCTCACATATCTATGCGCGCCTCGCCGCCGTCGAGGAAGCCCATGCGGAATTCTGGCGCAAGCAATTGACCGGCATCGGCAGAAAAGTGAAAGGCCTGCAGGCCGGCTGGCGCAGCCGGGCCCTGGGGTTTCTTGCTCGCCGCTTCGGCCCGGATTTTGTGCTGCCGGCAATCAATACCCTGGAGCAAATGGATAGCGGCAACTACGACCGCCAGCCGGAAGCGGTTGCCGGCGGCCTGCCGCAGGCGGAACGGTCTCATGCCCGCATCCTCGAGGCGATCGCCGGCGGTGCGCAGGCCGGCATGCCGGGCCCGGTCCTGGCGCGGATCGAAGGCCGGCATCGCAGCGGCGGCAACGCCCTGCGCGCCGCCGTGCTCGGCGCCAATGACGGGCTGGTCTCCAATCTCAGCCTGATTACCGGTGTCGCCGGCGTGTCGGTCGACACGCATCTCCTGCTGATCACGGGCCTTGCCGGCCTGGTGGCCGGTGCCTGTTCAATGGCGATGGGGGAATGGCTCTCCGTCAACAGCGCGCGGGAGCTGTATCGCAGCCAGATCGATACCGAAGCCACCGAGCTGGAACAATCGCCCGACGAGGAGAAAGAGGAACTGATCCTGATCTATCAGGCCAAGGGCCTGTCGGAGGCCCAGGCAAAAGCATTGGCTGATCAGTTGATGTCCAACAAACAGACCGCGCTCGATACCCTGGTCCGCGAGGAACTGGGCATCGATCCCGGCGAATTGGGTGGTTCGGCCTGGGCTGCCGGCGCCACCTCTTTCTGTCTCTTCGCCATCGGCGCCATTTTCCCCGTGCTGGGCCTGATCTTCCTCTCCGGCCAGGCGGCGATCATCGCCGGCGTGATCTGCAGCGCTCTCGGCCTGTTCGCCATCGGCGCCGGCACCAGCCTCTTCACGGGGCGTGGCCTGATCTTTTCGGGCTTCCGGCAGATGGCGGTCGGCCTCATTGCCGCCGCCGTCACATTCGGCATCGGCAAGCTGATCGGCGTCAGCCTGGGCGGTTGAGAATCAATTTGCGGCTGGGCACCAATTTAGCGGTGCCGGAGATATCGTAACGCAAGGCCGACGATGCCATCGCGGAACAGCAGCACGCAGGCGACAAAGACCAGCCCCTGCACCACCGTCACCCAGGCGCCCAGCGGCGCCAGATAGTTTTCCATGGCGATGATCATCAGGGCACCGATTACCGGTCCCAAGATGGTGCCCATGCCGCCGACCAATACCATCAGAATGACCTCGCCCGACATCGTCCAATGGACATCGGTCAGCGAGGCAAGCTGGAATACCACTGCCTTGGTCGCTCCCGCCAGGCCGGCCAGCGAGGCCGACAGCACGAAGACCATCAGCTTGTATTGATTGACCCGGTAGCCGAGCGAAATCGCGCGCGGCTCGTTGTCCCGGATCGCCTTCAACACCTGCCCGAAAGGCGAGTGGATGATACGGAAGATCAGCAGGAACGCCGCCAGGAAGATCGCCGCCACCACGTAATAGAGTGTCAGATCGGCAGAGAGATCGATCAACCCGAGCAACCGGCCGCGCGGCACCGATTGGATGCCGTCCTCACCGCCGGTGAAGGGCGCCTGCACCGCGAAGAAGAAGACCATCTGCGCCAGCGCCAGGGTGATCATGGCGAAATAGATACCCTGGCGCCGGATCGCCAGCGCTCCGAAAACAAGGCCGAGCAAACCAGCGGCGAGCACACCCAGCAGAATCGACAGTTCCGGCGTCAGCCCCCAGACCTTCGCTGCCTGGGCACAGACATAGCTCGCCATGCCGAAATAGGCGGCATGGCCGAAAGACAGCAGGCCGCCATAGCCGAGCAGCAGGTTGAAGGCGCAGGCGAACAGCGCGAAGCACAGCACCTTCATGAGGAAGACGGGATAAGCCAGGAATGGCGCCACGGCCAGCACGGCAACCAGAGCCGCGAAAACGGGCAGATAGGACCGGTTGAGAACCGGCGGCGTTACGGCCGTCGCCACGGGCTGTGCGTCATGCCGCGCCATCATATCCGCCTTCCGAACAGCCCGGCCGGCTTCACCAGCAGGACGATGACCATGATGATGAAGATGACGGTGGAAGAGGCTTCCGGATAGAAGACCTTGGTCAACCCCTCTACCAGCCCCAGCGCAAAGCCGGTGACGATCGAACCGGCGATCGACCCCATGCCGCCGATGACGACGACAGCGAAGACGACGATGATCGTATCGGCGCCCATATTGGGATTGACCGAATAGATCGGCGCCGCCAGCACGCCGGCTAACGCGGCCAGCGCCACGCCGGCACCATAGGTCAGAGTGATCAGGCGTGGCACATTGACGCCGAAAGCCTGAACCAGCGCGGGATTTTCCGTCGCCGCCCGGAGATAGGCGCCGATCTTGGTCTTCTCGATGACAAGCCAGGTCGCAAGACAGACGGCCAGCGACAACAGGATCACCCAGAGCCGGTAATTCGGCAGAAACATGAAACCGAGATTCCGCCCGCCGGCCAGGATTGGCGGAATGCCATAAGGCAATCCCGAAACGCCGTATTGAATACGGAATGCGCCCTGGATGATCAACGCCAGGCCGAAGGTAAGCAGCAGGCCATAGAGATGATCGAGATGGTGCAGCCGGGAGATCAACACGCGCTCCAGCAGGATGCCGATGAGGCCAACCAGAACCGGCGCCAGGATCAGCGCGCCCCAATAGCCGACACCGAGATAGGCGAGCAGCATCCAGGTGACGAAGGCCCCCATCATGTATTGGGCGCCATGGGCGAAGTTGATGATGTTGAGCAGCCCGAAAATGATGGCGAGGCCGAGGCTGAGCAAGGCATAGAAGGAGCCATTGATCAGCCCCAGCAGGAGCTGCCCGAAAAGAGCCTGCGAGGGAATCCCGAGAATCGTGATCATCGCCAGCCCCTGCCTGTCCTCGCCATCCCGCGTCGGTCCCTTTATTTGACCGGTTTTACTTAACTAGGGGACAGCCGCCCTCATTGAGCGGACGGAAGGCCTGGTCCGCCGGGATCGTCGCCAGCAGCTTGTAGTAATCCCAGTCGCCCTTGGATTCCGCCGGCGTCTTCACCTCGAAGAGATACATGTCATGGGTGACACGGCCATCCGCGCGCACCTGGCCCTTGCCGAAGAGCGGATCGTCGGTCGACATCTCCTTCATCTTCGCCATGACCGTCGCCGCATCCTTGCTCTTCGCGGCATCGATCGCCTTCAGGTAATGCAGCACGCTGGCATAGACGCCGGCCTGGACCATGGTCGGCATCTTGCCGCCGCTCTTCTCCGCGAAACGCTTCGACCAAGCCCGCGTGCCGTCATTGAGATCCCAATAGAAGGCCTCGGTCAAGACAAGCCCCTGCGCCACCTGCAACCCGAGCGCATGAATGTCGGTGATGAAGATCAGCAGGGCGGCGAGTTTCTGACCGCCCTGGGTGATGCCGAATTCGGATGCCTGCTTGATGGTGTTGATGGTATCGCCGCCGGCATTGGCGAGGCCGATCACCTTGGCGCCGGACGCCTGAGCTTGCAGCAGGAAGGAAGAGAAATCGCTACCGGGAAAAGGATGTTTGACGGAACCCAGTACCTTGCCGCCGGCCTGTTGCACCACCGCCGCCGTGTCGCGCTCCAGGGCCTGGCCGAAGGCGTAATCGGCAGTGATGAAGAACCAAGTGTTTCCGCCCCGCTTGACCATGGCGCTGCCCGTACCATGGGCCAGCGCCCAGGTGTCATAGGTCCAATGGATCGTGTTGGGCGAGCATTGCTTGCCCGTAAGGTCCGCCGCGCCGGCGCCGGAATCGATGAAGATCTTGTTCTTTTCCCGCGTCACCTGGGAAACCGCCAGCGCGACCGAGGAGGTCGGCACATCGAAGATCGCATCCACTCCATCCTGGTCATACCATTGGCGGGCAATGTTCGAGCCGATATCGGGCTTGTTCTGGTGGTCGGCCGACAGGATCTCGACCTTGATCCCCTTATCCGCTGCCTTGAAATCCTCGACGGCCATGCGTGCGGCGATCACGGAGCCCTCGCCCGAGAGATCGGCATAGACCCCCGAGCGGTCGTTGAGCACACCGATTTTCACGTCCATCTCGGCTCGAGCCATGCTGATCTGAGCCTGACCGGCGAAAAGGCCGGCGATGATAGCGGTCCAGACGATTACCCTGCTTTTCATCCATCCCTCCCTGTCATCATGACTGTCATCAATATTGTTCCCGTCACCGGTTTAGACGCCGAGATAAGCGTGCAGCTTGTCGCTATGCCGGTCGAGATCGGAGGCGGCGATCATGTCGATCACCCGGCCCTGCTCGACCACGTAATGCCGATCCGCCAGTCCCGCCGCGAAGCGGAAGTTCTGCTCGACCAGAATGATAGTGAAGCCGCGCTCCTTCAGCCGCCGGATGGTCGCGCCGATCTGTTCGACGATCACCGGTGCGAGACCTTCGGTCGGCTCGTCGAGCAGCAGCAGACGGGCGCCGGTGCGCAGGATGCGGCCGATCGCCAGCATCTGCTGTTCGCCGCCGGAGAGCTTGGTTCCCTGGCTGTCCAGCCGCTCGCGCAGATTGGGGAAGAGCGCCACGATTTCTTCGACCGCCAGGCCGCCACTCCTCACCATCGGCGGCAGCGAGAGATTCTCCCGCACGCTCAGGCTGGCGAAGATGCCCCGCTCCTCCGGGCAATAGCCGATTCCCAGCCGCGCCACGACATGGGACGGCAGATCGATCGTTTCACGGCCGGCGAAGCGGACCGAGCCGCGGCGCTTGCGCAGGATGCCGATGATCGCCCGCAGGGTCGTCGTCTTGCCGGCGCCGTTGCGGCCGAGCAGGGTCACGACCTCGCCGGATCGCACCTCGAAATTCATGCCATGAAGGACATGGGATTCGCCGTACCAGGCCTGCAATCCGGCAACGCTCAGAAGCGCCTCCGCCGCGACGTCGCCCGATGACCCGCCGGATACGGCCGCCGCGCGTTCAGCCATGGCCTGTCCCCAGATAGGCTTCGACAACCTGGGGATTACCGGAAACCGCGGCATAATCGCCCTCGGCCAGAATGCGGCCGCGCGCCAGGACCGTGATGTGATCCGACAAAGCGGCAACCACCGAGAGATTATGCTCGACCATCAGGATGGTCCGGTCGGCGGCAACCCGGCGGATCAGGGCAGCGATCCGGTCGATATCCTCCTGTCCCATCCCCGCCAGGGGCTCATCCAGCAGCAGCATTTCCGGATCGAGCGCCAGGGTGGTGGCGATCTCCAGGGCCCGCTTGCGGCCATAAGAGAGCTGCACGGCCGGGATGGCGATGAAATCCGCCAGGCCGACATCCTCGATCAGGGCCCGCGCGCGATCGTTGAAAGCGTCCAGGACACGGGACGAGCGCCAGAAATCGAAGGAGCTGCCGCGCTGGCGCTGTAACGCGATGCGGACATTCTCGAGCACGGTCAGATGAGGAAAGACGGCGGAAATCTGGAAGGAACGCACCAAGCCGAGACGTGCGACGTCGGCCGGGGGCAATGCCGTAATGTCACGGCCTTTGTAGAGAATGGAGCCACCGGTCGGGGCGAGAAATTTCGTCAGGAGATTGAAGCAAGTGGTCTTGCCGGCCCCGTTGGGCCCGATCAGGGCATGGATCGTGCCTTGCCTGACCTGCAGATTGACGCCATCGACGGCGCGGAAACTTCCGAAAGCAATAGTCAGATCACGCGTCGCCAGAATCGGCTGCCCCTGCATACGGCACACCTCTCCCTGCTTTGAGGTCTGTCATCTGTCGTCGAAAGGCAAACTGAACTTCGGTTCCTGATCTTGAGTGCGCCGTCTTCCTGCAGCATGTCTTGGGCTCTTGGGCGCCGCTGAATAAAAGCATATTGCATTGCAGCGGGCCGGTCGAGCGTCTTTCAGCTAAGCCCTCTAAATTCAGCAAATCGCCGCGCGTACGTCACAGGCTGAACATTCCTTGAAATCATGCCCCGCTGACAATTAAGAGGCGTGTCAGCGATGCTCCCCGGGATTAACCTTTTTTGAAAATAAGCCTGGCCGGATCGGATGGACAGGCGGTGGGGAGGTCTGTCGCATCCATAGCCTGCGCGGGTTCTCAGCAACTGGCCAGCGCGCCATCGGCGCCAGCCCAACCCGTAGCCGCCTGCCTCGACCGCATCCCGCCCCAGATGTGGAAAGAGGTTATCGATGGATCTCGAACTATCGCCCCGCGAAAAGGAACTTGCCGCCAAGGGCCGCGCCTTCTGCGATCAGGTTCTGATCCCGCTGGAAATCGCCGCCGATGAGCATGGCGAGCTGCCGATGGAACGGCGGGCCGCCGTCCGCCAGGCGGTACGCGACTGGGGATTGGCCGGCATCAATCACAGCAAGGAAAATGGCGGTCTCGGTTTGACCATGCTGGAGCAGACCGTCATCGAGGAGCAGCTCGGCCGGGTCACCAACGGCCTCTGGAGCTGCGTCTGGCGACCGCCGGTCAGTCTGAAATTCGGCACCGCCGCGCAGAAGAGCGCCTATCTGCGGCCTTCCTGCCATGGCGAGCGACGCGGCTGCTTCGCCATCACCGAGCCGAATGCCGGGTCCGATCCGCGTCAAGTGGAGATGACCGCCGTGCTGAAAGGCGGCGAATGGCATCTTACCGGCGAGAAATGGTTCGTCACCTCCTACAACGCTTCCGACTTCATCATCGTCCATGCTCATGTGGATGGCGATCCGGATAAGCCGACCCTGTTCCTGGTCGACAAGTCGCCGACCGGAACGGTCGATGGCATGATCCATCTGCGCTCGCCGAAATTCATGCATAACTTCGCCTTCGATCACGCCGAATTGCGCTTCGAAGGCGTGCGGGTCGCCCCCGACAGGATGCTGGGCGAGGTTGGCCAGGGCTTCGAACTGACCAAGGACTGGTTCGTCGAGGCGCGCCTGCAGATCGCCTCGCATGCCGTGGGCGCCGCCATCCGGGCCGCCGAGATCGCCAACGACTATGCCAGCCAGCGCGTCCAGTTCGGCAAGCCGATCCGCGATTTCCAGGCGATTGAGTTCATGCTGGCCGATATGGCGGTGGATATCTTTGCCGCCAAGACCATGCTCTATCGCGTGGCTTGGGAGATCGATCGCAAGCTGGACCGCAAGCTGATCCATGCCCGTGCCAGCGCATTGAAGCTGCATTGCTCGGAAATGGCGGGACGGGTGATCGACAAAGCGCTGCAGATCCTGGGCGGGCGCGGCTATATGCGGGAAAATCCCGTGGAACGGCTCTATCGCGATATCCGCGTCGACCGCATCTGGGAAGGCACTTCCGAAATTCAACGCCTGGTCATCGCCGGCCAGATCCGCAAGCGCGGCTTCGACACCTATACCGGCTGGGTTTAAGGCGGAACGACGCCGCAAGGCCGCACAAGACGGCCGGCGCTTCTGAAGGAAAGAAACGACCATGCATGCGTTGCGTCCAATGACTATCCTTTTCAGCGTAGGCGGCGCCTCCGATGCGGCGTGACCGTCTCGATGCGGCGCTCCTCCTGCTGCCGGCAACGCTCTTCCTGCTGCTGTGGTTCATCCTCCCCCTCTGCCGCCTGCTGTCGCTGGCCTTCACCAGCGACACCGGCGTTTTTGGCAATTTCGAAGTCCTGCTCGCCAGCGACGTCTATCTGCGGGTCTTCGGCAATACCCTGCTTGTCTCCCTGCTGGTCACGCTTCTGACCTTGGCCCTGGCCTGGCCGATCGCCTATGTGTTGACCCGCGTCAAGGGTCTGAAGTTCCTGCTGCTGCTGTACGGTGTGCTGTTCCCCTTCTGGATCTCCGTCCTGGTCCGCACCTTTTCCTGGATGCTGCTCTTGGAGCGCAACGGACCGATCAACCGGCTGCTGATGGGGCTTGGCGTCACCGATCATCCCCTGGCGCTGCTCTTCAACGAAACCGGCGTCATCATCGGCATGGTCCATGTGCTATTGCCCTATGCGATCCTGCCGCTTTATTCGGCCATGAACCGCATCGACCGCCGCCTGCTGATGGCGAGCGACGGGCTCGGCGCCGGCCTCATCGATACCTTCCGCCGCATCTACCTGCCGCTCTGCCTGCCGGGTCTGTTCGGCGGCGGCACCTTCGTCTTCCTGTTGTCGCTGGGCTTCTTCATCACCCCGGCCCTGCTGGGCGGTGCCAATGCCATGACCCTGTCGATGCTGATCTCCAGCTTCGTCACCGACCGGCTGGCCTGGTCGCTGGCGGCGGCGGGATCGCTGGTCCTGCTGGTGGTGGTTCTGCTGCTGCTGGCGCTGACCTTGCAGCTGCTGCCGCTGGAGAAAGGCATGTTCGCCAAATGACGGGACGTCAAATAACCGGGTTTTCGTCATGAACGAGCTGCCGACCGGCCTGCGCTGGAGCGCCTCTATCGCCGCCAATCTGGTGGCAGCCTTCCTGGTGCTGCCGATCCTCGCCGTCATTCCGACCTCGTTCAATCAGGCGAGCTACATCTCCCTGCCGCCGGACGCCTGGTCATGGCGCTGGTACAGCGCCTTCTTCGCCGATCCCGAATGGCGCACCTCGCTCTGGGCCAGTTTGGAAGTTGCGATCCTCGCGACGGCCTTCGCCCTGGCCCTAGGCACGCCGGCGGCGCTCGGGCTGCAGCGCGTGACACCGGCCTTCCGCTCGGCTCTCATCGGACTTTTCCTGGCGCCGATGATCGTGCCGGTCATCGTCAGCGCCATCGCCATCTACCGCACGGCCCTGGAGGTCGGCTTGAACGGCACGCGTCTCGGCATGGCGCTCAGCCATGCCGCTCTCGCCTTGCCCTTCGTCATCATCAATATCGGCATCTCGTTGCGGGCGATCGATCAGCGATGGCTGCAGGCGGCCTCCGGTCTCGGCGCCGGTCCCTGGACGGTCTTCCGTACCATCACCCTGCCGAACATCGTGCCCGGCCTGGTCGGTGGCGGCGTCTTCGCCTTCATCACCTCCTTCGACGAAGTGGTCGTCGCCGTCTTCATGGCGGGCTATGGCGCGAAGACCCTGCCGGTGAAGATCTGGGAATCGATCCGGCTGGAATTCACCCCCGTCGTCGCGGTGGCGGCGACCTTCATGATTCTGCTAGCCGGCCTGCTGTTCATCCTGGCCCGGCTGGTCAGCGCAAGGCGCGAGCGCCTGACGGCGCGTAACGGAGTAACGGTATGAGTGGCCACGCGACAAGCGGTCTGGGGCAGTCCCTGCGGTTCGAGGCGGCGACGAAAAAATATGGCGAGACGGTGGCGCTGCATCCCACCGACCTCTCGGTCGAAGCCGGCGAATTCCTGACCCTGCTCGGCCCGTCGGGTTCCGGCAAGACCACACTGCTCAATCTGCTGGCCGGCCATACGGCACCGAGCGGCGGACGGCTCTTCATCGGCGCCCGCGACGTCACCGATCTGCCGGCCCGGCAGCGCAATATCGGCATGGTGTTTCAGAATTACGCGCTCTTCCCCCATATGACGGTGGCGCAGAATGTCGGCTACGGCCTGACGGTGCGGCGGCACCCCGCCGAGGAAATCAATCGCCGCGTCGAGGCGGCCCTCGCTTTGGTCGAGCTGGCGGGATATGGCGGGCGCGCGATCCAGCAGCTCTCCGGGGGGCAGCAGCAGCGCGTCGCCCTGGCCCGCGCCTTGGTGATCGAGCCGGATGTCCTGCTGATGGACGAACCCCTGGGCGCGCTCGACCGGCAATTGCGCCGTAATGTGCAATTGGAGCTGCGCCGGCTGCACGAGGAGCACCGCCGGACGACGCTCTATGTCACCCATGACCAGGAAGAGGCCCTGATCCTCTCCGACCGGGTCGCGGTAATGCGGCACGGACGGATCGAACAGATTGGGCCGGTGGCGGATCTTTATGCCAACCCGGCCAACAGCTTCGTCGCCAGCTTCATCGGTGAATCCAATCTGCTGCCGGCGCGCCTGGTTTCGCGCGCGGCGGGTCAGGCGGAAGTCGACGTGCCGGATTTCCGGCAGTCCTTGCAGGCGCCCATGGTCGCCGCGGCTTCGGCCGATCATCCGGTCCGGCTGCTGCTGCGCCCTGAACATCTGACCCTGGATGAGAACGGACCGCTCGCGGCCACCGTCCAGGAAGTCGTCTATCTCGGCGAGCTCACCGCCTTGCGCCTGCAATTGGAAAGCGGTGCCTCGCTCTGGCTGCGGCGCCTGACCGACCGGCAGATCAGCCGGGGCATGCGGCTGCGGGTGAATTGGCAGCAGGAACATCTGCGCGTGCTGCCAGAAACATGACCGGAAACATCAACCGTCTAAAGGGAGGACTGGCAATGAAGAGACGCGAATTTCTGCTGGCGGGGCTAGGCTCCGCCCTAGGGGGCACCGCCCTCAGTGGCGGGCTCACGCTCGGCCTCGGCGTCGCCCCGAAACTGGCCCGGGCCGATAGCCGCCCGTTTACGTTCACGTCCTGGGGCGGCGCCTTGTCCGCCGCGGAGAAATCCGCCTTCATGGATCCCTTCGCTGCCGCGAAGGGCATCACCATCGTCAACACCTCGCCGACGGAAACGGCCAAGATCAAGGCGATGGTCCAGGCCAAGGCAGTGGAATGGGATCTCGTCGATGTCGGCGGCCGCACCGTCTGGCAGGGTGCCCAGGACAGCTTCCTGGAACAGCTCGACCTTAACAAGATTCCCAATGCGAAAGCGCTGCAGTCCCAATGGGTCTCGCCCTACGGCGTCGCGACCTCGACCGGCGCCACCATCTTCGCCTGGTCGACCAAAGCCTTCCCCGCCGATGCAGGGCCGCAATCCTGGGCTGATTTCTGGGATGTGAAGCGCTTCCCCGGTCCGCGCGGCCTCTACAAGTATTTCTACTACAATTACGAGGCCGCTTTGCTCGCGGCCGGGGTCAAGCGGGACGAGGTCTTCCCGGTCACACCGGAGAAGGCCGAGATGGCGCTCGGCAAGGTGAAGGAGCTGAAGCCCAATGTCACCGTCTGGTGGGGCAGCGGCGCCCAGCCGCCGCAACTGCTCTCCTCCGGCGAGCTGGCCTTGTCTTCCGCCTGGAGCGGACGCGTCCTCGCCGCCGCCGCGGAAGGCGCGCCGATCGCCTATACCTATAAGGACGGGATCGCCTGGGCCAATTGGTGGGTGGTGCCGAAGGGAACACCCTATCTCGACCTCGCCCATGAGGTGATCAACTACGCCCTGGGCGAAGATCCCCAGGGCAAGCTGCTCGACCTCAAGACCTATGGCCCGGTCCTCGGCAGCGCCGCCGCCAAGGCCGATGCCGCAAGTCAGAAAATTCTCGTCATGGCCCCCGACAATATCAAGGACATGCTGATCCTGAACGAGCAGGAGGCCGACAAGTATTCGCGTGAGTATGAGGAGCGTTGGAACCAACTGATGTTGGGATAACGGGCATGCGGCCGCAAAGGCCACAGCCATCATTTCGGGGCATCACTTTGGGAGGGTGAGGAATGTTTGTCAGAACACTGCGTCTGGCGGCTTGCGCCGCCATTGCCGGCTTGGCTCTGTATGGACTCGCTGGGAACGGAGAGGCTGCCGCTGCCGATAAGGAACTCAATATCTATAACTGGTCCGATTATATCGGAAGCTCGACCGTTGCCGATTTCGAAAAGGAAACCGGCATCAAGGTCCGCTACGACACCTTTGACAGCTACGAGGCTCTCGACGCCAAGATGCTGACGGGCAAGAGCGGCTATGACATCATCTTTCCCGGCAACGAGCTGATCCAGCATCATCTCAAGGCCGGGCTCTACAAGCCGCTGGACAAGGCGACGCTGACCAACTGGAACAATCTCGACCCCACCATCCTCAAGACCCTGGCCCAGGTCGATCCGAAGAACGACTATGTGGTCCCGTATATGTGGTGGACCAGCGGCTTTGCTTATGACGCCAATAAGGTGAAGAAGCGTTTGCCCGGCGTCGAGCTCGACAGTCTCGCCGTCCTGCTGAAGCCGGAGAATGCCGCCAAGCTGCAGGATTGCGGTATCCAGTGGCTCGATTCACCCAATGACATGATGCGGCATGCCCTGACCTATCTCGGCAAGCCGGGCAGCAGCGGCGATCCCGCCGATCTCAAGGCAGCGGCGGATCTGCTGGTGCAATTGCGGCCTTATGTCCAGCGCATCGAAACCGGCAGCATGATCAATAATCTCGCCGCCGGCGACATCTGCATCTCCTTCGCCTGGTCCGGCGACATCGTCATGGCGCAGAACCGCATCAAGGAAACCAAGAGCGATGTCGATCTGGTTTATGTCGTCGCCAAGGAAGGCGGTAATATCGGCTTCGACGGCATGGCCATTCCCAAGGATGCGCCGCATCCCGACGCCGCCATGCAATTCCTCAATTACATGCTGCGCCCGGATGTGATCGCCAAGGTCACCAATGAGATCGGCTACGCCAATGCCAATCTCGCCGCCAATCAGTTGGTCAATCCGGAGATCCTGGCCAATCCCGCTTTGTATCCCTCGGGTGAGATTATGAAGCGGCTCTATCCCACCATCCCGCGCGACCAGGAAGCGATCCGCGTCCTGACCCGCGAATGGACCCGGGTGAAGACCGGCCAGTAAATCGCCGGAAGACTTGCCCGGCTCTTGGCACGGCGCCTGTTGTCTCCACAAGAGCGGCAGGCGCCGTTTCTACTACCCACTTACTGGCCGGACTTCGCGAACAGCTTGCGGCAGAGTTCCTCCGATCGCCGCAAGCCTTCGTCGCTTAGCGTGACGGATTTCAATTTATTTGCCGGGCTATCGATCAAGCCTTTCTGATGCAGGCGGTCCAGCGTCGCCCAGTCAAACCCCTTCCAGGCGCGATCGCTGTCATGCAGCGTCAGCCACAGCAGGCCCAGAACCGCGTCATCGACCTTCTCGGAATCGACATCCATTCGATACCATCCTACGCTCAGGATTGGCGATGGACGGAGAATGACCCAAGAGAGCGCCAGCTTGCAATCCTGCCGGATGAATCGCGGGCCATTTCGGATTTCTCATAGGACGTCGACCATATTTCCGTAGTCCGCTGCCCGCGCATTAAAAAAATATTTTACGTCAGCACGACTCCCAGACTCATAAGGAGGTGTGAGTTGTAATCAACGAAGGTTACCGTCACCCATGGATCCGTGCTGCAGCCCTCGCTCGCCCGGATATCTCTCGTATCAACCGCAAATCGCTATCGCATCAACCGTCCATACTGACCAGATCATGCGATCCTATACCTATATGTGAGAAATTCAAAAATCACGTGCAGCAGTTTCACGAGATATAGTGGGAAGAGATCGTGACCACACCACAACGGGCAGGTTCAAAAGGGCTCAGTCGCCACGCTGTCATCGAGCTGACCTGTTACATCTGTATGCAGCTTCCGCACGAATATTTAAGAGTTGGCCTGTGATTCGTTTCACTTGACCATCGATGGCAAGATCGAAGACGGCCATCCTTTCCAACCTGCGTCCATCTCTGATTCGGCGCCTCATTATTGAACTTTTGACGTCATCGCGCATCGACGGGATGGCTTCCTATTTCCAACGGATCGCGCAAACGATATAACTTAGCTTATACCATAGGTCGAAAAGTGCTCACCTTGGGGCTGACCAGAGAGGCCCTCTTCGGGCGGCGAATGCCTCAATAAGATACAGTGGCGGGAACATGGATGATCCGCGTCGTCCAGGTTGGGGGTGAGAGATGCGCAGCATGCTTTCCAAGGGTGACCTAATGGAGGTGCTCAAGCTTCAAGGCTTGCGGCCCCCTTATGCAGCAGCCACCGGCGACACAGGTACCGACCCCCTCAGCAATCTCTATGATGTGACCGGCGCACCGCAGAACTGGCAGCGTTTCCTGCGCCATGTCACGCCGTTGCTGCGTGGCTGCGCCGCCGCTATCGGCACTTATACCTCCGGCGATGAAAGCGACAGATTGCATGCCTTCCATCTCCAGGATGGCGCGGGCGCACTGGATGTCCCACCTGATGCCGATGGCCCTGCCTCGACGCCGGCGAATCCAAATGAGATCGGACGCTCTTTCCTGCCGGTCGGTCTTCTGCAGCAACTTTCCACCCTCGATGCTCCGGGTATCACGATCCTCACCCTGCAGCCATCCTGTCCGCAGCAATCCAGCCTGTTCCAGGCTTTCGGATTCACCCAGGCCTTGATTGGCCGCTGCAGCCAACAGGACGGCCTGCTTTCTTATCTCGTCATTGCCCGGCGCGGCGAACCAGCCTTCTCCGTTCTCGATGAACTGGAACTGCAGCAGTTCCTGCCGCATGTCGCCCGCAGCCTGCATCTCCATCTGCTGATCGAAAGGTTATCGGCGGGGGTCAATACCGCCGTCACGGTTCTGGACCGGCTGCCCGTCGGCATCATTTTCTTCGACGACCAGGCGTCCTGCCTGTCCATGAACGAGAGCGCCCGCCGCTCGATCAATGACGCCAGATATCTGCTGCGGCACATGCAGACACATATCCTGTCCCGTTCCAAAGCCAATTACGATCTCGCCCGGTACCGGGAAGTACCGCAGGTGCTGACCTTGCCGCCGGCCCAGAGTGATCAGCATTATTTCCTGGTAACTTGGGACATCCTGGCCGACGGCCAGAGCAGCCTGCATACCGTCTTCTTCATTCTCAATCCGGACCAGAAGATCCATATCGATACTCAGGCGCTCTGCCGACTCTTCCGCCTCACCGTCTCGGAGGCCAAGGTCGCCTCGTTGATCGCCAATGGCATGCATCTCGATGGCGTGGCCGAAGAGCTGGATATCAGCCTCAACACGGTCCGTACCCACCTTCGGCATATTTTCGAGAAGACCGGCGTCGAGCGCCAGGCAGATCTCATTCACCTGCTACTGCGGGCCCTGGTCGCGATCCGGATGCCTTGAGAGGCTCCACGACGGCCGTCGCGGAGCCTCCATCAGGCCACTCGATCAGATGGAGGCGGCCTCCGCGCCATCAGTTCGTTAAAGGCTTCCAGCTCTTGATAAAGGCGTCCGCCGACCCCTTCAATTGAGGATCGAAGCTGCCAACCAGTTTGGCATTCTCGGCCGCCGCGGCCTGGTTTCCATTTTTCGCCGCCAACCCATACCAGATGTAAGCTTGCATCAGGTCTTTCGGCACGCCATTTCCGGCCTCATACAAGGCCGCCAGATCATACTGTGCCACTGCGATGCCATGGTCGGCTGCCACCCGATACATGCGCGCCGCCTTATCATAGTCCTGCGGTACGCCATGCCCCAGCTCATAGAGGGTGCCGAGATTGGTAACTGCTTCCAGATGGCCTTTATCCGCCGCCTTCTTGAACCAGCTACTTGCCGTCGCATAATCCTGCTTCACGCCCTGGCCGCTCATATACATCATGCCCAGATCATTCATCGCATTCAGATTGCCTTGCGCCGCGAGCTGCTGAAACCCTTGATAGGCAGCCGGATAGTTCCCTTTCTGATAGGCCGCGAAGGCATCGTCCGCCGACGCCGACGCAGCCCAACACAAGATCATGAGGGCGACGGTGCCGCCGAGATAATTAAAGCACTTCATTTTCGCCTCCCGCTGCCATCAAACCGACTTTCATTTTTATGTCGTCAGGCCTCGCAGCCAGGATGATTGCCCCAATCCGGTCTACGAGACCTCGTCGAATATTCCCGACCATTGATGCTCAAGAAAAAATGCCGGGCCCCGATCAGCGCACTGAGAGCCTTGCATCATCAAATGCTCCCGCTTGACCACACAATATAATATCGCATCTTCCGTGACACGGAGAAGCGACCTTCCACACGAATGACGATTCATTATTCATGTCGGTTACGCACGGTTCATCAGACGAAAGCAGCACCGATTCGTAATATTGTGTTTTCTTTACCCAGCCAGAAGAAATTTTCATCTCCTCACAGGTTTGAGTGATGACGCCTCTCTTGGATTGATGGTTCCATGATCGCGTGGTCGAGCTGAGATTCGGTGCCGCCAGCGGCGGCAGGAGGCCACATTGCCGACCGGCCTTGTGTCGGCACTACAAACCAGGAGGAGAACAATCATGACGAAGAAACTCTTGATCGGGGCGTCGGTCCTGGCATTGAGCGCGTTGGGTGCTACGGGCGCTTGGGCGAACCCGCAGAACGTATTCTCGACCGGCAACACCACCACCGTGGTTAGCTCCGCAGCTTCTGTTATTGGTAATGCGACCAGTGAATCCTTCAACAGCCAAGAGAATGCGGTTTCCAACCAGACCCTGACCGCGAATGCGATTGGAGTCGATCTGGCTGGCGTGAGCATTCCGATCCTGTCGGGCAATGCGACCATTAATACCGTGACCAACAACTCCGGTATCACCAATACGGCCGCCAATTCCGGCACGGCGAGCGTTGCGCAGCAAGCCACCTCGCTTGCGGCCATTGGTACTGTGAATATCGCGCATTGATGCGCCAAGCATAACAACCAAGAACCTAATAATCCTTGGAAGTGCCGGCGAGCTGTCGAAGGTTTCGACCGCCTGGCGATGGTTGCTGGGTGGATCGCAAGATCCACCCAGCTATAGCATCCGTTAGTCCGCTTTATGGCATCCATTCATGGCATACCCCCAAGGGCCAGGATGTGACGTGAGGCGGAGGGGTGCTGTATCGCCGGCCGCTTCCACTTTTTGCGAGGCGCGCCATGACACTCTTCAGTAAGGTGGCGAACGCTAGTCGGAAGGGTACCGTGCTGGCTACCGTAAGCTTGTCCGTCATGATCGGCGGCATTGGTTGTGCTCAAGCCGGCGAGACTTTCGGCGGGTCTGTTGCAACAACCGATCTCACCACGATCCGCGGCGGCGACAGCAACTCAGATTCCTTCAACACCCAAGTGAGCAGCCAATCCCAACAATCGACAAGCGCCACCAATCAGAACAACACGATTGGCGGGGCAGCGACTGCTGGGCAGATCAATGTTGGCAGTAACGCGCTGGGTGGCATGACCGGCATGAGCAATGTCGTGATGAATACCGGCAATCAGGCCAATGTTCAGGGCATCATGAGTCTCAATGTGACCTTGCATTGACCGATAGCCAAGCCGGCTGGGATTCCGAGCCACGGAGACAGCGGTAACGATCATGTGGATGTTTCGCGCGCAAGCGACGGGATCGGCTTTGAAGCGTTCCCGCAACGGGGAGCCGTTGCCTGGGAAGGCCGTGAAGTCGACCGTGATCTTTTCTTTTACCCTGGCTACCGCAATCGCGGTTTCGGCAGGGCTTTGCGCGACGTCCATGGCGCAGGAGGTGGACACTCAGGCACGGAAACCGAATGTCTCCCTGAGCAACGGCGTTGACGGGAGCGTGCGCGTCAAAACCGTCAGCTATCGCGACATTCCGTTCCGCACGGTGGTGCGCCAGGAATTCGACTTCTCCTGCGGCTCGGCGGCGGTGGCAACGCTCCTCACGTATCACTTCGAGCGCCCGACGACGGAGCAGGACGTCTTCAAGGCGATGTACGAAATGGGTGACAAAGCGAAAATCAACCGACAGGGTTTTTCGCTCTTCGAAATGAAACAGTATCTGGAATCGATCGGCTATCGCGCGGATGGGTTCCGGGTGCCCTTGGATAAGGTTGCTCGCATCGGCATACCGGTCATCGTCTTGATCGAATGGCAGAGCTATAAACACTTCGTCGTCATTAAAGGCATACGCGACGGCCATGTTCTGATTGGCGATCCCGCACGCGGTCTGAAAATCATGAGCGAGAGCGATTTCATGTCCTATTGGAAGGATGGGATCGTTTTCGCCATTCACAACGCTGACGATGTCGGCAAACGGCATTTCAACAACGAAGACGAATGGAAGGGGCGGCCGAAGTCGCCGATGAGCGCAGCATTCAGCAATGACAGCCTGCGTGTTTACAACCTCGCCATTCCAGGCGGGGGAAGCGTGGGCATCTTCTAAATGGAGACTGACAATGTCGTCCGTCAACGCGAAGCAGAGAAGGTCAGGTTCTAAAGGTATAATCGGACATGCAGTCCTGTCCTGTGCAGGTGCCGCTGCTTTCCTTGTGACGGCATCCGCTTTGAGCTCTCCTGCCGTCGCTGCTTCGCCCGTCAATGACGGTGTTTATGGCGCTGATCTCCCTCGGCTGAGCAATGCCGAACTGAGCAAACTGCGCGGCGGCGTCATGGTCGACGGCGTGGACTTCGACTTCGGCGCGATCGTGACGGTCAGGTCCGGCAATACCGTTCTCGCTACGACGGTTTACACCATGAACAGTGACGGCAGCCTCAGCCATACGACAACGATTCCTAACGGCACGACCGGCGTGACAGTTTTTAACGGAAGCCCAGGTGGCCTGCTGAATGGGACGGGTATCACTGTCACGAGCAACGGCAACTCCACTGGCATCGTTTTCACCAATCAGAACGGTACATCCGTGACCTTGAACACGATCACGGCCGGGCAGATGCAGGCGTTGCTGGCGAACAACGCTTTCGGCCGGCAGATCACCCAGACGGTCAATGCCAATCTGACGATCAACAACTTCACGCAACTGAACGGCACCCTGATGAGCGATCTTTCGACCATGCGGGCGCTTATCGCCGGCACCGCGAATCCGATGCTGAATCACTAAACCGGATAGGTGCGGCCACGGCGTGAAGAACGCCTGCATTTACAAGAAGCCTCTTGAGATAAGAAAGCTGGGTAAGAGGCGACAGTTCTGGTGAGGAGTGAAGGCCCGAAAGACGGCCAGAAGACGCGCAACTTTAGAGACCCGGATCCAACCGGTCTTGGGGGAAACCATGCGACAGCAATTGAGCTTGCTCGGCGTTGCTTGCATATCTCAGACGATCCTGGCCAGTACTTGTCTGGCCGACGGAACTGCGACGGACATTGAAAAGCGCCTGGAGGCGCTTGAGAAAGCCGTGCAGACGCAGCAGAAGGTCATTGACGGCCAGCAGCGCATCATCGACGATCAACAGCAGAAGCTCAGCACGCTCAGCCCGATGAGCTTGCAGGAGATTCGCGGTGCCGGCCCTGCCGTGCCGGCGGGCTCTCCAGGAGCCGCCGGTGCCGCGCCCGGCAGCGGCACGCCGACCCAGCCGGTCGGTCAGGCGCCGCAACAGGAGAGACCCCAGGTAGCCGTGATCAGCGACCAGGGCGGGGTCCTCACGCCGAAGGGGCATCTCGTCGTCGAACCCTCTGTTCAATATGTCCATACCAGCAACAATGTGCTGACCTTCCGGGGTGTGTCGCTGCAGGACACGGTATTGATCGGCGTCATCGAAGCATCCAATGCCGATCGCGACCTGGTATCGCCTGCCTTGACCTTCCGGTATGGCGTCACCAGTAATCTTGAGCTGGAAGCGAAAGTACCCTGGGTCTATCGCAGCGATCGATTGACCTTCCTGATTCCCCAGGCCGGTCAACCGGATCTTCAACGACATCAGGACACGTCTGGTGACAGCCTCGGCGATATTGAATTCGCCGCCCATTATCAGATCACCGACAGCCCGCCCTATCTGATCGGCAACTTGCGCTTCAAGACCACGACAGGCAAAGGCCCCTTCGATATCAAGCGCGACAGTCAGGGTATCGATCAGGAATCCGCAACAGGGTCGGGCTTCTATGCGGTCGAACCTAGCCTGACCGTGCTCTATCCAACAGACCCCGCCGTGCTCTTCGCTACGCTCACCTATCAGTGGAATATCGGCAGCGATGTCAACACGAAGATCGGCTCCACAAAGATCGGCCAGGTGGATCCTGGCGACTCAGTCGGCATCGCCCTTGGCATGGGCTTCGCCGTCAATGACGACCTCTCTTTCAGCCTGGGGTATAAATACAGCTACTACTTCGCAACTACCGAGCATGTATCGACAACCCAGAACGGCATCACGACGAAGGGCACCGAAAAATCCAATACCTTGCAGCTTGGCTCCCTGCTGTTCGGACTGGGATACCGCCTTACCCCATCCGTCGGCATCAATCTCGATGGCGAAGTCGGGATTACCTCGGATGCGCCGGACATGACGATAACGCTGCGCGTGCCGATCTCGCTGGATATCTTCTAAGTCGCATCAAGACATCGGAACGTGATGTTTTCAGGTTGAAGCGGAGCTGTTTCAACCTGAAAACCGACCTTGCTTCCAAAGCGCCTTAGACTCGAGCGGGCTATGTCTGCCGCGCATGGCTGCGCCACGGCCATCACGAGATCGTGCGGCCGGGAAACCATCCTAGCGCATCGGCGTTTCTTCCTGGTCTCGCCGTCGAGACCCATTCCCGGGAGTTGCCGATGCGCCGCATGCTCTATCTGGATGGGCTGCGCGGATGGGCGGCGCTCGTCGTTGTGTTCCATCACCTGGAACTGTCTTTCGCTCCGGCATTGCAGGGACCGACGGACGCGGTTTCCCCGATCCTCGGCCCCTTCTCCTTCGTCGCCGATGGCCCGCTCGCGGTGGCCATCTTCTTCATCCTGTCCGGCATCGTTCTCGCCGCCGCCACCGAAAGTACTTTGCGATCCCGCCCGCAGATCGGTTTCACCGGACTCGTTGTCAAACGCTGGCTGCGGTTAGGCCTGCCGATTGTCGTCGCCGGTTTGGCAATCTTCGCCCTCTTCGCGCTGGTCGGTGACCAGACGGCCCGGATCGGTGCGCTGACGGGCTCAGGCTGGATCAGCGGCCTGTTCCCGCCTAAGTATCAGCCGCAATTGATCGAGGTCGTCCGCGAAGCCGTCATCGGCGCCTTCGTCGGTCCGCAGACGCCGCTCCACGATCCGGTTCTGTGGACGATCCGGGTTGAGTTTATCGGCTCGATCCTGGTCTTCTGCCTCTGCCTTTTCGTGCGTAACGGCCTCGTGCGCATGGCGGCCTGCGCCCTCTCGGCGGCGGCGCTGATTGCGACACCTGCCTGGTTGCCGAACTTTTGCGCCTTGTTCGCCCTGGGCGTCGCCATGCATGAATTGCAGAGAATGGAACTCCTGCACCATCCCAGCGAGACCACAACGGATAGCATCTGGCTTGATATCGCGGGCCTTGGCATGATCGTACTGGGCGCCAGCATCTACCCCCTCCTCTATCTTCATGCGCCATCCTTGATGAACCGGTTGGGCGATCTCGCCGATCCCCTGGGGCATATGAGTCAGTGGACTGCACGCTCCACCCTGATCGTTGCCGGTACCATGCTGGCACCCTCGGCACAGCGTTTCCTGGCCCAGCCCGTCTCGCTTTTCCTCGGGCGCATCTCCTTTGGGCTCTACCTGCTGCATATCCCGCTGCTTTGGTCGATCGGCGCGGCCTGCTATCCGATGCTGGACCGGCATCTTGGCCTCATGCCGGCCGTCGCCCTCACCAGCACCCTGATCGTCGTCTGTTCCGCCCTCGCCGCCGCGATCTTCCATCGCCTGATCGAGGTTCCGGCCATCAAGCTGGCAGCCAAGGCCGGGTCAGTCCGGCTGCTCGCTGATTGACGCAGCAAGCCGAGAGATCAGTGGATATTCCGATTTGGCGTAATCCGCCGAAGTTCGGCTTCCATCCGGCCGCGCAAGGTCAGCCAGTACATCTGGAAGTCGCCGCGCAGGCTGTAGAACGGCGCCCCGAAAGTGGCAGGCCGGTTGTGTTCGAAGAAGAAATGACCGATCCAGGCACAGCCATAGCCCAGGAACGGCGCCGCCACGGCCCAGATCCAATTGCCGGTTATCGCGGCAGCCAGCAAGGTGAGAATGGCCAATGTCGTGCCGAGCATATGCAGCGCTCGGTTCATCCGCGACCGATGGGCATTCACATAAATCGGCCAGAACTCCCGGTAACTTCCAGGCCGCTCCATCCTTCCTCCCGGCCCCACGAGATAGCACCGATCAAATCCGTCGGACCGACCGTCAGTATCTCATAGGGTCAGGCCGAGCGGCAATCGGACAGCAACATTGCCGCGCCGTCGCCTATTCTGCGGCATGCGCCAGCCAACCTTCCCGCAAAGCGAGATCGCGGCCATCATCGGACGCCTTGCCGAAGCCGTCGAGCAGCTCGTCGATCTGTGCTTCCGGGATGATCGGGGGCGGGCAGAAGGCGATGATGTCGCCCAGGCTACTGCAGTCGGACATCGACGGCCCTTTTTAGCATTGGAACGACGTAACCTTTCCGGTCCACATACGAATATCCGAAGGTATGGCGCTGAAATCACCGACCGACGAACAAATCGCCATATACGGATGGAGAAGAGGCCATGACAGTGCGGCGGAAGGTATGTCGAGATCTTCTATCGACCTGCATATTCTGCACCGTGGTGATGACCGTCATGCCTGCACGATCGGATGCAGATGGATCGAATGCCGGTGGCAGCACGCCTCCTCGGCCGGTTGTTGTTGAGCTCTTTACCTCGCAGGGTTGTTCCTCCTGCCCACCGGCAGATGCATTGCTGCGCGATCTGGCCCGGCGCGGTGATGTGCTGGCACTGGGGTTCCATGTCGATTACTGGAACGGCCTCGGTTGGAAGGATCCGTATTCGACACCTGAATCCACTACGCGTCAGCAGACCTATAGCCGGCTTTTCAACCTCGGCACCATCTACACGCCGCAGATGGTGGTGGATGGTCAGCAGCAGATAGTCGGTTCCGACCGTGTTGCCGTGATGTCGGCGATCGACACCGCCAAGCCGGAAACACTAGTACAGATCTCTTTCGCTCCGGATCGACGGCATGTTGCCCTCGCAGCGGCCGCGCCACCGGATGTCACACCGGACGAGGCCGGCACTTCCATCACATTGCTGCGGTTCATTCGTCAGCGGACGACCGATGTCCCGGGCGGTGAAAATTCAGGCAGGCAACTGAACGATGCCGATAGCGTCATCGCCCTCCGACCACTCGGCGCATGGTCTGGCACACAACAGACCTTCCCGATTGATCCTCCGGGAGCCGGCGAAGGTGTCGCCGTTCTCGTCCAGGCGGCGGATGGACATATCCTCGGCGCCGGCATGGCCTTGTCGCCCTGACTTCAGCCGCCATCTCCATCTGGTGGTCCGGCTTGGCCATCGCCTCGTTTTGCATTAGCGTAGCGCCCCAGCGGCGCCATATGCGCCTGTCAGGGATAGAGAGTGGGGAACGGAAGATGAGCAAGCAGGTCGACCATCCAGCAGCAACCGCCGGCAATCTGATCGAAGTGCCGGCACGCCAGGGCCGGGCAGTCCGCCTGGCGGCCGGTCAGCACCTGCAGATCATCAACACGCATGGCTCCCAGGTGGTCGATACATGGGCGTTCAACGCCCATGACGGCGGCGAATTCATGTCGATGGAGCATTTCCGGGCGGCGACGGGGCGCATCCTCCCCCGCGTCGGCGACGGCTTGATGAGCAATCACCGACGCCCCATCCTGACGCTCGTCGAGGATACGTCACCCGGCATTCACGATACCCTGATCGCCGCTTGCGATGTCTATCGCTACCGCCAATTGGGCTGCGAGGAAGGCCACGCAAATTGTACCGACAACCTGCATGCCGCCTTGACCGCGCTCGGCCTCAAATCGGCGGAAACGCCTTGTCCGCTCAATCTCTGGATGAATATTCCGGTCGATCAGGACGGCGTCGTCTCCTGGCTGCCGCCGGTCAGCCGGCCCGGTGATCACGTCCTGCTGCGGGCGGAAATGGACTGCGTCGTCGTCATGTCCGCCTGCCCCCAGGACAAGATCCCGATCAACGGCACGAATATGCAGCCGCGCGAGGCGCATTACCGTCTCCGGCCCTGAATCGTCCACATTCCTGAGGAACGATCCCGCGCCTCGGCTTCAATGGTCGAGATGGCAATGCGGCCGCCACAGCTTGCTGCGGCGCGATATGCGGTGACCACCCTTATCGCTCGCGCCGCCCCTTGCTCCTCCACTGCGCTTCCAGGAAGATACATCCTCTGATACCGCCAAGCCGGGCCGATGAAGGAGCAGCATGACACCGACCGCGACGCCAGCCAGATACCGTCCCCAGGACCCCGCCTCACTCAAGCTTTATCTGGCCGGCCTGCCGGCGATCAGGGAGCGCCTCGGCGGCGATCCGGATCGCTGGACGATCGAGGAAGTCGGGGATGGCAATCTCAATCTGGTCTTCAAGGCACGCGGCCCGGCCGGCGGGATTGCCGTCAAGCAGGCCCTGCCCTATGTCCGCCTCGTCGGCGAGGGCTGGCCCCTGCCGCTCAACCGGGCCCATTACGAGCAGCTTGCCTTGCGCCAGCACTGGCGGATGGCGCCTGGCCTCGTTCCCGAAGTCTATCATTACGACGAGGCCATGGCCCTGATCGCCATGGAACTCCTGGAGCCGCATATCATCATGCGGCGCGGGATGATCGAGGGGCAGTTTTATCCGAATTTCGTCGAGCATATCTCGACCTTCGCAGCGCAGACGCATTACCGCTCCAGCAGCCTTCACCTCCCCGCCGCCGAGAAGAAAGACCTCGTCGCGGCTTTTACCGGCAATGCCGCGCTTTGCAAGATCACCGAAGACCTGATCTTCACCGAGCCCTACATGATCGCCGAGCGGAATCGCTGGACCAGTCCGCAGCTTGACCCCTATGCCGCCGCGATCCGTGCCGACGGCGACCTCAAGATCGCCATCTCCCGGTTGAAACTGCGCTTCATCGACGATACCCAGGCGCTCATCCATGGCGATCTGCATACCGGCTCCATCATGGTGACGGAGACGGAAACCCGCGTCATCGATCCCGAATTCGCCTTTGTCGGCCCTATCGGTTTTGATCTCGGCGCGGTGGTCGCCAATCTCCTGCTCAACTACTTCGCCCAAGCCGGCCATGAAACACGGCCCGGCCAGCGGGACGGCTACCGTGACTGGATACTGGAGACGGTTCAGTCCTTCTGGCATGCCTATCGGCGCAAATTCCTCGCCCTCTGGCGATCCGCCGGTACTGATGCCAAAACCGGCGACGGTTATCCGGCGGCACTCTTCGACGACCCCACCGGCAAGGCGCGGCTCGCTTTGGAACAGGCCGCCTATCTCGACCGACTGCTTGCCGATCTCATCGGCTTCGCGGCAGCCAAGATGATCCGGCGCATTCTCGGCCTTGCGCACAATATCGATCTGGAATGGATCGGTGATCCGGATCAGCGGGCGTGCTGCGAAGCTCGCGCCTTGACCCTGGCCCGCGACATGATGGTCAATGCGGCGAGCATCGCCAGCCTCGCCGATATCTGCCATGCGGCACGCGATCTCGCCGCCTGGCAACCGAAACTCGGATAAGCCTGGATCGTCGGCGTCAGTAGCTACTGCTGGGCAGTTTCGAGACCTTGCTCATGAACCACCGCTTGAAGGCCTGAACCAGGGCATTATTGCGGCTGCGATGCGGCGTGATGATGCAGAAAGGGGCGGGAGCCGGGGCTGAGATAGGCAAGGGCCGGATCAGGCGGCCTTCCCGGAGATCCCGCTCCACCAGAATTTCATCGCCGATGGCGATGCCGCAGCCGGCTCGCGCGCCCTGATGGGCGACGAAGGTATCGCCGAGATACATGTTGGATTTCGCCCGCACATCGCCATAGCCGAGACTGGACAGCAGGTGCTTCCAGTCGCCACCGTCGTAATTGCCGTGGATGAGCACATGATTGGCCAGATGCTCGACACGCGAAAGTGGCGGGCCGAGATGCAGCAGATTGGGACTGCAGACCGGAAAATAGGTGGTGTGGATCTGCGTCACTTCCTTTTCGCCGGGAACATGCACGTCCTGCCAGGAAATCACCAGATCGACGCTTTCATCGATCCGCGCGATCGGCACCCAGATGAATTCCACGAGTTGGAACTGCTCGATGAATTCGCTGGCATATTCGAGAATGGGGGAACTGGCGATGGCCGGCGTGGTCGCGATCTTGATCGCGCGGCCGGTGAAATCGTTCTTCAACTCGCCGATCGTGCCATGGATGCGATCCAGCGATTCCGTCAGCGTTGACAGCAACTGCCGCCCCTGATGCGTCAACTGCACATGCCGGCCCTTCTTCTCGAGCAGGCCGACATTCATCTGATCCTCGAGGCTGCGCAGTTGATAGCTGACGGCGCTATGTGTGACCGAAAGCTCGCCGGCGGCCTTCCATAAACTGCCGTTGCGCCCAACCGCTTCGAAGGTGAGCAGGCTTTGCAACGTCGGGAGTTTTCTTTTCATTTCGACCACTTACCAAGCTACAAAATTCTTTCGTATGTCATACGAATTTTTACCAGATTGACATAAATCCCTTCAGAAGACACGGTTGGGGCAAAGAAAAACATCGTCACCCCAGTAAAACGGAAGACGATCAGGGGTATCAAGAAGAATCTTAAGTACTCATCGGCAATGAGGAGAGTATTGCCGAAGTAATGTGTCAATACAGACCGTGATTTCGTCTTATTCCGGATCGTATATTTACCTTCGGAATTGGACACCGGCGGATTGACGTGCGGGGCGGAGACAGGCCACCTCCCACCCACCATCAAGCTCTCATCGTCACCCGGGCATCGGCACCGGCACCGCGTCGTATCGCTTCTCGCAGGCGATCCCGCGGGACGGTTCCTTGCACCCTGATGAATGCCGGACTGTCGCGGGAGCCGCAGCGATTTCACAACCACCAAACCTAAGGAATCACCAAGGCGAGGCAATCGCCGCCATATAAGGGAGGCATACAGCATGCGTGAGCGAGTTCGGAGCATCCTATCCATTGTCCTCGGCGGTCTTCTGACCGCCGCCCTCACCACCGGCGCGGCACGGGCCGAAGACCCATCCCTCGTGGTCAGCAGTTGGGGCGGCGCTTTCACCAAGGCGACGACCGAGAATCTGCTAACCCCCTTCAGCGGCGAGACGGGAATCAAGTTTCAGGTAGTCGATGCCGCCAGCCAGCATCTCGCCCAGGTCCAGGCGCAGGAATCCTCCGGCAAGGTGACCTGGGATGTCATCGATTCGCTCGACGCCTCGACGGCCGCCCTGATGTACAAGCGCGGACTGCTGGAAAAGCTGCCGCCTGAGGTCAAGAAAGTTCTGGAAGAAAACTCGGCACCCGGCATGGTGACCGATTATGGCGTCATGCAATCGAGCATCGCCAGCCCCTATATCTGCAACAATGAAAAGGTAAAGGCCTGCCCCCAGAACGCAGCCGATTTCTTTGACGTCGACAAGTTCCCCGGCGACCGTTCTGCCTATAACAATCCCTATGACATGCTCGTCATGGCCTTCTATGCGCTGGGCGTCAAGGATCGCACACCGACCCCGCAGGAGACCGATCAGGCCTTCGCGCTGGTCCAGAAGGTGCAGCCTTCCCTGCGGACACTCTGGGAATCCGCCGATCAAAGCTCGCAGCTCATGCGTAGCGGCGAGGTTTCCATCATGGCGATCTGGAACCGGCCGGCGCGTCGGTTGGTCGAGGAGAATCCCGGTAAATGGACCGTCGTCTGGAAGGATGCCGGATATGAGCCGGCCTATACCGTCGTCATCAAGAATGCGCCCCATAAGGAGAACGCGTTCAAGTACCTGGAATGGTATGCGACCCATCCCAAGCAGCAGGCGAAATGGGCCTCGACGACCTCCTATGGCGTGGCCAGCGCCGCGGCCCTGAAGGAGATCGATCCCGAGGCCGTCAAGTGGCTGCCGGAATCCCATCTCAAGGATCTCGCACCCGGCAATATTCAATGGTGGCTGGATAACACCGACGCGCTCGTCAAGCGCTGGCGCCAGGTGATCGGCGGATAAGGCCTTGCCTCTGTCCCGCCTCTCCGCGCGCGAAACAGCGGAGAGGCGGGACGCCGCCCGATTTTCTCCACCAGAAACCCTCACCAGATATCCCGGTCAGCCGCACCGACAGCCGACGCAACAGGGAAGACCAGCGTGCCTCAGATACGACCTCGCGACCTACGGCGACCGGGATGGAATCCGGCCGCCGGACCTTGGATCGGCCTGCTCCTTGCCTTGCCGCTGATCGGCTTCCTCGTCGTCTTCCTGTTCGCGCCCCTGATCCTGGTGGTCAGCCAGTCGCTGGTCGAGGGCGGCATTGCCGCCTATACCGACTTCTTTACCAGTCCGGTCGCGATCGGCGCGCTACGGCGCACCCTGGTGAGCAGCGCCATCGTCACCGCCCTCACCTTGCTGTTCGGCGCCACCCTGGCCTGGCGGCTGCGCATCACCCAGTCCTATCTCATGCGTACCCTGATCTGGGTCGCCATTCTCATTCCACTTTGGATGGGCGTCATCATCAAGAACTACGCCTTCACGATCCTGCTCGGACGCGGCGGCTTCCTCAGCACCATCTGGGGTTGGCTGTTTCACGGCGAGCAGATCACTCTGCTCTATACCCAGGGAGCAGTGGTGACGGGCGTGCTCTATTCCATGCTGCCTTATGCCGCGCTGCCGCTTTATGTCACCTTCCGTTCGATCGACCTCAATCTGCTGGCGGCGGCTGAAAATCTAGGTGCAACCAAGATGCAGGCCCTGGCGAGTGTCATGCTGCCCCTGGCGAAGCCCGGCATCGTCGCAACCGGCATCATCGTCTTCGTCATCTCCATCGGCTTCTACATCACACCGGTGCTGCTGGGCGGGGTCAAATCGCCTTATCTCCCCTCTCTCATCGAACAGGATCTCTTCAAATATTACGATGAGGAATCCGCGCGGGTCTCTGCCACCGTGCTGCTGTTGATCGCCACCGCCATCGTCGCCCTCGCCATGCGCTTCCTGGGTGCGCGGCAATTGCAGAGGGCCGTCGGATGAAGCGGGCTGCCCCGTCCCTCTCGAGTCTCTGTGCGGCAACGATCGCCCATGGCATGGTCGGGATCACCATCCTGTTCATGTTCCTGCCACCGGCCGTCATCGTCGCCTTGTCGTTCTCCGGCGAGGACCATCTCAGCTTTCCTCCGGCCTCCTGGGGACTCCGACAATATAGCGCCTTGATCGCCTCGGATTACTGGCTCGGCGCCATCTGGACCTCGCTCAAGATCGCCGGGCCGGTCGCCCTGGTCGCGACAGCCATCGCGCTTTGCGCCGGACTTGCCATTCACCGCAGCCGATTGCCGGGTCGCCAGGCACTGAGCTTCGCTGGCATCCTGCCCCTGATCGTGCCGGTTTCCGCCTATGCCGTTTCGCTCTACGGCCTCTTCGCGAAGCTCGATCTGATCGCGACCTATGGCGGCATCATCCTTGCCCATGTGATCCTGGCGGTTCCCCTGTCCCTGATCCTGCTCGATTCCATCCTGACCGCTCTCGCGCCGGAACTGGAGCTGGTTGCCATGACTCTCGGTGCCTCGCGGCGTCAGGCCTGGGCCTCGATCACCCTGCGCCTGCTGATGCCGGCGCTTGGCGCCTCGCTCATCTTCGCCTTCCTCGCCAGCTTCGACGAAGCGGTGCTGATCAATTTCCTCGGCGGCGGGGTCTTCACGACCCTGCCCAAGGCCATCTTCGACGCCGTGCGGTTTGGCGTCGATCCGCTGATCGCCGCCATCGCCGCGCTGCTCATTCTCATCACATCCGTTCTCGCCGGTGTAACCGTCGCCATTCAGTACAGGAGCAAGGGTTAATGCTGTGCCAGCCGTCGGGGTCGCCCGCATGACGTCGCAATCGACATTGGAGTTCCGAGCGATCACCAAGCAATACGGCCCGATCACCGCCGTCGATGGCGTGAACCTGACGGTCGCCCGGGGCGAATTGCTCACCCTGCTCGGGCCGAGCGGCTCGGGGAAGACCACGCTCCTGAAAATGCTGGCCGGATTCGAGATTCCGGATCGGGGCGATATCGTCCTCAACGGACGGGAGATTTCCGTCCTGCCCCCGGCGCAGCGCAATATCGGCATGGTGTTCCAGCATTACGCGCTGTTTCCGCATCTGACCGTCATCGACAATATCGCCTATGGCCTGCGGTTCCGTGGTATCGGCAAGGCCGAGCGGCGCAAGCGCGCCGAACGCATGCTGGAACTGGTCAGGCTCGGCGGATATGGACAGCGGTTTCCCCGCCAATTATCCGGCGGTCAACAGCAACGTGTCGCCATCGCCCGCGCGCTGGCGATCGAACCGGCGGTGCTGCTCATGGACGAGCCTTTAGGCGCACTTGACCGTCAGCTCCGCCGTGAGATGGAGCAGGAGATCCGGCGGCTGCACCATGCCCTTGATACGACCATCATCTATGTGACCCATGACCAGGAAGAGGCGATGACCCTGTCGGACCGGGTCGCCATCATGCGCAATGGCAAACTGGCCGGGCTCGGCGCCCCCCGCGCGCTCTATGAAAGTCCACCCAATGCCTTCATCGCCCGGTTCTTCGGCAATGCCAATGTTCTGCCGGTCGATATCCTGCGGCGTGACGGCAACCAGTTGAGCATCCGCTGTCTCGGATCGACTTTCGATACTCGAGCCGACCACGCAGCCGTCAGCGTCGTCGGCGTGGTCAATCCATCCGCCTTCTCCCTCGTCCCGACGACGAAGCCTGAAATCCGGATTCCCGTCAGGATCGAGGATGCCGTCTTCCTGGGCGATACCGTTCAACTTGTCTGCGCCCCAACCGAGACTCAAGGACCGGCCGCCTTGACCGTACGCCTGCCGGTGGCCCGTGCCGGCTCGGCCAAAGTGGCAGACTTGCTCAATCTCTTCGTCGCCGTCGACGATATGCAGATCGTTGCCGGTGACTGACATCCTGGAACAACCATTGACGGAAATGGAGACCTCTGGTGCATAGTGACGCAGAAGACCCCCTGATCGATATTTTCTGGCACGAGCGCGTTCTCCGTCATGATACCGGGACCGGCGCCTTCGAGAGTCCGCCCAGCGATCTCCTGGACATTCAGAGTCCCCATCCGGAAGGGCCGGCGCGGATCGTCAATATGCGCTCGATCCTGTTGCGTGGTCCCGTGCATCAGCATATCGCCTGGCATGCGGGACGCGAGGCCAGCGAGGCCGAACTCATGCTCTTTCATGAGCCGGCCTATATCGCGGAATTGAAACAGGGAGAGGCGGCCTCGCGCCGGTTCACCTTGACGACGGTCATGACGCCGGGCAGTTTCGACGCGGTGCGGGCGGCCACCGGCACGTCCCTCGCCGCCCTTGACAGGGTGCTCGCCGGCAGCCTGCTGCCTGCCTTCGCGCTGGTCCGTCCGCCCGGGCATCACGCGGCCCGTGCCATGGCGGATGGCTATTGCTTCATCAACCATGTGGGGGTTGTCGCCGAAGCGGCGATCGCCGCCGGAATGCAGCGCATTGCCGTGATCGACTGGGATGTCCATCACGGCAACGGCACCCAGGAAGGCTTCTATGAACGGGACGATGTTCTCACCATCTCGCTGCATATGGATCACGGCTCCTGGGGCAAATCCCATCCGCAGACCGGCGGTGCCGAGGAACGCGGGCGGGGCCAGGGACTGGGCTTCAACCTCAATCTGCCGCTGCCCATGGGGTCGGGCGATCTCGCTTACCTGATGGCCTTCGACGAGATCGTTGCGCCCCGTGTCCGGGCCTTCGCCCCCGATCTCATCATCATCGCCAACGGGCTCGATGCCGGCCAGTTCGACCCCAACGGGCGCAACCTGGTGACGATGGCCGGTTTCCATGGTTTGGCGAGCCGTGCCAGGGCCCTGGCGGCGGAGACAACCGGCGGGCGCATCGTCGTCATCCAGGAAGGCGGCTACAACCCCGCCCATGCCGCCTTCTGCCTGCATGCGGCGATCGAAGGCTTCGCGGGCCTGCCTTTGTCGCTGACGGACCCACTCTGCTACATGCCATCCTTCGAGGCGCGCAGCCGGGCCGATATCGATCATCTGCGGGCGGCCCTCGCATGACACATGATGCGCCAACAAAATCGGCTTCGATGAAACGCGAATTATCCGCGTTTGATTATGCCGCAGCGCGCATGCACTCTCATCGTCACATGATTGAAAAATCCCACCTCTCGCATTCCCGCCTCCATCCGTTTTCATGAGGGTTACTGTGAACAAGAATTTCCAGGACGCCTTGAAGGCAACACCGTCTTACAAATCCGCTCCCTTTCCGCAGGAGGAATATGCCGCGCGGCTGCGGCGGATCCAGAGCGCGATGGCAGCGCATAAGATCGACCTTGTGTTTCTGACCGCGCCGGAAACCATCTTCTATCTGACCGGTTTTCAATGCGAATGGTACCAGGCGCAAAGCGGCCGGGCCTTCCCGCCGACTAGCGGCATCGCCGTTTCCGTCAATCACGATACCTTCATTCATTTCGAGACGCCGAGCGAAGCCATTCTCAGCCATATCTCGACGATCTCGACGGATATCCGCATCTTCCCCATCGGCAAGCGCCGCGATGGAATCAGCTTCGTCCTCAGCGAATTGTCCGCCGCCGGCTGGCTGAAGGGAACCGTCGGATTGGAGCGCTATAACTATCGCCCCAATCCCATCATCAGCGCGCAGTATGTCGCGGCTTTCGAACAGGCCGGCATGAAAGTGGTCGATGCTGCCGATATCGTGCGCGATACACGCCGCATCAAGTCGCCCCTTGAAATGGACTGCATCGCCGAGGCCTCGCGTATCGCCGATATCGGCATTCAGGCGGCGGCGGCTAGTATCCGTCCGGGCGTCACGGAGCTTGAAGTCTTCGGCGAGATCATCGCCGCCATGACCAAGGCCGGCGGCGAGTTCCCCGGCATCCTGCCGCCGGTCGTATCGGGCTTCCGGTCGAATTGCAGCCATCCGATCGCCAGCCGCAAGATCATCGAACACGGCGAACGGGTCAATGTCGATGTCAGCGGCGTCTTCAACCGCTATCACAGCAATATCGCCCGCAGCTTCCATGTCGGCGAGCCGGCCAAGGATGTGCAGGATTTCCACAACCGCGTGGTCGGCGTCTTCGACGTCATCGACGCAATGTTGAAGCCGGGCCTCGACGTTACCGAGATGCTGCGGGCCGTCCATGCCTATTACAAGGATCAGGGGCTGCTCGATGAAGCCTATTGGATCGGCGGCTATGAACTGGGGATCGCCTTTCCGCCGGATTGGGTCGGTTCCTTCATCTATGACGATAGCATCACCAAGCCGGGGGAAATTTTCGAGCCGATGACCGTGGTCAATCATGAGGCGGTTTTCTTCAGCCCCCGAAAGAGCGGCTTGTCACTGACCATCGACACGCTCATCTTCAATGAGCGGGATGCCCGGCTGGCCAGCGCCCTGCCGCGTGAACTGACCGTCCTGCATGCGTGATCTTCAACAACGACAGGCGAACAGCCCATGGGACATCGTCTAGATCCGCTGCTGCGGCCAAGCTCCATCGCCCTGCTCGGTGTTTCACCGAAGCCTGGTTCCTACGGCCGCGGCATCCTCGATGCCTGTCTGAAGTCCGGCTTCGAGGGCGAGCTCTTCCTCATCAACCCGAACTACCGGGAGATCGACGGCCATCGCTGCTACCCGGACCTGCATGCCTTGCCGCGTCCGGTCGACCATTGCGTCCTCGGCGTCGCCAACAACCGGATCGAGCAGGCGCTGCAGGATGTCATCGATACCGGCGTCAAGGCCGCCACGATCTTCGCAAGCTGCCAGTTGGACGAGGCGGCGGACATGCCGTTGCTGGAGCGGTTGCGGAGCAAGGCCCGCGCCGCTCGCCTGCTGGTCTGCGGCGGCAATGGTTCCGGTTTCTATAACCGCGCCAACAAGGTGCGCTGCCAGATGAGCGGCGGCGCGCAGGAGCCAACCGGCTGCGTCACTTTCATTGCCCAATCCGGCTCGATCTCGGCGGCAATCGGCAATAATGACGGCCGCCTGCCCTTCAATCTCACTGTGTCCTCCGGCCAGGAGATCACCACCGATATCGCGGATTACATGGATTTCGCCCTCGGCCTCGAAAGCACCCGGGCGATCGGCCTCTTCATGGAAACCGTGCGCAACCCGCAAGCCTTCATCCAGGCGCTGGAGCGGGCGGCGGCGGCCGATATTCCGGTTGTCGTCAACAAGGTCGGCCGCAGCGAGGCCAGCAAGCGTTTCGCCGTCAGTCATTCCGGCGCTCTGGCAGGCGATGACGCGGTCTATGATGCGATCTTCGAGCGCTATGGTGCGTTGCGGGTTGACGATCCGGATGAGCTTGTCGCCACACTCCAATTGCTGATGACCGGACGGCGGGTGACCAGCTTCGGCGGAATCGCCGCCATCACCGATTCCGGTGGCGAGCGGGAATTGCTGGCCGATATCGCCGCGGAGCAGGATGTCGCTTTCGCCACCATCTCGCCGGCAACCCGGGACAGTCTGGCGGGGCATCTGGATTACGGCCTGGAACCGGAGAATCCCCTGGACGCCTGGGGCACCGGCCATGGCTTCGAGGAAAGCTTCGAAGCCTGCATGTCCGATCTCCTGGCCGATGCCAATACCTCGCTCGGCCTCTGGATCGCCGATCTGCGCGACGGCGTCTCCTATCACGCGGGATATGCCCGCGCCGCCATGCGGGTGATCGCGAAAACCGACAAGCCGCTGGCCATCGCCACCTGCTATTCGAAATGCCAGAACACTGAGCTCGCCAATCTGCTGCGCCAGAGTGGTATCCCGGTTCTGGAAGGCCTGCGGCCGGCCCTGGTTGCTGCCCGGCATGCCTTGGCCTATAGCCGGCGCCGGCAACAGGCGGCACCGGTCGCGCCAGACCTTCCCGATCCGGCCATCATCGCCGGCTGGCGGGCCCGTTGCGCGACCGGACAGGCCCTGCTGGAAACCGAGGCTCTCGCCTTGCTGAAGGATTTCGGGGTACCGGTGGTCGAACACCGCCTCGCCGACAGCGCGGCGGCGGCTGTCGAAGCCGCGACCAAGCTCGGCTTTCCCGTGGCACTCAAGACCGCGACCGAGGGAATCCAGCACAAGACCGAGGTCAAGGGCGTGCACCTCAATCTCGCCGACGGTCTCGCCGTTCAAGCCGCCTATGATGATCTCGCCACCCGCCTCGGACCCCGCGTGCTCGTCGCCAGGATGCTGCCGCCTGGAATGGAAGTCGTTTTCGGCGCCATCAACGATCCGCAATTCGGTCCCGTCGCGATGATCGGTGCCGGCGGCATCTTCGTCGAAACGATGCGGGATACGCGCTTCTCGGTGCCGCCAGTCGATCAGGCGGCGGCCCATATCCTGATCGACCGCCTCGGCATCCGTCCATTGCTGGACGGCATACGCGGTCGCCCGGCCTTGGACGTCGATCAACTGGCCCGGACCTTCTCCCGCTTCTCGGTGATGATCGCGGCGCTCGGTGATGTCCTCGGCGAGGTCGATGTCAATCCCGTCATCGTCAGCCCAAGCGGCGCCGTTGCCGTCGATGCCCTGATCGTTCCGTTATCGCAGGATCGAGAGCCGCAAGACCATCCCTTACACGCCAAGAGGTGAGACATGTCAGACGAAATTCTCACGGAAATCAAAGACCGCATCGCCCATGTCCGGATCAACCGGCCACGGGCCCTGAATGCCATTCATCCCGGCATGATGAAGGAATTCAAGGCGCTGATGCAGCAGCTTGACGATGACGACAAGGTGTCGGTCATCGTCCTGTCCGGCACAGGCGATCACTTCGGCGCCGGATACGACCTGAAATTCACCTGGCGCGACCATTACGGCGGCGACATTTTCGGCCAGCGGAAGATGTTGCTGGATTGCGTCGACTTCGAATTCGCACCCTGGGATTGCAGCAAGCCCGTCATCGCCATGGTGCGCGGCTATTGCCTGGCCGGCAGTTGCGAATTGGCCATGATGTGCTGCGTCACCATTGCCGCCAGGAACGCGAAATTCGGCGAACCGGAGATCCGCTTTTCCACCTCGCCGCCCGCCGTCGTCATGCCCTGGATCATCGGCCTGAAAAAGGCGCGCGAGCTGCTTTATACCGGCGACATGATCGATGCCGAGGAAGCCTATCGCTGGGGCATGGTCAATCGGGTCGTCGCGGATGAGGAACTGGAGGAACAGACGTTCCGTCTGGCGCGCCGGATGGCGGCGATTTCGCCGGAGGGCCTGCGCACCACCAAGGCCTCGATCAACAAGGGTGCCGAGATCGCCGGCCTGCGCCACGCCATCGCCTATGGCGTCGAGCAGGGGGCGATGCTCGATGCGGCCGAGACAGAGACCCTGAAAACCTTCGCTGAGATCCGCAAGAAGGACGGCCTGAGTGCCGCCATCCGCTGGCGCGAAAGCCAGTTCGAGGACTGAGGCGGAACACGTCGTTGGAACCATCTGCGGCACGCAACCTTTCGGGAGCCCTGCCGGAGATGGTCACGTCTCGGTCGGATGCGTAAATCTCAACAGAAGATGATCAACATAAAGAGGCCAGCCGCATGTTTCGCGCCCTGATGCTCAAGGAAAAAGACGGCCGCGTCGCCGCCGCGATCACAGACGTGGCGGAGGATGACTTGCCCCCGGGCGCGGTGACGGTCGATATCCGTCACTCCACCCTCAACTACAAGGACGGGATGATCCTGAAGGGGCTCGGACGGCTGGTCCGTCACTATCCCCATATCCCCGGCGTCGATTTCGCGGGCACCGTTGCCGCCTCCACGGATCCCGCCTGGAAGCCCGGCGATCCCGTCATCCTGACGGGCTGGCGCGTCGGCGAGACACGCTGGGGCGGCCATGCGGCCCGCGCGCGGGTCGAGGCGGATTGGCTGGTCGCATTGCCCGACGGGTTGACGTCAGCCCAGGCCATGACGATCGGCACGGCCGGCTTCACCGCGATGCTGGCCGTCATGGCGCTGGAGGATCACGGCATCGCGCCGGAGAGCGGCGAGATCCTGGTGACGGGTGCGGCCGGCGGTGTCGGCAGCGTCGCCATCAGCCTGCTGGCCCGCCTCGGCTATCAGGTGGTGGCCGCCAGCGGCCGGCCGGAAGCAGCGGATTACCTGCGCGGTCTCGGTGCCACGACGGTGATCGACCGCGCCAGCATCGCCACGCCCTCGGGCAAGCCGCTGGACGCGGAACGCTGGGCCGGCTGCGTCGATGCGGTTGGTGGCAGCACCTTGGCCGCCCTTCTGCCGGCGATGAAATATCGCGGCGCCATCGCCGCCTGCGGCCTCGCCGGCGGCCAGAAGCTGGACACCACGGTCATCCCGTTCCTGCTGCGCGGCGTCAATCTGCTCGGCATCGATTCGGTGATGTGTCCGCGCGCCAGGCGGATCGCCGCCTGGACCCGCCTCGCCCGGGACCTCCCCTTGGCACAACTGGAGGCCATGACCGTGCCGGCCCGGTTGGAGGATCTGCCGGCCTTGGCCGATGACATTCTCGCCGGCAAGATCCGCGGCCGCGTCCTGGTCGATGTGACGGCGTAGCTCTCCACCCGCCCGCCCTTCGCCGCCCTCATTCGTTGGCGGCGATTTCGGAGGCGAGCTTGACGCCGGTATCGGTGAGAACCCGCAGGGCGGCGGAAGGCATATGCACCTGAACCTGGGTGCCGGCGGTATAGGGAATATCTTCAC
>CAYOQR010000028.1:0-61737 GCA_964406155.1 uncultured Rhodospirillaceae bacterium | reverse complement strand
CAGGGTCAGCACCCAGTTATAGACCTTGATGGCGGTCGGGACGGCGATGATCAGCGTGGTCACGGCGAAGAAGAAGCCGAAATAGAGATCCATGCCGCTGACATACATGTGATGCGCCCAGACCACGAAGCTCAGGGCGCCGATCGCCACGATCGCCCAGACCATCATGCGATAGCCGAAGATGTTCTTGCGCGCATGGGTACTGATCAGGTCGGAGACGATGCCGAAGGCCGGCAGCGCGACGATATAGACCTCCGGATGGCCGAAGAACCAGAACAGATGCTGGAACAGGATCGGGCTACCGCCGCCATATTTCAGATGCGCGCCCATCTCCACCAGCGAGGGCATGAAGAAGCTGGTACCGAGCAGCCGGTCCAGCAGCATCATGACCGCCGCGACGAACAGGGCCGGAAAAGCCAGCAGCGCCATGACGGTCGCGGTGAAGATACCCCAGACGGTCAGCGGCATGCGCATCAGCGTCATGCCGCGCGTGCGAAGCTGCAGCACCGTCACCACGTAGTTGAGCCCGCCCATGGTGAAGCCCATGATGAACAGGATCAGCGAGGAGAGCATCAGGAGGATGCCCCATTGCTGCCCGCCCGGCGTACCGGAGAGGATCGCCTGCGGCGGGTAGAGCGTCCAGCCCGCCCCCGTCGGTCCGCCGGGTGCGAAGAAGCTTGCGCCCAGCACCAGCACGGCCAGCAGATAGACCCAGTAGCTCAGCATGTTGAGATAGGGAAAGGCCATGTCGCGGGCCCCCAGCATCAGCGGGATGAGATAATTGCCGAAGCCGCCCAGGAAGATCGCGGTGATCAGATAGATCACCATGATCATGCCGTGCATGGTGATGAACTGGTAATAGTGATCGACATCGATGAAGGAGAAGACGCCCGGAAATCCGAGCTGCAGGCGCATCAGCCATGACAGCACCAGCGCCACCATGCCGATCGCCAGGGCCGTCACCGCATATTGCACGGCGATCACCTTGGCATCCTGCGAGAAGACATATTTGGTGATCCAGCTCTTGGGGTGATAGAGCTCGACCTCCTTCACCTCGGCCGGCGGCGGCATCTCCACAGGCTCGACCGGTACCGTACCGCCCCGTGTGATATCGACCATCGGGTTCTCCTTTCACGTCCTCAGCGGGTGCCGGCGCGCTGCATCGCACGACCATTGCATCGCCTTGCCCTTTCCCCTTTGTTCTTCCCATTCGCCTGCGGGTCACATCCTCACACTTGCCCTGCGGATCGCCCCGGAAATCCCGGCCGGCATCACGCCCCGGCTCTGCCATGGATTGCCGGGTCAAGCCCGGCAATGACGAGCGAGGGAGGTCTGAAGCTGTGCGAACTCATCAAAGATACTCGCATCACCTCATCTACCTCTCTTCTGTCACCCCGGGCTTGACCCGGGGGTCCATGCCAACATCCTGCTCGACATCTCCCATGGATTGCCGGGTCAGGACCGGCACTGACGAGCGAGAGCGTCTTCAATATCGGGCGTGACCTTCATCCATCACGCGCCATCACTTCGCCGCCTGTCGCACAGACGCATCTGCCGGCGCTGCCGCTGCCTGCTGTGCCTTGGCGGCCTGCATCAACTCGGCGAAGCTTTTCTGCTGACTGAGCCAGACCTGGTAATTGCTCGCGGTATCGACCACGACCTTGCCACGCATATAGGCATGGCCGACGCCGCAATATTCGGCGCAGAGAATGTCCAGCGGGCCGGTGCGGGTCGGGGTGAACCAGTAATAGGTCACCATGCCGGGGATCATGTCCATCTTGGCGCGGAACTGCGGCACGAAGAAATCGTGGATCACATCGACCGAGCGCAGCAGGATCTTGACCGGCTTGTCGACCTGCAGATGCAGATCGTCGCCCTGGATGATCAGATTGTCCTTGCCGGCAGGATCGTCCGGATTGATGCCCAGCGGATTGTCGGGCGTGATCAGCCGGTTATCCGCCGATCCCAGCCGGCCGCTCTTGCCCGGCAGGCGATAGTTCCATTGCCATTGCTGGGCCACCACTTCGACTTCCTGCGCGCCTTCCGGCACGTTGATGAACTGGTGCCAGACGATGAGGCCCGGCGCCAGCATGGCAATCACCCCGAGGCTCGTGACCACCGTCAACCAGCCTTCCAGCTTCTTGCTTTCCGGCTGATATTGGGCGCGCTGTCCCGGCTTGTGGCGGAAGCGGAAGACGCAATAGGCAACGAACAGGACAATACCGGTGAAGACGACGCCGGTGATCCAGAAGGTTATGGTGACGGTGTGATCGATATAGACCCAGTTGGAGGCGATCGGCGTCCACCACCACGGTGTCAGCAGATGGAACGCCACCGAGCCGACGGCGATCAGAACCAGAATCAGCGCGATCCGCATCTTTCGCCCATCCTTGCCTTGTACAAGTCATGGCACCGACGCAAAACCGGAGCGGGAAAGCGATCGCCTGGAAGGATGGCCGGTGACAGATTCGACAAGATCCTCACCCGGTAAATCATCGCTCGGCGCGATGTCCGATGCTGGAAATGCGACACCCTGTGGGCGCGGCCTCTACGGGTCTTGCGGGTCGCCCTGTCACGGCGGCCCCTTGCGCGAACGGGGCCGCAACTCCGGTCCAAGGCGGCCTGCACGCTCACTCGAGCCGGATGCTCCCGGGTGGAATCGCCGGGTGGAATCCCCTGCGCGGCTTCAGCGGGGAACTGCTTCCGTCTCTCTCACATCATATCACATAATAGAGGGCCGTGCCCCTTGTGGGCCGCACCGTCCATGCCGCTCGTATCGCTATCTGCTGGTGCGAGCGTCTCGACGTCTGCGGTTACGCTGTCGGGGATGCCGCGTCATCTTTCGCGCGACATCCATTGCAACCGCCGGCCTCAATCGAGCTACGGCTCTTCTTGAATATTTTGAGGGAGATGGCGCCGCCTTGTCAACTTGTGCCCGAATTGCGCCCTTTCGTGCTGCGGGCTGTCACGTGCTGCGGCTGGCGTTTCGCCATGACCGCGAGATAGGCCGCCTGCAATTCGCCGAAGACCGAGCGCGCCGGTGCCGGAGCATCGAGATGCAGATGCCGCAATTCCTCCATGAAGGCGTCCCACATTTTCGGCCCGCCTTCCTCCAGCAATTCCGCCCGCACCGACAGCTCTTCCGAGACCGGCGTGTGGCGCCGCCCCCAGGCCCCCATATGCGCCAGCAGCGGCACCAATTGGATCGCCGGTTCGGCCAGGCTGTAGATCGCCTTCTGCCGATGCGTGGGGTCGTCCCGCTTCGTCAGCAGCCCGGCCGCGACCAGCCGCTTCAGCCGGTCCGCCAGCACATTGGAGGCGATCCCCTCTTCCGACTGGCCGAGCAGCGTGCGGTAGTGGCGGCGGTTGCCGAACATGATGTCTCGGATGACGATCAGGCTCCAGCGGTCGCCGATCATCTCCAGCGACAGGTTGATCGGGCAGCCGGACCGGTGCTGGTCTGCCATATGCCCTAGCCTCGCTCCATACGTCTGGCCTCGTCCGAAACTGTCACTTTAAACCGCTTGCAATCTAGGATCAGTCGGCGTAAAAAACAACTGCTTGCAAAATAAGAGCAGTTAATTTCCCCCAACCAATGGTCCATCCACCAAGGACCAAGTCCCAGATGGTAAATTCCCCAATGGTTGGCCTGCTCGCAACTGGGAGACCCCGCTCATGTCGCTGATGCTCTACGCCCATCCCTTCTCCGCCTATTGCCAGAAGGTGCTGATCTCGCTCTATGAGAACGACACCCCCTTCACCCTGCGGCTGCTGGAACAAACCGATCCCGCGACCTTCGCGGAATTCGCGGCGCTCTGGCCGATCAAGCGCTTCCCGCTGCTGGTGGATGCCGGACAGCCGATCCGGGAATCCACAATCATCATCGAGCATCTCGACCTGCATCATCCCGGCCCGGTGCGGCTGGTCCCCGAGGACCGGGCGGCGGCGCTGGAGGTGCGCTTCATGGATCGCTATTTCGACAATTACATTATGACGCCGGTACAGACCGTGGTCTTCGAGGCCATGCGCGACGCGTCGGAGCGCGATCCCCGCGGCGTCGCCAATGCTCGCGCCATGCTGGACACGGCCTATGGCTGGCTGGACCAGCGTATGGCGGACCGGGAATGGGCGGCGGGCGACCGCTTCAGCCTCGCCGATTGCGCGGCGGCGCCTTCCTTGTTCTATGCCGACTGGACGCATCGGATCGGCGATACCTATCCGCATCTGCGGGCCTATCGCGCGCGCCTCAATGCCCGCCCCTCCTTCGCCCGCGCGATCGAGGGCGGCCGGCCCTATCGCTCCTATTTCCCGCTCGGCGCGCCGGATCGCGATTGAAAATCCTGACCTGAGAAACTGGGAGAAAAGCAACGACCGTTCAGTCAGGAGTCGTCGCCATGACCGATCCGATCGACATCGTACGTCGCTGTTACCAAGCCTATATCGACAACGACCGCCCGGCCATCGAGGCGGTGATCGCCGAGGATTTCGTCTTCACGAGCCCGCGCGACAACCGCCTCGACCGCGCCACCTACTTCACGCACTGCTGGCCCGGCCACCAGCACATCACCGGCTTCACCTATCGGCGGCTCTTCGCCGAGGGCGATACCGTCTTCGTCACCTATGAGGGAGAAACGGATAGCGGCCGCCGCTTCCGCAACACGGAAGTCCTGACCTTGCGCCACGGCAAGATCGCGGAAGCCGAGGTCTATTTCGGCTGGTCCCTGCCGCATCCGGCCCCGCTCGGCGGTTTCATCGATACGTGAGCCGGGTCGCTCTAAAATTATATAACGGAAAAGAAATGTTGCTGCTCTTCCACCCGCGCGGTGTAGGCCGACATTCGTCGAAAAGGAGGGGACTCTTCAGTTTCATACAGCGCATGCGCCCTCCCATTTGTCATTGCCGGACCTGTCCTCGGGCTTGACCCGAGGATTGACCCGGCAATCCATGTCAAAGAACGAACTAGATGTTGGCATGGACCCCTGGGTCAAGCCCGGGGGTGACCAATGAGTGGACGCAAGTATCGCGCAAAATCTGTAACTGCCCTCTTCCCCCGACGCGTGTCGGCCCACGCCGACAGGAGGAGAGAAGGTTGGGGTGAGGAGGTGGTGGCTATATATGCGATGGCTGCGGTGACGCCTTTTCCGCATCAAAGAGATGCTGACGTTTGGCGTGCCAAGCACATGTCCAAGTCCGCGTTACCCCTAATCGGACAACACGAACCCGATCAGCAAACAGGAGCGACAGCCGCGAGCGCTCATGTCACGACGGGTTATAGCCGGGCTTCTTATAGATCTTGTCCCATTTGCCTTCGATATCCGGCCGGTAGACCGTTTCGGTCCAGTCATCGGGAGCGATATCTTCGATGCCGACCGAGACCGAGCTTTCGGCGGAGCCGATAGCGACCATGACGGCCTTGGTGATTTCCTCAGCCAGCCGGGCCTTCTGATGCTCGGTTCTACCGGCCATAAGCTTGACGATGACATGCGGCATGTTGCTCTCCCCCTGCTGAAACTTGTCGTGTGTTGAAACTCGGCCTGCACTGAAACGCATCCTCAGGAGGCCGGCCGGAACTTCCGACTGATACACCGGGGCCGCCGATACGCCAAGGCCAACTCTGCCCGCATTCCCTGCCGCCGCGCTTCGATAGCCGGCGTGATCATGGCTTCACGCGCCGTATTGCGCGTCGCTGACCTGTTCCATCCAGTCGGCGGTCTTGTCGTCCTGCCGTTCCTGGATGGCGATATGCGTCATCGATGTGGTGGCCGAGGCGCCATGCCAATGCTTCTCACCCGGTGCGATCGAGACCACATCGCCCGGCCGGATGACCTCCGCCGCTCCACCTTCGCGCTGCACCCAGCCGCAACCGGCAGTGACGATCAGCGTCTGGCCGAACGGATGACTATGCCAGGCCGTGCGGGCGCCGGGTTCGAAGGTAACGCTGGCGCCCGTGGCGCGGGCCGGTTCCGGCGCGCTGAACAGGGGATCGACCCGGACCGTGCCGGTGAACCAATCCGCCGGGCCCCTGGTGGAGGACTGGGAACCGTTTCGCTTGATCTCCATGATGCTTTTCCTGAGACGTCGTTTTTCGGGACAGCAGTGAAAACAGCCGGTGAAACTGACTGCCCTTCATTTAGCGCGTTCCGGACTATACGATTAGAGCGTATTATCAGCATGTACTTATTCGACAGGCTTATGAATGTCCGGGACCGATATCAACGACCTCACCGCCTTTCTCGCGGTCGCGCGGGAACGCAGCTTCACCCGCGCCGCCGCCCGGCTCAGCGTCTCGCAATCGGCGCTGAGCCAGACCATCCGCGGCCTGGAGGCAAGGCTCGGCCTGCGCCTCCTCACCCGCACCACCCGCAGTGTCGCGCCGACCGAGGCGGGCGAGCGCCTGCTCAATACCGTGGGGCCGCATCTCGACGGGATCCAGGCCGAACTGGCCGCGCTCAGCGAGCTGCGCGACAAGCCTGCCGGCACCATCCGCCTCACCGCCGATGAACATGCGGCCCAGGCCATCCTCTGGCCGGCCTTGGCAAAATTCCTGCCCGGCTATCCGGAGATCAAGGTGGAGATCGTCGTCGATTACGGCCTGACCGATATCGTCGCCGAGCGATACGATGCCGGCGTGCGGCTCGGCGGCATCGTCGCCAAGGATATGATCGCCGTGCCCATCGGGCCCGATATGCGCATGGCCGTGGTCGGCTCGCCGTCTTATTTCGCCCGGCAGCCGCAGCCGCGCCTGCCCCAGGACCTCACCCGCCACGCCTGCATCAATCTGCGCCTGCCGACCCATGGCGGCCTCTATGCCTGGGAATTCGAAAAAGGCGGGCGCGAGTTGCGGGTCCGTGTCGACGGGCAGCTCGTCTTCAACACCATCGCCCTCATCCTGGATGCCGCGCTCGGCGGATTGGGCCTCGCTTATCTTCCCGAAATGCTGGTGCGCCCGCATCTCGCCGACGGACGCCTCGTCCAGGTCCTCGGCGACTGGTGCCCGCTTTTCTCCGGCTATCACCTCTATTATCCCAGCCGCCGCCAACCCACCCCCGCCTTTACCCTGCTGGTCGATGCGCTGCGCTACCGCGAGACGCCGCGCAACCGGCGGCGCAGTTAACGAGAGTCATTAACGCGACTGGCGCTCCCCATAGACCGCGCCGATCAGATTGATGAACAGCCGGCCGGCCGTGATCGCCGTCAGGTGATTGGCATAATCGAAGCTGGGCGCGATCTCGACGATATCCATGCCGACCACGGGCCCGCGCCGCGCGGCTCCGTGCAGCAATTGCTTCACCTGTTCCGGCCGCACACCGCCCGGCGAAGGCGCCAGCACGCCCGGCATGCAGGCGGGATCGAGCCCGTCGGCATCGATGGTGATGAAGAAAGCCGTGTCGCGCGGCAATTCGTCGATCACGGCGCCCATGCCGCGCTCATGCAGCTCGCCCGCCGTGACCAGCCGCGCGCCATAAGCGCGGGCCGCCTCGACTTCCGCACGCCGGGCGCTGCCGGTGCCGCGCAGGCCGATCTGCGTCATGCCGGCGATCCAGGGCAATTCGCTCGCCCGGCGCAGCGGGCTGCTATAGCCGCGCTTCACCCCGGCGACGTCGTCGCGCCAATCGAGATGGGCATCGATATGGATGATATGCACCGGCCGCCCCACCGCCTCCAGCGCCCGCAACAATGGAATGGTGACGCCGTGATCGCCGCCGATCGACAGCACCAGCGCCCCGCCGGCCCAAAGCTGGCGCGCCGCCGCCGCAACCCGCTGGAAATGCGCTTCATAGGGCTCCGTCGCGCCAGAGCAGATTGCCGATATCGATGCAGCGCGGCGGCAGGCAATCCTGCAGGGTGGTGCCGATATCGAAATCCCAATGCGCGGCACCGTCGTGGAACTGGCCGCTTTCCGCCCGCACTGCCTCCGGCGCCAGTGTCTGGTCGTTCGGGCAGGCGTCGTGCGGATAGGGCTCGCTCTGCGGGATGCCGAGGATGGCGATATCGGCCTGCCAGCCGGCCGGATCGGTCACCACCGGCCAGTCGATAAAGGCGCGCCGGGGCGCGGCCGAGCGGAACCCAGATAAAACCTCACGTGACGTATCCGGCATGGTTTCCTCCCTTTGGGTGATGAGGAGGCAACCTGACGCCATTCTGGACCTTTATCCCAGCTAATGTTTCTATATTGGCTTTAGCTGGATTAAATCTCGCGACACGCGCCGGAGCAGCCAACACCATGTACGACACTCGCGACCTCGCCTCCCTGCTCGCCGTCATCACCGAAGGCAGTTTCGATGCCGCCGCGGCGGCGCTGCATGTAACGCCGGGCGCCATGTCCCAGCGCATCAAGCAGCTCGAGGACAAGGTCGGGCAGCTTCTGGTGATCCGCACCCATCCCACCCGGCCGACGCCGGCCGGCGAGATCCTGCTCCGATTGGCACAGCAGGTGAGCCTGCTCAGCGGCGAGACGGCGCAGCTCCTGCACCACCAGAGCGGGAAGGATCGCGTGGCGCCGCCCCGCCTTCTCACCGTCGCGGTCAATCAGGATTCCCTCGCCACCTGGTTTCGCGCGGCCCTTGCCGATCTCGCCGACAGCAATCTCCTGCTCGACATTCGTGGTGTCGATGCCTCGCAGACCGGCCGGCTGCTGCGCGACGGTACCGCCGTCGCGGCAGTTCTTTCGGCGCCCGAGCCGATCCCCGGCTGCGTCATCCGCCGGCTCGGCACCTTGCGCTACGAAGCGGTCGCGTCGCCCGAGTTCCGGCGCCGCTGGTTCGCCGACGGATTGACGGCCGAAGCCTCCGCCGCCGCCCCCGTCGTGCTTTTCGACCGCAGCGATCAGCTCGCGGCACAAATCATCCAGCGCCTTCTCAAGATGCGGAAGCTGCCGACGCCGCCCGCGCATTACATCCCCTCCACCCACGAAGTCACCGCCGCCATCTGCGCCGGCCTCGGTTGGTCCATGCTGCCGGCGAGCCTCGCCAAACCGGAACTCGATCAGGGCAGACTGGTCCGCCTCGGCCGCAAGGCCTCACTCGACCGGCCCCTGCATTGGCAGGCCTGGTCGCTGGAAACCGATGCCCTCAAGAGCCTGAGCGCAGCGGTGATCGCAGCGGCGAAACGGGAGCTTGGATAAGCGGAGCGGCCAGCCGGCGCCCCATTTTCTCGGCCTTCCCGATTGGGTCACCTGCATATTGCCTGCATATCGGGGGCATCACTTGACGGCCGATGTCGGCGCCTCAATATCGAAGGCTGTTATCGGCGCCTTGAGTCGTTGTTTCGGAGCGCCGTCTTTGGGGGGAATTCATGAGGGTCATCTTAAGAAGCGCTGTGATCGTTGCCGTGCTGGCGCTGCTGGGCGGCTGCGCCTTGAGCCGCAGCGTCGTCACCCTGGATGAAGCCAAGACACCAGCAGCACCAGCGCAATCCGCCGATGCGCCGGCGGTGAAGATCGTGGAGGTCCAGGACAAGCGCACCTTCCTCCTCGACCCGCGCTTTCCGGACATACCCTCCCTGAAGGATGGTGCGATCACCGATCGGACCCTGACTGCCCGTGCCATCGCCCGCAAGCGGGGCAGCTTCGGTGCGGCGGCCGGCGACGTGCTGCTGCCCGAGGGCGACAGCGTCGCCAATCACGTGCGCGCCGCTTTGGCCGACGGCTTCCGACAGGCCGGATATCGTGTCCTGTCACCCGGCGATGCCGGCTACGATGCCGCGACCCCGGTCAATGCCCAGATCGTGCAATATTGGACCTGGCTCGATATCGGCGCCTGGGTGCTGTCGCTGCAATGCGAATCCGAAATCCAGATCGACACCGCCCTGCCGGCCCTCAAGGGCACACCGAAGATCGTCACGACGACCCGGCATACCAGGATGGCCATCACCGAAAGCAGCTATCAGGCCGTCGCCGGCGCGGGCTTGCAGAGCATCACGGCTAAACTGACCGAGGCATTGAAAGCCAACAAGACAGTCAGCGAAATGAGCAGCCCGACTAACAGCGATCCGTCGTGATGAAGCAGCACGCGCCGCGCCAGATGGCCGGCGCGTGCTGCTTCGCTTCACGATACCGCGCTGTCCTTCTGCGGCGTGAGGACGCCCGGCTGCGGTTTCCCGGTGGTCTTGCGGCGCCCCCGGTCGTATCCGGTCAGACGCTGCGCGATGGCGACCGAGGGCATTTCCACCCATCTCCGGAACAGCTCTGCCGCCAGGATGATCGCCGGCGCAATCAGGATGAAGGCCGGCAGCGGGACGACGCCCTTGAACAGAATGACGGTCACCATGACCAACGGCACATGGATCAGGTAGAGGCTGTAGGATTGCCGGCCGAGCCAAAGCAGCGGCTTGTTGGTGAGCCAGGCCTGCACGCGATTGCTGGCGAGGATCGCGGCGAGGATCATGCTGGCGCCGATCCCCACCATGTGGTCGTGTGAGACGGGCCAGGGCGCCCAGCAGGTCAGGCAGCCGGCCACCAGCAGCGCGACGCCCGGCCAGCCGCCCAGTCTGCTGGACCATGCGGACAGGCGCGGGCGATTGACGGCGATGACGATGCCGAACAGGAAGTATTCCGCGAAATAGAACGTGTCACCCGGATTGTTCAGGACATGCGCGAGCTTCGGACTGATCAGATGGGGGACGATATGGTTCAGCGCGAAGAGAATGCCGTAGAGCGGCAGGATGGCGTAATTGCGCCAAGGCATGATCGGCATCATCAGCAACGGCAGGATGAAGGCGACCCGCACCTCCCAGACCAATGACCAGAGGGCCTCGTCCATGTATTCGCTGGAGGAGTTGTTGAGCACGCCGACCATGCTGAGCAGCGATGCCCAGCTCGGCTTGAAGACCCAGCCCATCTGCTGGATATAGATGCTGGCATTGGGCAGCGGCCGTTCGCCCAGCAAGGTGCTGCCCAAAGCGGCGAGCGCGATGGCGGCGAGATAGGGCGGATAGATCCGGCAGAACCGCCCGAGGAGATACCGGCCATAAGGCGCCGGATGCTTGTCGAGCCAGGGCAGGCTCAAGACAAAGCCGCTGAGGACAAAGAACAGCAGCGCCCGCTCCTGCCCCGCCCAGATCAGCCGCAGCGGCGTGGCGACCAGCAGCCAGTCAATCCAGCTATAGGGAACGGCCTGCTGCAGATGCCATTCATAATTGGCGAAGACCGGCTGCGTCAGCAGGACGTGGTGCAGGAGCACCATCAAGGCGCAGACACCCCTGAGGCCGTCATAGGCGGCAACGCGTTTTGCCGGCTTGGGTGCGGAATGGGCGGGTACGGAAGGAATCGGGCTGATCGGCGCAACATGCGCTGGCGCGTCAGCAATCGGGCCGGTGCGGCTCATGGCAGTGCCCCCAACAAAGGCTCTCCCCTCCGATCGACATGGCGCCGACCGGGTCGGATGATCAGAAAATTGGTTTTGTTAACGCGGTAAACCGAGACCGGCGTCCTACCCAGTTGACCCCGATCAAACACTATACGGATGCGGACCCTGTTCCCTTCGGCGATACCCAGATCTGCCGAGAAGCATCTCGCAACAGTGGCGCCACTCTAACACGAGCATGTGAACCGCCACATCCGAAACGTCTTCACAAGTGCGCGAGCATTTGCGATTCGACATATCAGGATATGTCGATCCTACACAGGGTGAAACCCTACGGAAAGCTTACAGGGGTAGCGGTTGGCTCATCTTGGAGCGGTGGATAGGATCACACCGCGCCGATAGCCGGCATGTGCCTTTCACACCAGCCGAGATCCGATCGCCTGATAGATTTCCGCTGCCCCAGCGCCGAAACCCGTCACGGCAAAACGCAGTGTCTTTCCATCTTCCGACCATGTCGGCCCGTATCGCGTATATCCATCCCAGAAGTGCCGGATCGGCTGGCGGGCCGGCGAGCGAAGATTGATTTTCAGAAAAGTGTAAGGGCCTGACTCGGCGACAACATCGTCGATTTCAGTCCAGGCAATTGGACCGTCATGATGAAACGGAAATTCAAGCCCTGTCGGGCTGAGCTTCAAATATCGATCCCGCCGCAAGATCTGATATCCGACGACAACAGCAAGAACAAAGAGTCCGGCAAGGAATAGTTCGCCATGGAAATCCAGTCTTTGAATTTGGAAGATTTTGCACGTAACGCCAAACATCCCGAGGAGATAGAACAGGCGCCACGCAGTTTCCACTTTCGTTAAACGAAAGATAACAGTCGCACTCGGAACGGAGAAATCGGAACCGCGATGCTGATCGCGATCAAAATACAGCCAAGATATTTGAAAGAGTGCCAACAGTGTAGGAAGGGCCACCAATTCCCATCGCGTTGGATGCCCATCCTCTATTCCTCGTAATGTGTCGCCCAAGATGAAAACGGCAATGGCACAGGAGATTGCCGCCCACACCTTCAATGACTTCCGACTGAAAATATCCTTCTCCATCGCCATCGTATTCTCCCCAAAAATACGCGATGTTCTTTCGTCTCACGCCAGCTTCGGCAATCCCGGTTTCAGCTTTTCCAGTTTCTGCATGGCGATCCACCAGCGTGAGAGGCGGACCGAGCGGGCAAGGCAGGCGGGGCCGAGATCGGTTTTCATCAGGAGATGCAGGATCGGCATCAGCAGGATATCGACAAGGCGCAATTCGCCGTCGACCAGATATTCGGCATGGTTGCCGTCATGGCACAGCAAGGACATCTGCTCCAGGATCTGCAGGCAATCCTGCTGGCGGATCACGGCGGCGGTCAGTTTCTCGCCATCCGGCTTGCCGCCGAGATGGGGTACGAAAAGACGCTGCGCGACCACGCCGCCGATCGTCGCCGGCTGCAGGTGATCGCGGATCAGGCTCACCATCTGCCACATCAGCCCCCGGTCGCGCGGCATGCGCGGCAACAGGCGCGACCGGCCGTCCTCCTCGGCCAGACTGTCGATATAGAGCAGGATCGCCTCGGCATCGTGCAGGGCGACATCGCCATGCAGCAGGCTCGGCGCCTGGGAGACGAAATACGGCAGCATGTCGGTCATGCGCGCGCCGTCCAGCCGGTGCAGGTCCGGTTCGACGAACTGGTAGGACCGATCGGTGGCGAGCAGCGCCAAGCGGGCGCTGCTGACCAGGGTGCTATGCGCCGGTCCATACAGGGTCGGGTCCCCCATGCGCCCGCCACTCCTAAGCAATTGTTTTACCCCAAGAAGCTGTGATCACCGCGATGATCACGGTTATGCTAGAGTTTGACAAGTATTTGCTGAGCAATTGCAGCCGGCTGTGACCCGCGCCACGATTACGGTCATCCGGGAATCGCGGCGACCCGGACCGGCAGGCCCATCAGGAAGGGCCATCAGGAAGGGCCATCAGGAAAGGGTCATCAGGAAAGGGTCATTTCAGGAAAGGGATAGACGGATGTCAGATACCGATTTCCTGTCGATCTGCCAGCCCGGGTCCGTTCTTTACACCCGCGACCGGCGCGAGGCGCGCATCACCTCGATCGACACGCAACACAGCATCATCTGCGGCTCGGTGCAGATGATGGGGCCTTGCCGCTGGCGGGCTGACGGCCGTTTCGCCGATGCCCCGGCCGGCGCCGCCGGGCCGCTCGATTTGATCCCGCCGACCGATACGCAACGCGGCGACCCCGATCCGACGGATCCCCCCAAGCGCGCCTCGCTGCAGGAAGCCCTGCGCGATCCGACGGCGCGCGGCTATTGCTGCGACTAAAGCCGGAAGCCCGTCGGCATCGCCGTCGGATGTCACCGATGAGTTGACGAACGCCTGAGCTGACGAGCGCCTGAGTTGACGACGCCTGGCACCGCTTACGGCGCCGTGTTTGCCGCAGGCTCCCTGGCCAGGTCGACCGCGAGATCGTTGATGCGGCCCGAGAGCACGCGCAGCATCGGCACATCCAGTTTGCTGACGGCAACGAAGATGCCGAGCTTGTGCTCCTGCACCATCACCACATAGGCGACGAAACCGTTATGGCCGCCGGTCTTCTCGGTGAGCGCCGGACGGCCGTCATGCGCCGCCTGATACATCCAGCCGAGCCCGATGCCATCGACCTTGCCGCCGTTATCGGTCCCCTCCACCTGGGCGAAGGCCGACCGCTGGAGATAGACCTTCTGGCTGATCGCGCGCCGGGCGGCTGACTCGCTGCCGGCATCCGGCCCGATCGCCAGTTCGTGGCGCAGCCAGACCGCCATGTCGCCGGCCGTCGTATAGAGCCCGGCGCTGCCCGCCACATTGCTGGTATCCGCGCAAGTGGTGGGCGTCTTGCCCGCAAGCGCATCGCCCGCCATCAGCCGCGCGCATTGCGCCTTGGTCGGCGTCATGGTGGTATCGCGAAGCCCCAGCGGCCCCGTGACTTTCTCCGCCAGCGCCTTGACATAAGGTATGCCGGCCGCCTGGCCCAACGCATCGCCCAACAGGTCGTAGCCGATATTGGAATAGAGCACCCGCGTTCCCGGTGCGACCAGCGTGCCCGCCTGGCCCGTCTTGTCGGCTTTATCCTGGGCCTGCAGCCAGCTCCAGCGCGCCGTCTCCGTCGCCGCTTATATCCGCTCCACGCGGCAGGCCGCTGCTATGGCTCGCGAGATCGAGCAGGGTGATCGGACGCCCCTGCTCCACCTCCGGCACACGGTACTTGCCCGGCGCATGATCCTGCAGCGGGTCGGTCAGGTGCAGCTTGCCCTCCACCACGAGTGCGGCCATCACCTCGGAGGCCATCACCTTGGAGAGCGAGCCGACGCTGACCAGCGAGGCCGCATCGGGCGTCTTGCCGCTGCCGGGCCTAGTTTCGCCGAAACCCTGGATCGAGACGGTGTCACCATCCTGCACTGCCGCCACCATGCCCCGCGCGCCGGTCCCCTGGAAGATCGGCTGCAAGACCGTCCGCAGCCGCCGGTCGAATTCGACGGAGGTCCGGGTACCGGCCGTCGCTGCGTCTTCCGCCCGGGCTTCCTTTTGCATTGCCGTGACGCCCAGGGTCACGACGCTGAGGATCAATCCCACCGCCATGATCGCAGCCGGGAGTGCACGCATGGTTGTTGGGGCCGTGCCCGTAACCGTTGGGGCCGTGCCCGTGATCATTGGAGCCGTGCCCGGCCGCAGCGTCTTCAGCCGAACGCCGTTCGCGCTACCACCCTGCCGACCGGCCGCATCCGCGCCAGTGGTTCCTCCGCAGACTGTCCGCACCATTTTCCCCAGATAAGAATAAATGACTAGATGATGCAAACTATACCGCGCCCTCACCCGTCGCAAGCCGTATTCAAGCTATAAAGCTGCAAAAACAGGAAGATAGGCAACACTGCCCGACCGATTTGCAGGTCACTCCATTGCCCCAAGTTCGGCCTATATCCGGCGCGGCCTTGACTATGGACCACCGGGTCAAGCCCGGTGGTGACAAGAGAGTGTGGTGACGCGCCCTGCAAACCCGGTGACAGCAAAAGCAGCCCATGGCCTCTACCATGGATTGCCCTGCCGACGGGATCAACCCCGGCAATGACATATGAGCGTGCCCTGGGATCGCACGACACTTGAGAGCGAGCACAAGACAACGTGCCGCCAGCAATCCCCCTCCCCCAATTTGAGGGAGGGGGATTATGTCACGCGAGGGATCGACGCCTCAGAACGTCACCCTCAAGCCGGCTTCGAAATTGTGGCTGATGGTATTGCCGACCGGCAGGAGCGCGGTATAGCCGCCGAAGAGATCGAAGCTCTGCGTCAAGGACGCGGTGAGCGACACGCCAAGGATCAGTTGATCGCGCGACGGCTTCACGCCCGCGACGGTGAAGGCCCCGCCACCGACCAGCACCTGCGCGTTGCGGCCATTGTCCAGCACCTCGCGGCTATAGGTGAGATCGAGCTGTGGTGTCAGCTTGGTGCCGCCATCGGTGACGAATTCACGCGACACGCTGACACCGACAAACGGCCGCAAGGAATCCATGTCACCGCTCTCGGAGGTCAGATCGAAGCCGGTCGCCCCGCTTTCCTTGAAGCCCTCCTCGAAGAGATGCAGGTAGTCGAGCCCGGCACGCGGTGTCAGCGCCACCTTCTGCGGCAGATCGACCGCATAGCTCGCCTGCAACCCGGCGACGATCTCATGGGCGTCGTGCTGCGAGCTGGCGACGCCGCCATCGCTGACATTGTCGGTCTTGATGCGGTCATAGCCATAGCCAAGGCTGCCGTCGAGCGCGAAGCTGCCGAGCTGATAGCTGCCATACACCGTCACGCGCGGCGTGTTGATGGTGGAACTGCTGCCGTCATCCTGTTCCACTTGCGTGCGGCTGTACCCCACCGCCGCCCCCAGCAGGACGTGGTCGGTGAGCTGGTAGTCATAGCCGGCCATGAAGCCACCGCCATGGCTGTACACGCCCGGCACGCCGCCACTGCCATCGATGCTGCCGAAACCGCCCGTCGCGCGAAACCAGCCGCCCTGCTGCGCCAGCGCCTCGGGCAGGCTCGCCAGCACCGCGTTCAGCCCGGCAAGATCGCCGCCGAAGGCCACCTGGTTCGGATTGCTCCCCGCAAAGGCGGTCCGCAAATTGTCGTCACCGCCATTGCCATCGCCACGACGATCCGAGAGATGCCCGAACAGCGCCCGATTGGCGGCTTGTGCTCCCTGCACCATGCTCACAGACGTCGAACCGATGATCTGCCCGTTGCTCGGCGCCACCGAGAACGAACCATTGCCGGTGATCGAGAGCAGTGCGTCGGTGGCCGTATAGCTGAGGCGCGGATCGAGCCCCGTCACACCACTTTGCGTCACCGTGCCGAAGGTCGAGCCGCCGAGGCCGCCCACCGCCGTGACAATCGTGTAGCTGCGGCTCTGATAGATGCCGGGCGTGAAAACCAGGCTGAGGTTGCCACCGCCGAGATCCGCCGTGCCCCCGACCGCCAGCTGCGAGGCGGCAGTCGGGCTCACCGCGATGCGCAGGGTCGCCACATTCACAAAGGGAGACACATGGACCTGGCTGTAATTGCCGCCGACATGCAAGGTGCCGATCGAGCCGGTTGCGGCACTTCCACCCGGCGCGACGATACCGCCCGCCGTATTGTAGAGATCGCCCGTGAGCGTGCCGTGACCGGCCAGCACAGCACTATCCTCCACCAACACAGAGCCGCCCAGCTTGGCGCCGGCATGCACCGTATCGCCTACTTCCAGCGTGCCGCCGATGACCAGCGTCTGACCGGCGAAACCGCTGCTATCGCCGGTCAGGACCAGCCTACCCACCCCGCCCTTGTCGAAGAGGCCGCTGCCGCTCAGCACGCCGGCATATGTGCCGTTGGTGTTCTGGACGAACGTCGTGCCGCTGCTCCCGGCGATATCGATGTTGCCCTGCAGGCTGCCGGTGTCGCCGACGAGATAGCCACTGGAAACCGTGGTGCCGCCGGCATAGCTGTTGGTGCCCGTCAGCGTCAGCGTGCCGGTACCGCTTTTGACCAGGCCGCCACTGCCGGTGATGTCGCCGGCATAGGTGCCGTCGGTCGCTTGGTCGAACTCGACCTTGGCGCCGCTCGAGGTCGCGATATCGCCTTGCAGGTTATCCGTCGATCCCTTCAGGGTACCGCCCGAAACCGTCCAGTCCCGGCCCGACGCATCGGTGCCGGTCAGGCTCCAGGTGCTGGTGCCGGTCTTTTCGAAATTCACGAAGTTCAGATACTGCGAGCCAAGCAGCGAGAGATCGAACGAGCTGTCGGCGCTGCCGCCCAACGCCAGCGTGTCATGGCCGCCGGCAACCGCCACCACATTGCCGATGATCGATGAGCCGGATTCCAGGGTCAGCGAATTGGTGCCGCCGGTGAAGGTGATGGCCTCGGCCTGGGTCAGGCCGTCGCCGGAGAGCCCGCCGCTGATCGTGCCGCTATTGGTAATGTCGAGATTGGCGCCGACCACGCCAGCACCGCCGCCACCGCCGCTGCCTGTGTAGTTACCGACGCCGTCCGCGCCACCAGTGCCGCCGCTGATCGTGCCGCTATTGACCAGCGTGCCGCCATCTGTGGCGACGATGCCATCGCCGCCCCCGCCGCCGCCGCCATTGTAAGTACCGTCGCCACCGGCGCCGCCGGCACCGCCTGAGATACTGCCGCTATTGGTCAGCGCGGTCCCGGCGCCAAGCAGGAGGCCCGCCCCGCCCCCACCACCGCCACCGGCATAGCCGGGGTGGGAGGCGACATCGCCACCACCAACACCGCCGGCACCGCCTGAAACAGGGCCCGTGGTCGTCACCGTCAGCCCGGAACCGATCACCAAGCCGCCGCCACCGCCGCCGCCGCCGGCACCGGCACCGCTGCCGCTGGCAGGACTGCCGGGAGCACCGGCCGCGCCCGTGATTGTCCCGCTCACCGTGCCATCGGTGGTGACGGTGCTACCAGACAGTCCACCTGATCCGCCTGCTGGCCCCGGATAACTTCCGCCGCCGCTGCCGCCGACGCCGCCATCGCCTGTGGTCGCATCGGCCGGATTGCCATTATCCCAGCTGTTATACCCGGCGCCGCCACCGCCATCGCCATTGCCGTCGCCACCCGTGCCGCAGCCAAAAACAAAGCACGGCGACGATCCCGTCCCGCCGGCCCAGGCCGGCGACGCGCCGATCAGCGTCCACATGACCGCGCAAACGCCCAGCGGCGCCAGCCGCGCCGTCTTCTGATAGTCCTGCATGAATATCGTCCCCCAATAACCTTGCGACTTGGGCCGGACGTCCGGCCCGGAAATCATCCCTAGAACGTGACGCGAAGCCCCGCCTCGAAGTTGTGGCTGATGGTGTTGCCGACCGGCAGCAAGGCGGTATAGCCACCGAAGAGATCGAAGCTCTGCGTCAAGGACGCGGTGAGCGACACGCCAAGGATCAGTTGATCGCGCGACGGCTTCACGCCCGCGACGGTGAAGGCCCCGCCACCGACCAGCACCTGCGCGTTGCGGCCATTGTCCAGCACCTCGCGGCTATAGGTGAGATCGAGCTGTGGTGTCAGCTTGGTGCCGCCATCGGTGACGAATTCACGCGACACGCTGACACCGACAAACGGCCGCAAGGAATCCATGTCACCGCTCTCGGAGGTCAGATCGAAGCCGGTCGCCCCGCTTTCCTTGAAGCCCTCCTCGAAGAGATGCAGGTAGTCGAGCCCGGCACGCGGTGTCAGCGCCACCTTCTGCGGCAGATCGACCGCATAGCTCGCCTGCAACCCGGCGACGATCTCATGGGCGTCGTGCTGCGAGCTGGCGACGCCGCCATCGCTGACATTGTCGGTCTTGATGCGGTCATAGCCATAGCCAAGGCTGCCGTCGAGCGCGAAGCTGCCGAGCTGATAGCTGCCATACACCGTCACGCGCGGCGTGTTGATGGTGGAACTGCTGCCGTCATCCTGTTCCACTTGCGTGCGGCTGTACCCCACCGCCGCCCCCAGCAGGACGTGGTCGGTGAGCTGGTAGTCATAGCCGGCCATGAAGCCACCGCCATGGCTGTACACGCCCGGCACGCCGCCACTGCCATCGATGCTGCCGAAACCGCCCGTCGCGCGAAACCAGCCGCCCTGCTGCGCCAGCGCCTCGGGCAGGCTCGCCAGCACCGCGTTCAGCCCGGCAAGATCGCCGCCGAAGGCCACCTGGTTCGGATTGCTCCCCGCAAAGGCGGTCCGCAGATTGTCGTCGTTGCTGCCGCCGCCACGCCGATCCGAGAGATGTCCGAACAGCGCGCGGTTCGAGGCCTGCGCGCCCTGCACCATGCTCACGGACGTTGCGCCGATCACCTGGCCGTTGGTTGGGGCGACCGAGAAGCCGCCGATGCTCCCGTTATTCACGCCGAGCATGACATTGTTGAGACCATAGCTGACGCCGCCATAGACGCCGCCGCCATTCTGCGTCACCGCGCCGAAGGTCGAGCCGCCGAGACCACCCGCCGCTGAGACAATCGTATAGCTGGTCCGGTGATAGACGCCCGGCGTGAAGACCAGATTGAGCGTACCGTGCAGCGAGGCCGAACCGCCGACCGCCAGCCGCGAGGCGCCGTTCGGGCCCACCTGGATGCGCAGGCTGGAAGTGCTGCCCTGCGTGTAATTGCCGCCCACATGCAAGGTGCCGATCGATCCGCCCGGCGAAACCACGCCGCCCGCTACATTGCCGACATCGCCCATGACCGTGCCGTGCCCCGCCAGGGTGCCGGCGGTATCCACCGTGACATCGCTGGCGGCGGATGCACCGAGATGGTTTTCGTCGCCGATTTCCAGTGTGCCGCCGGCAACCGTTGTTGCGCCCGTATAGGTGTTGGCGCCATTCAGGATCAGCGTGCCTGGGCCTTGCTTGACAATGCTGCCGTCACCGCTGATGACACCGGAGAAGCTTCCGGCACCCACCTTCAGCGTGCTGCCGACGGTGACGTAGTAGAGCGAAACCTGACCGTCACCGAACAGGCTGCCGATGGTTTCAGTGACATCGTTGTAGACGCCGACATTGAACACCCCAGCTCCATTGACGGTGACGACGGAGGTGTCCGCAATCTGCTCATCGGCATCGGTACCGAGCGAGCCATGATCCTGGATGATGATGTTGCCGGCGATGGCGGTCACGCCATTGGATTTTTGCAGCGTCAGCCCGACTCCGCTGCCAATCACGGTATCGCCGGTATAGGTGTTGGCCTGCGTCCCTTTCATGGTGAAGGCAGCGCTGATCGAGGGTGTGGCAAGGATCAGCCCACCGTTGGAAATCGGCCCGTCCAGGCCGATTTCGCCATAGGTGTCGCCGTTCAGCCAGTCCATCGTGTTGGTGATGGTACGGTTGCCGCCCGCCAGATCGATCGCGCCGGTCAGGCGGAAAGACGACACTCCCATGAACGTATTGCCCGGGTGGATGTTGAAGTCGCCATTGACGACGATATTGTTGGCGATGATGCGGCTGTCCCAACCGCTCACCTCGGCTCTCAAGGTCGCGCCGGCGCCGATGGTCAGCGTACCGGTGCCCAGTGCCGTATCGCTGCCCAGGCTCAACGTGCCGCCGGAAAGTGTCGTGCCGCCCGTATAGGTATTCGCCCCGGACAGCGTCAGCGTGCCCGTGCCGGTCTTGGTCAGGCTGCCATTGCCGGTAATGACATTGGCAAGCGTGTAATCGTCGCTCTGGTCAAGCGTCAGCGAGGTCCCGTTGTTGCCGATATTGCCGATGAGTGTCGCACCGCTTTGCAGTGTCAGCCGGTTCGCGCCGCCGGTGAAGGTGATGGCATCGGCCCGGGTCAGGCCGTCGCCGGAGAGCCCGCCGCTGATCGTGCCGCTATTGGTGATGCTGAGATCGGCGCCGGTCACGCCGGCACCGCCGCCGCCACCGCTGCCCGCGTAGTCGCCGACGCCGTCGGCACCGCCATTGCCGCCGCTGATCGTGCCGCTATTAACCAGCGTGCCGCCGCCTGTGGCGAGGATGCCATCGCCACCGCCACCGCCGCCGCCATTGTTATTACCATCGCCACCGGCGCCGCCCGTCCCGCCCGAGATACTGCCGATATTGGTCAGCGCGGTCCCGGCACCCAGCAGGAGGCCGGCCCCGCCGCCACCGCCGCCGCCGCCAGAGCCGATGATGGCAGCACCGCCGGCACCGCCGGAACCACCTGAAACCCAGCCCGTGGCCGTGACCGTGAGCCCGGAACCGATCACCAACCCGCCACCACCGCCACCACCGCCGCCACCGCTGCCCACGCCGCCGGGAGTCCCGGGAGTGCCGACCCCGCCCGCGATTGTCCCGCTCACCCCCACATTGAAGGTGACGGCGCCGCCGGCCAGTCCGCCAGGCCCGCCTGCCGGACCTGGAATACTTCCGCCGCCATCGCCGCCAGTGCCGCCAGCGCCGGTGGTCGCATCACCCGGATTGCCATTATCCCAGCTGTTATACCCCGCACCGCCGCCACCATCGCCGTTGCCGTCGCCACCCGTGCCGCAGCCGAAAGCAAAGCACGGCGACGATCCCGTCCCGCCGGCCCAGGCCGGCGCCGCGCCGATCAGCGTCCACATGACCGCGCAAACGCCCAGCGGCGCCAGCCGCGCCGCCTTCTGATAGTCCCGCATGAGTATCGTCCCCCAATAACCTTGCGACTTGGGCCGGACGTCCGGCCCGGAAAATCGTTTCTAGAACGTGACCTGCAGCCCCGCCTCGACGTTGTGGCCGATGGTGTCGGCAATGACGTTGCCGATGGCGTTGCCGGCCGACCGCTGCGCCCCATAGCCGCCGAGGAGATCGACGCTCTGCGTCAGTACCCTGCCGCGACCAAGCGCAGCCGCAGACATCGCGCTGGACTGCGTCGAATACCCCCTGCTGCCTTTGACCCGCACCGGCTCCGACGCCCCCTGCCCCGCCGCCACCCGCCCCCATGCCGCGTTTCGCACGACGCGATGGGTGTTGGTCATCGCCTGGCGCTCCGCGTGATTCCTTTGACGCGATGGTTGTCTTATAAAAATGAACGGGCAGCGCTTGGTGCATTCATTTCTGTCAAATGCTGTCAAATCCTGTTAAGCAAAGAGACCGACCGAACGATGGGACTTTTCGACCTCTTTCCCGGCCCGCACATGCCCGCGCCTTATCTCCTCGCCGTTGTGGAAGACAATTCCGACCTGCTCACCGACCTGGTGGAGTTTCTGGAGTTGCAAGGATTTGCCGCCCGGGGCTTCCCGAGTGCGGAAGCCTTCTTCGATATCTGGCCGGCCACACATTTCGACTTGCTGTTGCTGGATGTGGCCTTGCCCGGCGCCAGCGGCCTGGAAATCGCCCAGAAGGTTCGCGCACAGAGTGCGGCCACCGGCAAGGCGGTTCCCGGCCTGGTGCTGCTGACCGCGCTGGACAGCAACGACGACTATGTGCTGGGGCTCGATGCCGGCGCGGACATGTATCTCTCCAAGCGCAGTTCGCTGGAGGTGATCGAAGCCGCCTGCCACAGCGTGCTGCGGCGCCTGAGCGAAAGCCGACCGGACCGAGGCCGACCCGCTGCTGCCGGCAGCACCGTGGGCATCAGCGCAGGCGCCTCCGCCATCTGGCGCCTGCAGCCCAGCCGCTGGCAACTGCAAGCGCCCGACGGGACCGTGCTTGATTTGACGCATGCCGAAGTCCTGCTGCTCGCGTCACTCTTCGAGAAACCGGGGCAGGCCGTCATGCGCAAGGACTTGCTGGCGCGCATGGACAAGGCGGAAACCCTGTCCAGCATCCGCAATCTGGACAACACGGCAAGCCGCCTCCGGCGCAAGGTACAGGCCGCTTGTGGCCTGGAACTTCCCGTGCGCCCCAGCTACGGCAAGGGTTATACCTTCACCGGGCTCTGTGCGGTCGAGGCCTGATGCAGCAACTCGGGTTTTTGATCCGGCATCATCGCAGGTACCATCACTGGGTCCTGATGCTGTTGGCGCTGCTGTTCTGGCTGCCGGACACAGCTTCCGCCATGCCCCTGAACGCTGATGCCCCCCGGCTTTCGCTGGAAGGCCAGCTTGAGCATTTTGTCGACACCAGCAATGCGCTGTCCGTCGAGGAGATATCCCGACCCGGCTTCGTGCAACAGAACTTCATGCGCCTGCCAGATTTCCGCAGTCTCGGCTATGACACCAATGCGCACTGGTTCCATGTGGAACTGGACCCTGCTCTCGATGCGCCATTGCGCTGGGTTCTGAGCATCGGCTCGCCGGAACTGGAGGCCGTGGATGTCTGGGTGGAGCAGCAAAGCGGTGGCTTCCGCCAATATGCCATGGGCTATCACCGGCCCTATGCCAGCCGCCCGCTGCAAACGCGCCTGTTCGCACTTCCCGTCGATGTGTTCCCTGGCACGCATGTCTATTTTCGTGTGCGCACCACCAATGCCGTCAATGTTTATGCCGACCTTTGGCAGATCGATGCGTTCACCGCCCACGAAACCCAGAGCAATTTCTATCGCGGCCTGTATTTCGGCATCCTGCTCATTGCCGTGACGCTCTACACCATCCTGGGCGCCCGCCTGCGCGATGTGGTGATGGCTGCTTATGCCGGCTATATCGCCTCGCAAATACTGTTCAACCTGGGCACCAACGGATATCTGCCGGTCCTGCTGCCGTTGCATGCGGACTGGTTCGCCGACGCGCTGCCACGCATCGGCTGGCTGGGTGGTGCTGCCGCCATCGTGCTCATGTGGGACAGGCTGCTGGATCTGAAGCAGACGCAGCCCAGGATCCATCACCTCTACCTTTTCACCGTCGTCCTCAATCTCGCGCTGCTGCCCTTCGCGCTGCTGCCCTTTCTGGTCGGACCATGGCTGCTGGTCGTCGTGAAGCTGGCAAATACCCTCAACATCCTCAATCTCGGCATCAGCATGGCCCTGTTGCTGATGCGCTGGTGGCGCGGCCGTCAGGGTGAATTAATGGTCTACTTCGCGGCCTTCGTGATCCCGGCGGTGGCCACCATGGTCAACACAGCCGCAAATCTTGGCCTGGTCCCGCAGAATGTCGTGACCGCCAACCTCTACCAGATCGCGACGCTGGCGCATGTCCTGGTGATGAGCTACGGCCTGGCGCTGCGCCTGCGCCAATTGCAGCATGACAAGGCGGCCGCCGAGAACGAAGCCGCCATCGCCACCCGGCGCTCGGAAGAACAACGGCGCTTTGTCGCCATGCTGTCGCATGAATTCGGCAATCCACTCGCTGCCATCGACCGCGCAGCGCAAATGGTGCAGATCAAGGCACCTGAATTGGCGCCGGGGGAAATGCAGCGTCTGGACCACATCCGCAGCAACGCCGCCACACTCTCCCGGTTCGTCGACAACTTCCTGATGACCGAGGCCCTGGACCACGGGGCCCTCGCTTTGTCGCGCGAACCCTGCGAGATACGCTCGCTGCTGGAGAACACGATCCACCTCGAGGCCGAGGCCGCCCGTGCACGCATACAGTTGGACGAATGCCCCACCGGCGTCAGTTTCATCCTCGACCCCACACTCATGGTCGTCGCCATCCGCAACCTGCTGGCCAATGCCCTGCGCTATTCACCGACGGATAGCCCGGTGGAGGTCGGCGTCACCCTGAACGATAAGGGTTTGCGCCTCCGCATCACGGATCAGGGCCCCGGCATGAGTGATGCCGAGCTGGAACAACTGGGCAGCCCCTATTTCCGGGCCAGCTCCTCGCTGGGCAAGAAAGGCAGCGGCCTCGGCTACTATTTCACGCGGCGCATCGTGGAAGCCCATGGCGGCACCCTGACCGCCCGCGCGCGCGCAGGTACAGGACGAGCAGGTACAGGACTGGAGGTCGAAATCTTCCTGCCCTAGGCGCTGCCGGCAACCGCCGCAACGCCCAGCGTCGCCAACCGCGCATTGTTCAACTCATCCGTCATCATCGAGCCATGCCCCCGAGCCATGCCCTCGGGCCATGTCCTCAGGCCATGTCCTCAGGCGCGCTCCGAAGATTGACCCTGTCGGCCTATGCCGACGGGGTCAATCCCGGCAATGACAAGCGAGGAAGGTAGGGCGACACGATGCCTCCACCATGGACCTCTGGGTCAAGCACGGGGATGACGAAAAGAGTATGAGGCAGCCATCCCGCGACCCCGATGACGGTTCATTTCGGAACCCCATCCGCGAACCGGCGACACGCGGCAGTCAGGAGCGGCGGGCTTCCGCGCGGCGGCGGGCTTCGATGAGATGATGGGCATCCACCGCCGGGCGCGGTCCGGCGGGGCCGGGCGGGCGGTTGCTCTGGTCGAGCAGGATGGCGGTCGCCGTCGTGCCCTGATCGATCTCGCTGTCGATCTCCAGCCGCCCGCCATGCAATTCGCAGATGCCCTTGACGATGGGCAGGCCGAGGCCGGTGCCCTCATAGCGCCGCGCGAGATGGCTGTCGATCTGGCCGAAGGGCGAGAGCGCGGTCTCGATATCCTTCGGCGAAATGCCGATGCCGGTATCGCGCACCACGAAGGCGACGCCGCCCGCCACCGCATGACAGCCGAGCGAGACGCTGCCGCCGGCCGGCGTGAACTTGACGGCGTTGCTGAGCAGATTGATCAGGATCTGCTTCAGCGCGCGGCGATCGGCGCACAACGGCACCGGCGCCTCGGGCATCTCCACCGAGAAGGTGAGATGCCCGGTCTCGGTGCGCGGGCGGATCAACCGCGCCACCGCATCGAGCAGATCGCGGCAATCCATCGGCTCCACCCGGAGGTCGAACTTGCCGGCCTCGATCTTCGAGAGATCGAGGATATCGTTGATCAGGCTGAGAAGATGCGAGCCGCTGGATTTGATGTCGGCGATATAGGCGCGGTAGCGCTCATTGGCCAGCGGCCCGAAGATCTCCGCCTCCAGCACCTCGGAAAAGCCGATGATGGCATTGAGCGGCGTGCGCAGTTCATGGCTGACATTGGCGAGGAATTCGGATTTCGCGCGATTGGCCAGCACCGCCTGTTCCCAAGCATCGACCAGTTCGCGCTCGTAATGCTTCCACTGGGTCAGGTCGCGCGAGACGCTGACGAAGCCGCCGATATCCGGCACCATGACGCGCCGTACCTCGATGGTGCGGCCTCTCACATCATAAAGCCAGCGCCCGCCCTCGGTGACATCGGCGGGATGATGGGACGAGACATCCGCCGCATCGGTGATCAGCCGGTAATGCGCGACATCGAACCGCCAGCGGACCAGATCGGCGATATTGGTGCCATGATGCATTAGGCGCGAGGGCGTGCCCCAGATGCGCTGATGCGCCGCGTTCCAGATCAGCAGCCGGCCCTCGCTGTCGAAGACGGTGATACCGTCATCGATGCTCTCCATGGTCGAATACCAGAGCTTCAGATTGTCGGCGATGCGCCGGTTCTTGGTATCGATGGCGGCAAGATAAGCCTGGGCCCGCTGCTGGCTGTTGAGTATCTGCCACATGGCGAGGCCGCCCAGCAGCGCCATGACGATGACGACGAGGCTGATCTGCGGCACCAGGCGCGTGATCGTCGCATGACCCGGCGCTGGCGGCTGCCAGGTGACATGGCCGAGCGTCGTGCCGTCGACCGCGATCAGCGGCACTTCGGCGGTATGCATGGCACTGTCCGGCCCGACGGCCATGCCGGCGTCGACCAGATGCAGGCCGCCGATCCCCATAGTCTTGCCGATGCGGTCGAGATTGACGCTGTCCAGCACCTTCAGGAAGACCAGCACCGTCCGTCGATCGACCGGTGGCGCCACGGCCGGATCGAAAGGCAGGACCGGCGCCACGGCGGCAAGGCAGGGGATGCCGCCGACCTCGATGATGCCGGAGACCGATTTGGGCGCAGCCGCGTCCTGGTGCCGCGCCCCATCGATCAGCCGCTGCAGCCCGCCCTTGGCGCCGGCCGGGAGATCCAATGGCGCCGCCTTATTCAGCCACCAGCCATAGCGCAGATCGCCATCCGGCCCGATCACGAGGGCGCCCTGGATCACCTTTCCGGTGCCAAGTACCGTGGCATTGGTCAGATTGTCCCGCGCCCAATCGGCATCATAGCGTTGCGAGAGATGCCCGAAGGCCTCGTCCCACCAGCCGTAATCATTGGCGGTGGAGCCGATCTGCTGGCCGGCGGCGGCCAGGGCGGCGGTGAACTGCACCTCTGACAACCGGCGCGCCTCGGCATCCTGTTCCTCGGCGCCGCGCATCAGCAGCGTGATGACGGCCACCACGCCCGCAAGGCACAGCACCGCGACCAGCACGATCACCCGCCAGCGCCGCGTCGGATGCAGCATCAATGGCAGCCCCTCGGACCGGTCCGTATCTCCCAGCAACCGCGCCGCGCCGGGTTCCCGTGCACGCATCTCGCCGGCCCCGCTTTCGCTTTCATTGCCGTCCGCCGGATCGTTTTCGGCTGCGTCGTTTTCAGCCTCGTCGTTTTCAGCGGCACCGCGACCATCGGCGCTGTTTCGACTGCTGTGACTTTCCGTGGCACCAGATTCCCCCGGACGGTTGTCGCCGGCGCCATTCCCCCCGGCGTCCTGTATGCCTGCGTCCTTCATGCCGGCCCGCATCATGCCCCTCACGGTCCCGCTCGCCGTCATCCCGCTACCCGTCATCCCGCTCATCGGGCCGGGACCACGCAGATAAGTCTCATGCACCCTGGCGCCGTGCAGTCCGGTACCCGTTTCGTCGGCGCCCCGATTCTGTCTGGCGGGACCGCCGACATCCCCGTTCAGTATGGCATCGGCGATGTGACCGTTTTCCGTTTTGTCGCTTGCCATCTCGCGATCCCCCATCGCCTCAGCCTGCGCGTCTCCCGGCCCGCCCTCTGCTCTCGTAAGTATCGGGCAGCCCTCCGCGTGACGCCCCGTCCACATCCCGCTTATCCGACTTTAAGCCCAGCGGCCTCACCTGCATAGTCGGCATCCAGACCCGACACCTGTCTTGCAGCAATGGCCGCCAGCCATCCCGCCGCCCGGTTCCCCGCCAGCCGCTTTCGGGTGGGCTGATTCTCATTGAACCGATCCCCGTGGACTGAGTCTCACCCCGGAGGATTGGGTCTCAACGGATTGATTCTTGGCGAACAGCTTTCCAGGGACCGATTCCCGGCTCCCAAAATGACCGCCGGGGGACACTTCCGGCGGGTGATTCCCCGCCTCATTTACCTCACGGACTCGATTCCCGACCGGCCTGCCGCCTCTCCCGACCCGTCTTCGCCGCTGCGGCACCTGCGGCAAGACGCCGCGATCGTTCCATGCCGAACAGCTCGCGGCCGCAAAACACCGCCAGTGGCACCGGAATATTGTCCCCCGCCCCCTGACCTGTGTTACCGATGTCACAGCCCGACAGGTTGGTATCCTCAAGCAGGATTGCCAATCAATCTGGAATAAATAAATATAATGTATTTCAATATGATATAAAATAATCTTCCCAACCCAAGACAACTTAGAAAACGCTTAAAATTGCACTTTTTTACCGAAAGAGCGCCGTAACCTGCCCCAGGAACGACATCACGGCTTCGTGTACGCCATTTTTTGTGCGGTGCAAAATTGTCCGTTTGGTCACACAAAACCGGGGCATGTGCTTTTCTGATAGCAGAGTCAATAATTTGGGATGGCTGAGCTTGACGCTTTCGGCTTGACATTTCGCGCCTGCAGCATCATTTTCTGCATTGCGACGGGCGGACATCTCCCCTGACACTCCCCCGTCGCTTACGCCCTCATGGGCGTTTCCTCCCAGAACTTGGGCCGTGCGAAAGCACGGCCTTTTTTTTGCCTATAGTCCTGCCTAACCCATCTGCAGCCGGCAAAGCGCAACCAATCCCCACACCAGGCGCCACCCGCCTCCAGACGCAGTATTACTTCAAAGCTCCCGCTGCATCAGGACGGTATCGACCCAGCGGCCGAATTTCAGCCCGACCGCTTTCAGCACGCCCACCTCCCGGAAGCCGAGGGCGGCATGCAGACGGATCGAGGCCTGATTGCCGCTGTCGCCGATCACCGCCACCATCTGCTTCAAGCCGGCGGCCTGGCAATCCGCGATCACCCGGGCGAGCAACAGTCGGCCGAGCCCCTTCCCGGCTTCCGCCGGGTCGAGATAGACCGAATCCTCCACCGTGAAGCGATAGGCGCTGCGGGCGCGGTAAGGCCCGGCATAGGCATAGCCCAGGAGCCGCCCCGCCGGATCGACGGCACAAAGATAGGGCAGCCCCCGCGCCCGGATGGCCGCCAGCCGCGCGCCCAGTTCGGCGGCGTCCGGTGCCGCCTCCTCGAAGCTCGCCGTGCCGTTCTCCACATGCCAGGCATAGATCCGCTGAATGGCTGCGATATCGGCCTCGGTCGCGTCGCGGAGCCGGTAGCCGCCGCTCATGGCCGCCCCCGCTCCTGCCGGTTCGCTCAACGCCGCCTCATCAGCTCGGCCGCATCATCGCGTAGGGCCACGATCAGGCCCGACAACAATTCCCGCGTCGCGGCGAAACCGGCATTGGGCGTCAGGCTGCCCTCATCGACATAGAGCCGCCGGTTGATCTCGAGCTGCAGCACATGCACCCCCTCGGCCGGCCGGCCGTAGCGCTGGGTCACATAGCCGCCGCTATAGGGGTTGTTCCGCCTGACCCGCGCGCCCGCCCGCGTCAGGAAGGCTTCCGCCGCCGCCGTCACCGCATCGGCGCAGGAGCCGCCATAGCAATCGCCGAGGATGAAATCGACCTCGCTGCCCCGGTCGCTGCTCCGCCCCTCAGGTCGGCCGCTTTCGCCGCGACCGCTTTCACCACTCATGGCGCTGATCAGCGGCGCCCCGCCCGAGGGCATGGAATGGCAGTCGAGCAGCAGGCAGTGGCCGAAGCCGGCGCGGATATGGCGGATCGCCTCGCGCAGGGCCCGGTGATAGGGCCGGTAGAATTTCTCCAGCCGTTCCTCGGCCTCACGATAGGGCAGTTGCGCGGGATAGATCTCGCGCTCATTGGCCGCCAGCCGGGGAATGACGCCGAGCCCGGCCGTGACGCGCGGCGAGGTGATCTGCGCGCTCGACGGCAGGGGCTCCAGGAACATGTTGGGGTCGAGCTCGGCGGCGTCGCGGTTGGGATCGACATAGACCCGGGGGAACAGCGCCCGCAGCACCGGCACGCCAAGGCGCGCGGCATCGCCGATCAGCAGATCGACATAGCAATCCTCCGATTGCCGCAGCAGGGTGAGATCCAGAGCGCTCTGCACCAGGAAGGCCGGCGGATAGTGCCGGCCGCTATGCGGCGACGCCAGAAGCAGCGGCGCCGTCTGCCGTGGCGGCCAGATCATCTCAAAGGGGTTGGCTGGTGCGTCACTCGACGCGTTGAAATCGCCGCTCATGTCACGGATTTTGTAACTTAAAGCTTCGCCCCTGTCATGCCCTGCCTGGACACCGTACTGCGACGGGGCGGCGCAGGGGCGACACGGAGCCAAGAGAAGGCCCGCCGCCTCTCCCGTTCGCACCCCCGCCCGGTGCCTTTCCGCGCACCATTCATAACCCCATCCCCGCCGAGCCCATCCCCGCCGGCCCTTACGGCAAACACATCAAATTGCATGCGAAAGCCCTTGGTCCCGACTCGTCGCCTCTGGTCTAAAGGAAAGGAAGCTGCCGGGTTTGGGCAGAATCTGCAGGACGGACTGAGGGACATCGGTGTCATGGCACGCATTCTGGTCGCCGAGGACGATTCGCAGCTACGCAATTTTCTCGTCCGCGTCTTGCAGCGCGCCGGACATCATGTCGAAGCCGCCGAAGACGGTGTCGACGCCGCCCAGGTCCTGGCCGAGGAACCGGTCGATCTGCTGCTGGCCGATGTCACCATGCCGGGCCTCGACGGCATCGAACTGGCGAAGCAAGTGACGCGGCGCAATCCCGACGTGAAGATCATGTTCATCACCGGCTTCGCCGCCGTGTCGCTGAAGCGCAGCCATGTGGCCGCCAACGGGACGACGGGCGCCACGGCCGGGGGAGCTGCCGGCAACAGGGGTGGCGGGTCCGGCACCAGCAGCCTCGCCCTCTCCAAGCCGTTCCATCTGAACCGCCTGATTCAGGAAGTCGGGCAACTGCTTTACGCCTGATTTTGAAAGAATTTCGGCGAAACCGTCATAATCGGTAATCGCCCGCTTGCAATCCCCGGCACGGGATGCTATTTCGCCCTCCGCTGCGGCAAGTTCCCGACGCCGAGGCACCTCGACGGGGCCCCTTCTTCGATACGGTCCGGTCCGGATGGGCGGTTAGCTCAGCGGGAGAGCACTACGTTGACATCGTAGGGGTCACTGGTTCAATCCCAGTACCGCCCACCATTCTTCCCCCATCATCTTCGCCAAGTTCGTGCATCGCTTCCGGGCGATGTCGTGCCGTGCGTGCCGACCCGCAAGCGCAAGACGCGCCAAGCCCCGCTCCTCATCCCGGAACGGCACCGTGCTACCCGTCGTGCGGCCTATTCCTCGGAACGGTTCGTGGCGTCACGATCGCGGTCGTATCGTCTCGCGAGCGGAAACGGCGGCAGCCAGGATTCGCGACGGATGGTCCAAAGCTCGTAGGTTGGCTTCAGTTGGTCCGGGGCATCCAGGGATCCCAGGTTCACTTCGACTTCGTCCGCACTGCGTCCGAAAACCGGCGAGCCGCAATGCGGACAAAAGAACCGCCCGGCATAGTCGCGTGTTTCGCCCTCGATCGTCACCGCATCCTGCGGAAATATCGCTGAAGCGTGAAAAAGCGCTCCATGATGCTTCCGACAATCGAGACAGTGACAAAGGCCGACCCGGTACGGGCGTCCCGACGCCACAAACCGGACATTGCCGCACAGGCAGCCACCGGTGAAGCGGTCCATGCCGCGCCTCCTCCAAAAGCAAGCGATCCGACTTTTTACGACGATCGGCACGACCATTCAATTGCCGCACCGGGTGCCGCCGCCGGGTCTCGCCCTCCACGGTCCCGCCCCTGGGTCCCGCCGCCGGCATCGTCTTGAGGTGCCGGTCAAGGCGCCGCCTCGACCGGATGCGTATCCTGCTTGTCCCTCCCCCGTCGACGCTCCGCCGATTGGTTCTCGCGGCACAAAAGAATTGGCTCTTGTGAGAAACGGGAGTCGGCTCGAATGATGCGCGGCAATGCGACGCCATCGCAAGGCCGTGCCGGCACGATGGACAAGTCGCCGCTGCCGACAGGCGGTACAAACCGATGCAGGGACAGGCGTAGGGGAGAAGACGTGAGCCTGAGCGAAGGAACCGCAGCGACCACCCGCGACATAATATCGGCGCCATCGTCCGGCATCGGCCATCCTGGCGCAGGCGATGGCGTCCGCAGAACGGGCGGCGCCATCGTCCTCGCGGCCGACGACATCCATAAGAGCTATGGCACCTTCTCGGTACTGGAAGGCGTCAGCCTGCGCGCCCATGAACACAATGTCGTCTCGCTGATCGGCGCCAGCGGCTCGGGCAAGAGCACGTTCCTGCGCTGCATGAATCTGCTGGAAACCCCCAATGCCGGACGCATCTCGATCGAAGGCGAGCTGATCAAGATGCGCCGGCTGCGCGACGGGACACCCGTTCCGGCCAACGCCGCGCAGGTCAACCGCATCCGCAGCCGCGTCGGCATGGTGTTCCAGAACTTCAATCTGTGGGGCCATATGACGGTTCTCGAGAACGTCATGGCGGGTCCCGTCCGCGTGCTCGGCCTCCCCCGGAAACAAGCGCAGGAACGTGCCGAGGACCTGCTGGCCAAGGTCGGCATGATCGAGAAGCGCGACCGCTATCCGGCGCATATTTCCGGCGGGCAGCAGCAACGCTGCGCCATCGCCCGCGCCCTGGCGATGGAGCCGAAGCTGATGCTGTTCGATGAACCGACATCGGCCCTGGATCCGGAGCTGGTGGGTGAAGTGCTGAAGGTGATCCGCCTGCTCGCCGAGGAGGGCCGTACCATGGTCATCGTCACCCATGAGATGCGCTTCGCCCGCGACGTTTCAACCGAAGTGCTGTTCCTCCATCGCGGCCGGATCGAGGAGCAAGGCCCGCCCGAACAGGTCTTCGGCGATCCCCGGTCGGAACGCTGCCGGCAGTTTCTCCACAGCATCCTCTGACCTGACATTTCCTGACCTGACGTTTCCTGGCTCATAACACCCACAAAAAGCACAACAATCTGGGAGCAATATCATGCGAAAATTATATCTGCTGCTGATCAGTGGTATCCTGGCCTTGACCGCCGGCACGGCCGAGGCGCGGGTGATCAAGGTGGGCAGCGAATGCACCTATCCGCCGTTCAACTATCGTGATGCCGCCGGCAACCTCGCCGGCTTCGATATCGACATCGCCAAGGAAGTCGGCAAGCGCATGGGAGTGGATCTGGAATTCGTCTGCCAGGCCTGGGACGGCATGATCCCCGCCTTGCTGGCCGGCAAGTTCGACCTGATCGTCGCCAGCATGTCGATCACCGACGAGCGCCTGAAGAGCATCGATTTCAGCATCCCCTATCGCTCCTCGACCGGCCGCTTCGTCGGCCGCAAGGGCCTCGACATCCATCCCTTCACCGCCGACGGCAAGCCCGATCCCGCCGCGCTGAAGGGCAAGGTCGTCGGCATCGCCAGGGCCACCACCTACGACACCTATCTCACCGAGCAGTTCCCCGGTGTCGACATCGTGCGCTATGACACCGCCGACAACAACATCATGGATCTGCGCAGCGGCCGCATCGACCTGATGATGGCGGGGCCGATCAAGATGGCCACCGCCTTCCTCGACAAGCCCGAGGGCAAGGACTTCACCTTCATCGGCCCGGAAATCGAGAATGAGAAATATTTCGGCCCCGGTGTCGGTATCGGCCTGCGCAAGAACCAGCCGGAGCTGCTGGCCGATGTCAACAAGGCGCTGAAATCCATGTTCGATGACGGCACCTTCAAGACCATCAACCTGAAATACTGGTCCTTCTCGGTCATGCCGTCGATCTGGAAGTAAGGGTCGACGGGGCAGATGCCGGTGCCGCCCAGGCGGTGCCGGCGCTGGCCCCGGGATAGTCAGTCAGCGTTCGCGTCGGGGTTGATCATGAATTTTGCCGAAGGTTGGGGACACGAACTCGCAAGAGGCACGTTGGTGACGCTGGAAGTCGCTGTCCTGTCCCTGATCGTCGGCCTGGTCTGGGGGTTGCTGGGGGCGACGGCGCAGTTGTCGCGCTACCGGCTGTGCCGCTGGCTGGGCGACAGCTACACCACCGTGATCCGCGGCACTCCCGAACTGCTGATCATCCTGATCGTCTATTTCGGCGGCACGGTGACGCTGACCAAACTGATCAAGCTGATAAGCCCGACCACCGATTATGTCGAGGTTCCCGCCTTGGCCGCCGGCGTCTTCGCCCTCAGCCTGGTCTTCGGCGGCTATGCGGCCGAAGTCTTCCGCGGCGCCTTCCTGGCGGTGCCGGTCGGCCAGATCGAAGCGGCCAAGGCCGTCGGCATGACCGGGCCGCAGATCTTCATCCATATCAAGCTGCCGGTGATGCGGCGCTTCGCCCTGCCCGGCCTCGGCAATATCTGGATCTCGCTGGTCAAGGATACCGCGCTGGTTTCGGTCGTGGGCCTCGAGGAGCTGATGCGGATCTCCTTCATGGCGACCTCCGTCACCCAGGATGCTTTCCGCTTCTACGGCATCGCCGCCGTCATCTATCTGCTGATGACCTTCTGCAACACCTGGATCCTGGAACGGCTGGAACGTCGCGCCAATCGCAGCGAAAGGAGGGCGTGATCATGGACTACCAACTGATGATCGACAGCCTGCCAGCGCTGCTGGTCGGCTCCGTCATGACGGTAAAGCTGCTGGCCGCCACCCTGTCGCTCGGCCTTTGCCTCGCCGTCCCCCTCGCCATTCTCCGGGTGCAGGAGAACCCGCTGATCTGGATGCCGGTTCACTGGTACATCTATTTCTTCCGCGGCACGCCGCTGCTGCTGCAGGTCTTCCTGATCTATTACGGCCTGGCGCAATGGGAGTTCGTGCGTGACAGTTGGGCCTGGGACTATCTGCGCAAGCCCTATTGGTGCGCCCTCATCACCATGACGCTGCACACCGCGGCCTATACGGCGAATATCCTGCGCGGCGCCATCCAGGCGGTGCCGATCGGCGAGATCGAGGCGGGCCGCGCCTGCGGCATGTCGACTTTCACGCTTTACCGCCTGATCATCCTGCCGCGTGCCTTCCGTCTCGCCTTGCCGGCCTACGGGAACGAGGTCATCGGCATGCTGAAGGGAACGGCGCTCGCCAGCACCATCACCATCGTCGAACTGACGGGCGCGGCGCAGATCATCGTCGCGCGGACCTTCTCCCCCTACGAGATCTTCATTGCAGCGGGTATCCTCTACCTCTGCATGACCTTCATCCTGACCCGGCTGCTCAAGCTCTTGGAGTACCGGCTCAACCGCCACATGCGCGCGCCGCGGGCCGCGCGGATCGAACCCACCTCGGAGTTGAAGCAACATGCAAGTTAGCCAGGTTCACGACTATCTCAATTTCGCCAGCCGCATCGCCGATGACAGCCGCCGCATCATCCAGGACGCCTTCCGGCGCGGCCGCCAGTTCGACAACAAGCAGGACGGATCGCCCGTCACCGAGATCGACAAGCAGGTGGAACGGGGCCTGCGCCAGGCGATCGCCAACACCTATCCCGATCACGGCATTCTCGGCGAGGAATACGCCCCCGAACATCTCGAAGCGGATTACGTCTGGGTGATCGATCCGATCGACGGCACCAAGGATTTCATCACCGGCATTCCGACCTTCGGTACCCTGATTGCGCTCGCCTATCGCGGCGCGCCGATCCTCGGCATCATCGACCTGCCGATGACGCAAGAGCGCTTCGCCGGCGCCGATGGCGTGCCCACCACGCTGAACGGCACGCCTGTCACCGTGCGCAAGGGCGTCCGCCTGCCCGATGTCCTGCTCTCCACCTCCAGCCCCGATTACTACAAGGGCGGCGATCGCGAGGCGCTCGACCGCCTGCGCCCCAATGTCCACTGGTGCGTCTATGGTGGCGGCTGCTGCGCCTATGGCCGCATCGCCGCCGGCTCCATCGATGTCGGCCTCGATACCGGTTTCGATCCGGCCGATTACTGCGCGCACGTTCCCATCATCCGCAATGCCGGCGGCGTCATGACCGATTGGGAGGGCAATCCGCTCACCATCCGCTCCGGCAAGCGCATCCTGGCCGCCGGCGATGCGAAGATTCACGAAGCCGTTCTGGAAATCCTGGCGCCCGCCGCGCGCAAATCCGCCTGAGGCGCCGGCATCCGCGATCCCGCGACAGCGTCAACCGCCTTGGCGAAATTCTTGACGCAGCGCGGGATACGGGCCGGCGGCGTGTTACCGAAGCCGTAGATGAAACCGCGCAGCACCTGGTCGCTGCGGCAATAGCGCGACAGGGCCGGCACATCGAGCTTGTAGCGCAAGGCGGCATTGGAGATCGCCACATCGTCGATATCCGACCGCGAAAACATGGTCAGATAGAGGCCGGCTTGGATATCCGGCACCTCGAACAGGTCGCCGAACTGCTCGCGGAGACAGTGTGCCAGCAGCTCCGCCCGCTCCTGATAGATCAGCCGCATGCGTCGCAGATGCGCCGCCAGATCGCCGCTTTCCATGAAATTGGCAACCATGTGCTGCAGCGGCGTCGGCACATGGTAGCCGAGGGCCTGCTGCGCCGCTCCGAAGGCATCGACCAGATCGGCTGGCACCACGACATAGCCGAGGCGGATGCCCGGTGCCAGCACGCGGTTGAAGGAGCTGGCATAGATCACCTGGCCGCGCCGGTCGAGCGCCGCCAGCGGCGGCAGGGGCTGGCCGCCCCAGCGGATCTCGCTGTTGAAATCGTCCTCGAAGATCCAGGCCTTCCGCTCGTAAGCCCAGGATAGCAGCGCCTGGCGGCGTTCCATTCCCATGATGCTGCCGAAGGGGAACTGGCCGACCGGCGTGACGGCGATCAGCCGCGCCTGCTGCGCCTCCGCCCCCGCCCTGGCAAGGTCGAGGCCGCTGCGGTCGATCGGCACATTGATCGGCCGGACGCCATTGGCGATCAGGGTTGCCACTTCGGTGATGAAGGACGGATCCTCCAACACCGCGACATCACCCGGATCGAGCAGCAGTTGCGCGATCAGCGTGATCCCCGGCAGCGTGCCGCTGAGGACGATCACCTGTTCCGGCTCGCAGGTAACGCCCCGCGCCTCGCCGAGATAAAGCGAGATCTGCTGGCGCAGCTTCTTCAACCCGCCCGGCTCGCCATAGCCGAGATCGACGGCCGGCAGCGACTTCCAGTAGCGGTTGGAAATCGCCGTGAAGCGGTCGAAGGGAAACTGGTCGATCGCCGGCACGCCGGGGCTGAGATCGTGCTGGTCGAGGCGCATCGAGACGCCGATCCGGGAAACCTGCTCGCCACGCCGCGACAATGTCGCCTGGACGGCATCGGCCTTGCCGTCCGTGGCCGATCTCAACTGGTAATCCTCGGGCAGCGACTCTTCGACGAAGGTGCCGGCGCCCACCTTGTGGCGCAGATAGCCCTCGGCCGCCAGCCGCTCATAGGCATGGATCACGGTATTGCGCGAGACGCCCAGCTCGGTCGCCAGCTTCCGGCTGGGCGGCAGGCGCGTCCCCCGCACGACCTGCCCGGTGACAATGGCCGACAGCAATTGCAGGTAGAGCTGGTCATGCAATGGCTGCCGGCTGGAACGATCGAAATTCAGAATGTTCCAAGTCGGATAGTTGAAGCGGTCAGCCATCGCTGCTCTCATAATCGGCATGTCAATCCTGCCACAGCTTCGACTGAAGTGATGAAGACGTCAATGCTCGCCGCCGAAGCCGGCAGGCATCGGCATCGCCCTCATGATCGCGCCTGCCGAACCAGGCGGCGGCGGATCAGGCAGCGGCGGCTCAGGCGGCGGAAGACAGGCCGATATGATCCTGCAGCACCTCCAGCAGCCGATCGACCTCGGCCGCCGTGTTGTAATGCGCGATGCCGATCCGCAGGACACCGCCCTTGTCGAGCAGGCCGAGGCGCGTGATGACCTCCACGGCGTAATTGTGGCCGTCCCAGACGCAGATATTCTCCCGCGCCAGGACCTGGGCGAGATCGGCCGGATGATGGCCCTGGACGGTGATCGAGACGGTGGGTACCCGGCGATGGAGCGCCGCCCGGTCGGTGATGCCCTGGACCTTCACGCCCGGCAGGCGCTGCAGCCCGTCGATCAGGCGTTGGGTCAATTCGGCCTCATAGGCGAACAGGCAATCCATTGCCGCATGCAGGTGGAGCCGGCGGCCGCTGAACTTGCGGTAATTGCCGTAATATTCCGCGCCCATGCTCTCGCCGATGCCGGCGAGATAGTCGATGGCGCCGATGACGCCCGCCAGGCCTTCATGACTCATCGTACCGGTCTCGAACCGCCCGGGCAGCTCGTCCGTCGCCGGCCGGACCTTATAGGGTTCCAGCGCCTGCAGGAGCGCCGCCCGCCCCCAAAGAATGCCCTGATGCGGGCCGAAGAATTTATAGGCCGAACAGGCCAGGAAATCGCAACCGAGCTCCTGCACGTCGATGGCGCCATGGGGGGCGAACTGCACGGCATCGACATAGACCAGCGCACCGGCCGCCTTGGCACGGCGGGTGATCTCCTTCACGTCGTTGATCGTGCCGGTCGCGTTGCTGGCGTAATTCAGGGCCAGGAATCTGGTGCGCGGTGACAGCAGCCGATCCAGGTCGGCGAGCTCGAACTCGAAGGTCGCCGGATTGAAATCGAGCCAGCGCACGGCCAGCCCGTGATCGCGCGCCATCAGCAGCCAGGGCGAGATATTGGCGTCGTGATCCTTGCGGGTGACGACGATCTCATCGCCCGGGGCGAACAATTTCGCCAGCGAGCGCGACAGATGGAAGGTCAGCGTCGTCATATTCTGGCCGAAGATGATCTCCGTGGGCGAGGCTGCGTTCAGGAAATCCGCCATCGCCAGATGGGCGTCCTCGACAATCTGCCCGGCCTGGCGCGAACTGGGAAAATAGCCGCCGAGATTGGCATTGGAACGGGTCAGGCACGCCACCATCCGGTCGATCACCTGACGGGGCACCTGCGTGCCGCCGGGATTGTCGAAATAGATGCGCGGCTTGCCCTCATCGGTCATCGTGAGCGACGGGAATTGCGCGCGGATATTCTGAATGTCGATGGTCATGTCCTGACACCTGCGAGGCTCTGTCGATATGGGCCGGCGCGGCACGCGGGACACGGCCGCCGGATGAACTGATCGGACCGCATTAGACCAGCCGCGCCGAAGCGTGGGAAAGAACCAATCGCTGTATCCAGGTGGGGCCAATTATGCACACGGTCTTCCTGCCCCACCCCTCTCAAGCCATGCTCCATCGAATCCGTACGCCCTGCTTTTCCGGCTCGGTCTCGACCGCCGCGAGATTGATTCGCGCGAGGTCCTGGCCAGGCGGGCAGCTCACATGGCAGCCGCTTCCTGTCTCCCTGTTAACGAAATCGTGTGACTGGGACGACAAAACCGGACGGTCTGCGGCGTTTCGGGATCACGCGATCTCTGCAAGAATAGAGACAATGTCTGATGGTTACATGGTAATGGTAACAGTTCCTTTTTTGATACCGGCCGCCGGCTCTTATCAACCGCCGGTTTCGCCCGGCAATAAACGCGACGAAGAATGATCCTCGACTATATCAAGGCACTGCTCGCCTTCCTCAGTCTCCACCCGGAAATCTCCTACGGTTTGGTTTTCCTGGCAGCCACGGTTGAGTCGATGCCGCTCCTCGGCTCGATCATACCGGGCTCGACCATCATCCTGGCTGTCGCCGCCACCGCACCTTCCGGTGCCGTCAGCTTCTGGCCGCTGATCTTCTGGTCGGTTCTCGGCGCGATCATCGGCGATGGCGCCTCCTACTGGCTCGGGCGCCGGTACCAGCGCCGTATCCTGTTGTCGTGGCCCTGCAACCGCTACCCACAGCTAGCCGCGAGGAGCGAAGCCTTCTTCGCCAGGCATGGCGGCAAGAGCATCGTCATCGGCCGCTTCACGCCGGCCTTGCGTCCCTTTGTGCCCCTGTTCGCCGGCATCCTCGAACTGCCGCCCCGCCGGTTCTATGCCGCGAATATCCTCTCCGCTTTGCTCTGGGCCCCGGCGCATATCATCCCGGGCATCGCGTTGGGGGCGACACTCGGCCTCGCGGCGGCGGTCGTCGGACGGCTGATCGGCCTTGGCGCGATCATTGTGCTGACCCTGTATCTGGCGATCTGGGTCACCAGAATCGTTATCCACCGGGCGGTGCCGCATGTGGATGATTGCATCGCCGCCCTGCGGCAATGGGCAGGCAACGGCGATCAATGGATCAGGCGTCAGGTGGCCGCGCTGCTGGATCCGGCGCGAAACGAGGCGCGGGCCCTGGCGCTGGTCGGCCTCATCCTGATCGGGGCCGCCTGGCTTTTCCTCGGCGTCCTGGAAGATGTCGTGACGGGCGATCCGCTCGTGCAGCTCGACCACGGTGTCTACGCGTTGTTGCAAAGTGCCCGCTCGCCGATGACGGACGCCGTCATGACCGCGATCACCGAGATGGGCGACACCTTCGTCGCGATCGCCGTCGCCGGCGCAGCCATTCTATGGCTGCTCTATCGGCGAATCTGGCGCGGTGCCGCCTATCTGGGACTGGCGGTCGCCGGCGCCTGGCTGTTCAATGGCGGCCTCACGCTGATCCTGTCGCGGGCCCGGCCCGTCGGCGATCTTTACGGCGGCCTCGCCGCCTATTCCTTTCCCAGCACGGATGCCACCGTCAACTTCGCCCTCTATGGCTTCATCTGCGTTTTGACGATACAGGGTGTGCGGGCCTCCTGGCGCATTCCCGTCACCGGACTGGCGTTATCGCTGGTCACCCTGATCGCGCTGTCGCGCCTGTATCTCGGCGCGCATTGGCTCTCCGACGTCCTCGCCGGATTTGCCTTCGCCACGGTCTGGATCGTGCTGTTGGGCACCGGCTATCATGTGCATCACCGGGAAAAGATCGAGTCAGGCAGCCTTCTCACGGTCGCCGCGCTCGCCTTGCTGCTGGCCGGTGCGACGAATGCCTATCTGCAATATCCGACCGATATCGAGCGCTATGCCAGCCGGACGACGATCGAGCGGATGTCATCCACGGAATGGTCGGCGGGCGGCTGGCAGGCCATGCCGGTGCGACGCACGGATATGACCGGTGATCCCGAAGGTCCGCTGACGGTGCAATGGGTTGGGAATCTCGATCAGTTGCAACAGCAATTCGTTGCCCATGGCTGGCAGAAAGCGCGCTCCCTCTCCGTCAGCAGCGCACTGGGCTGGATCGCGCCAAATCCCGATCCGGCCCAACTGCCGACCGTGCCGCTTCTGCATGGAGGCCTGGCGCCGAGCCTCACGCTGATCCAGGTGCAATCGCCATCGTCGCGCCTTGTCTTCCGGTTATGGCGCACCGACATACTGATCGATACAGCCGGCCGGTCGCCGGAACCTCTCTGGGTGGGAACGGTGACAACCGAAGACCTGCGGCCGCTGGTCTGGCCGCTGACAGTGGCCCGGGTGCAGCCCGACGCAAATACCCCGCGCGACAATCTCATCGGCCTGATGTCGAACAGCCACCTTGAACGCCGACAGGACGTGAAGGAGAACCGCTCTTGGGACGGCCAGGTATTGCTGATGTCCGCCCAGTCACTTTGAGAGGGCTCGCTTTAAGGGGCTGTATAGTGCCTGTCGGGACAGTCCTGCCCGACGATCTTACCTGATCCGCACGCCCTGCTTCTCCAGCGCCGCCTGGACGGGCGCGAGATCGAGGGCCGCGAGGTTCTGGCCGTTGCGGATGGCGAGGGCGGCGGCCACGCCGGCGCCCTGCCCGGCCACGGCGCAGCAGGCCATGTTGCGGGTGGCGGCATGGGCGATGCGGTCGCCGCCGATGGCACGGCCCGCGACCAGCAGGTTCTCGACCTTCTTCGGCAGCATCGACCGATAGGGCACATGCATATAGCGCCCGGTGGTCGGCAGGATGAGGACGCCGTAGCCGTCGATGAATTCCGGATAGATGCCGATCGTATCCTCGAAGCGCGCTTCGTTGCGCACATCGCTCTCGGTCATGTTGTAGACCGCATCGATCTTGCGGGTGTCGCGGATACCGATGGTCATGCCGAAATTGCGCAGACGCGCACCGGCGCAACCCGGCGTGTAGCGGCGCAGGGCCTCGATCGCCAGCATCGCCTGCTTGCGGCCCTCGATCTCGAATTTGGTCATGCTGTCGGGATCGGTACCGTCGCAGCCGGCGAGGTGGACGAGGTTCATGTAAGTGAGCTCGCCCGTGTCGTGCAACGCGCCCCAGGTACCGGAAATGGTGTTGAGATGCGCGGGGATGACGCCGTCCTCGATCGCCTGGGCGAAGGGCTTGCCGAGGAAGGGCGAGAACATCTTGTCCTCCTTGCCCGAGGTCTCGATCTGCCATTCGCCGGTCGACCAGTCACTGTATGTCTGCGGGTCGGATTTGATGCCGGCCATGAAGGCCTTCTTGTCGACCCCGGCCAGATGGAACATGACAGACGCCGCTTGCATCGCCTCGACCGGTGTCTTGACAGTCGGCGCGCCGGCCCGCTCGGCAATATCGGCATCGCCGGTGGCGTCGATGACGATCTTCGCGAGGATAGCTTCACGGCCGGCCTTGGATTCCGTGACGATGCCCCGGATCGCATTGCCGTCCATGATCGGCGCCACGAACTGGCGATGCAGCATCGGATGGATGCCGGCCTCCTCCACCAGCCGGTCGGCCACCAGCTTGAAGCCTTCGGAATCCAGTTCGTAGGACAGCGACTGGCTTTCCGGCACCGCCGCGCCCATCGCCTTGGCGCGGTCCTCGAATTCACGGCCGATGCCGCCGGCCTCGACCGTCGCCTCATGACGGTACCAGGCGAAGCCCTCGACGCCGACCGCGGTGATATTGCCGCCGAAGCAGCCGAACCGTTCCACCAGTGTCACCGAAACACCGGCCCGTGCCGCCGCGATTGCCGCCGCCAGGCCACCGGGTCCCGAGCCCACCACCAGCACATCGGTCTCATGGATGACCGCGATCTCGCGGGCGGGCTCAGTGATGAAAGCAGTGGTCTTCGGCATGGATATGTCCAGTCAGGAACGGTCGGTTAGAGGTCGACCGCCAGGATGTGGCCGCGCCCTCCCGCGCGCAAGCCATGCCCGACGCGCCATGGGCGAAAAATTTAGGGCCAAAGCCTATATCCCTCTGACGGCTCGCCCTTCCGTGCCCTCATCCCTTCTGCGCCAGGGCGAAATCCAGATATTGCGCGAATAGCTCTGCCTGGGACGCGACGCCGAGCTTGGCATAGGCGTTCTTGCGATGGATCTTGACGGTCGCCTCGGCGATGCCGAGACGGAAACTGATCGCCTGGGAGGAATGGCCGCGCAGCACCAGGTCCACCACTTCCGCCTCCCTGCTGGAGAGCGCCGCCGCGCCGAATCCCTCGTCCTGCGACTGCCGCGACGCCCGCGCATTGGCTGACCGCGCATTGCTTGGCCGCCCGCGCCCCGTGCCGCCCTGCCGCAGCCGGGCCGCCGCTTCGGCGCCCCAATGCCGCTCGATGGCCGCCGCCAGCAGCGGAAAGGCTGCCCGTAACTGATCGATCTGCCGGTCCCGCCGGCCGGCGCTCTGCTGAGGCAGGCTGACCGAGAACATGATCGAGACCTCGCTGTCGGGACGCACCAGCAAGCCGATTTCGTCAAAGGGACGCATCAGGTTGTAATAGTCGCGGTAATAGGTCGACCGGCGGAAATCGTCCGGGGCCAGATCGAGCAGGCGATAGACGCCAGGCGGCTCGCCGCCGGTACAGGCATGATAGAAGGGATCGAGGCGGTAGGCGCCCTTCTCATATTGCGTGACGGAGAGATCGACCTGGTCCGGATCGAGTTCGTAATAGATCACGACCGGCCGCACCGACCGCGCATAGGCAGTGACGACGCAATCCTGCATCGGGCAGATGCGCCGGAGAAAAGCCGTCACCAGCGGCGGGAAGGCTGGCTGATCCACCGCGCGGATCAATGCTGCTGCCCCCTCCATCCAGGCGCGGACCGGCAAGGGCTTGAGCTCCCGCATCTCCGCTTGCCGTGTCACCGGCTGCCGCTTCTTCCGCGCCACCGGCGGTTTCCTCCGTTGCATTCCCCTACCCCTAAAGGATTAGTGCTCGCCGGTCATTTACCGCCGGCGCTAGGCCGCTTTAACTGCTTTACCCATTCAACCGCAAGAGACCATAGCCGAGATGACCGAGACAAGCAGCAATAAGCCCGTCGATCCGTCCCTCGATCTGTCAGGCGCCGATTTCTATAACAGGGGCGATCAGGCCTTTACCCGCGAGAGCCCCTATGGCACGCGGCCGGAGGCAACCTATGCCGGCGCACTCAGCTTTCTACGGCGGCGCTATAGCCGCGATCTAAAAGGCGTCGATCTCGCGGTCCTCGGCGTTCCCTACGACCTCGCCGTCACCAATCGCCCCGGCACCCGTTTCGGCCCGCGCGGCATCCGCGCCGCCTCGACCCAGCTTTCCTGGTCGCGGCCCTGGCCCTGGGAGTTCGACCCCTTCGACCGGCTGTCCGTGGTCGATTACGGCGATTGTGTCTTCGATCACGGCCGGCCGCATCAGATCCCGGCGGAAATCGAGAAGACGGTCGCCGGCATCCTCGCCCAAGGTGCCGCGACGCTCTGCCTCGGCGGCGATCATTTCATCACCTATCCGGTGCTGCGTGCCCAGGCAGCCAAGCATGGCGCCCTCTCGCTGATTCATTTCGATGCCCATTCCGATACCTGGAGCGACGAGGACGGCCGCATCGATCACGGCACCATGTTCTTCCATGCGGCGCGGGAAGGCATCGTCGATCCCAGCCGCTCGATCCAGGTCGGCATGCGGACCGTCAATGACGAGACCCACGGTTTCACCGTGCTGGACGGCCGCCAGGTCCATGCCATGGGCATCGAGGCGACCATCGCCCGCATTCGCCAGACCGTCGGCAACCATCCCTGCTATGTCACCTTCGATGTCGATTTCCTCGATCCGTCCTGTGCCCCCGGTACCGGCACGCCGGTGATCGGCGGCTTCACCACCCATCAGGCACAGGAACTGATCCGCGGCCTGCGCGGCATCAACCTGATCGGCATGGATGTGGTGGAGGTATCGCCCTCCTACGATGTCGCCGAGATCACGTCTCTCGCCGGCGCCACCATCGCCCTGGAACTGATCTGCGTCTTCGCCGATCGCTTCCCCGAACGCGCGCACGGCGAATAAGCCGGGTTAGAGCCGGATGCCCACCAGTGGAAACGCCGAAGCTATTCCACTGGTGGGCCACATCCGGCTCTATTCAATAAATCAAACCGTTGCGCTCTCATCCGGCCCCATCGATTATCCGGGCCGATTGCCCGATATCACCGATTATCCTGGGAGGAGATCGAGATGACCCGCTTCCAAGCCTTGTTCCTTGCCGCCGCCACGGCGCTCGCGGCGACGGCCGGTTCCACCATCCCCTCGGTCGCCGCCGGGGAAACGACCGTCAACTTCACCAACTGGGCGGATTACATCGCCGACGACACCTTGGCGAAGTTTCAGAAAGCCACCGGCATCCGTGTCAATTACGACATGTACAGCAGCCAGGAAGTGCTGGATGCCAAGGTGATGGCGGGCCAGACCGGCTATGACCTGATGGTCACCGGCGGCGGGGTGCTGAAGCACCAGATCGCCGCCGGCCTGCTGCGCCCGCTGGACCGGGCTGCCCTGCCCCATTACGGCAATCTCGATCCCGAGCTGATGAAGAAGCTGTCGGCGCAGGATCCGGACAACAAGTATACCGTGCCCTATCTCTGGGGGACGACCGGCATCGCCATCAATGTCGACAAGGTGAAAGCGATCTTCGGCGACCAGGCGCCGCTGGATAGCTGGGACCTGCTGTTCAAGCCGGAGAATGCCGCCAAGCTGAAGCAATGCGGCTTTGCCATGCTGGATGCGCCGGCCGAGGTCATTCCCACCGTGCTCAATTATCTCGGCAAGAATCCCGATGCCACCGATCAGGAAAGCCTGGATGCGGCGGCGCAGGTACTGCAATCGATCCGTCCCTCGATCGTCAAGGTGACCAGCACGACCCAGATCAACGACATGGCCGGCGGCGATATCTGCGCCGCCGTCATGTGGTCGGGTGATGCTGCCCAGGCCCAGGCCCGCGCCGCCGAAGCCGGCGACAAGGTGAAGATCCAGTACATCGTGCCGAAAGAAGGCGCCGTGGTCTGGTTCGATGTGCTGGCGATCCCCAATGATGCCGCGCATCCCGATCGCGCCGAAAAACTGATGGACTTCCTGCTGCAGCCCGAGGTGATCGCCGATATCAGCAACACCGTCCATTACGCCAACGGCAACCGCGCCGCAACCGAACTGGTCGCCGCCGAGATCCGCAACGACCGCGGCATCTATCCCGATCCTGAAACCGTCAAGCGCCTGATCGCCACACACCCTGCCGATCTCGCCGGCGAACGCCGCCGCACCCGCCTCTGGCAGCGTTTCTCCACTGGCGGGTGAGCAACACCTAATCAGGTTCTGGCGGGTTCCGATCGTCAGCAGTCTCTGGCATCTTGAGGGCATCGGCGGGCATGATGGGCCGCCGATGCCTTCAACGCTTGATCCGAGACGAAACGAGCACGTCCTCCAGCTCCCGCGTGGCGCTGCGCAAACGAATGGGCAGCGGCTCGCGGAGAACATTGGCATAGAGATCGGATAGAAGACCCTTCAACCAGTCCGTCGAGGTATCGCGAACGGCGGATCTTACGGCAGATCTCTTTGTGCCCCGTTTCTTCCGGTACGCTTTCAGGAGGGAATGGCCGTCACTCCGTTCAACTGCCTTCCAGGCAACCCCGTCTCTCATCCACCCCAATCCATCGTTTTAGTTTCAACACCCCGGCTATAAATCGACCCTCAGATGTCGATGATCCGGTGCCGGCTGCTCACGGACGGAATCTTCACGTGATTCCCTCCAGGGAGCGAAAGCGATCACCTTAAGATTGACGTGATCGGTTCTGAAATATTCACGAAAAAATTCGACCAGAGCCATTTACAGAGCCATTTACATACCGGGAGTTGCCTGCCGCGTCGGCACCACCTTCGACATCACTATTCCGTGCGCCCATCAGGCGCGACCATCTGTCTCGCCAGCGAAAAAAATATGGCTCGGCGCCGGCACACGGACCACATCCGGGCACGGAACAATCCCGCAGACGGAATAATTATGCGCGAAGGCCGTCTAGCCTAGATGGCGGGCATGGAGCGCCATGCAGCAAGCAGCGGCATGTCGAATACCAGCATACCGCACGGCCATGTCCCACGACCGTGAAACCTTCCCGATGAGCAAGCTTCCCGGCGAACAAGGAGGAACGATGCGCGGCATCTTCAAATTTCTGCTCCCCCTTCCATTGACTGTCCTGGCCAGCGCCGTCACCCTCGGCGGCCTTGCGGCCCCGGGCAATCTTGATTCTCATGGCCTGGCAAGTCGGCTTCTATCCAATGCCTTTCAATCCACGGCCGAAGCGGATGCGATCCGGCCGGCTGCGCAGGGGCAAATCCTCATGGCAGACGACATCAACAGCAGCAGTAGCAGCAGTTCATCCGTTTCCTCCTCGTCCTCAAGCACGACGACGACACAGCAAAACACGGATGGCAAACCGCGCGTGGAATGCAGCACCAGCGCAACGGCGACCACCGACGTCAACGGCCAGCGCAAGACCGATCACAGCGAGAAGACGGTGCATGACGCCGATAACGGCTGCAATGCAACCTCCAGCGCGCATTCGACCACATCCCCGGATCCGCAGACGAAGACGGAGTCGATCATCCAGCAGAACACGGAATGATCCGCCAGGCTGATCTCTCCGGAGTGATCTCGCTCGAAATGGCGATCCGGGACCAGTAAGCCCAGAACCGCCATTCAGGGTCCGGAGGGCATCGTGGACGATTAGGGCCGTTCCGATAATATTGCAGAAGACCTGCCGTAACGCTGCCCTTGACGTCATCTTCGGATGCCGTCAGCGATGCCGCCATGACAGTTCACCGACAGCCAGCTTCCTGCCGCCATCTTATTATTCGGCGAACTTCCCGCTTGAAAGTAACGGCTTTATCACAAGTGGAATATTTTATCACAGTCTTCTTTGCTGCGTTCGATGCCATGAAGCGGCATCTTGTTGCTTTCCTCGCCGCCCTATCTCATGGCTGCTGTTTCATGGCAGAGAGATGATGGAAGGGCCGCGACCTTGACCAAGCCGCCGCAATGGATCCGAGGTATTGGATCCGACCCGTGAAAGGCGGAACAAGGAGCAACCTCATGGCACCTTCCTTGCCGCGATCGGCCCTGCTTGCAGATGATCGCGGGAGATCGGCCAACCAGCGGGAACTGGAAGATCACATTCGCGCCTTGCGGCGCTACGCTTACGCTCTGGTGGGGCGCTCTGCCAATGCCGACGATCTCGTGCAGGAGACCCTGAAGCGTGCGATCAGCCATCTGCGCGACGGCAAGGAAATTCACAATTTACGGTCCTATCTTCTGACCGTCCTGCACAATGCCCGCAACGATTACCTCGCCCAGGAAAAACGGCGCGGAACGACCTTGCCGTTGGACGAGGGAGCGGCGCTTTCCATTCCTGCTTCCCAACTCGGCCATATCCAATGCCGTGAAGTTGCCGAGATCATCGATACGCTGCCCGAAGATCAACGCGAGGTCCTCCTGCTGGTCGGGCTTGAAGGGACGACCTACCAGGATGCGACAAAGATTCTCCAGATACCCATCGGCACGGTGATGTCGCGTCTCAACAGAGGGCGCAACGCCATTCGCGGCCGCCTAGGAATGGATCGACTGGGAAAAAAGGATCGACTGGGAATGGAAGCGGCAGCCTCCCAAAAACAGCGCCCTAAAGGCACCCCCTCCCCGCGTAACGCCGAGCGCACAATCGAGGCACGGACAGCGCAAGGACGCATGCGAGGCACGGAAGGCAGAATGGCACAGGGCCTTGGTGACCGCCCTTCATCCTCCAAATCGGCGCCACGCCAGATGACCGCCAAAGGCGGCCGCGCCAAATCCAATACCTGGCTGTGATCCGGACGATAACACTGAGATCACACTGGCCAGGATGCCAGCCCGACCACGCTTCCCACTCATGAACCCGGCGATCCTGCGGTAGCAGGAGCTGAGTCTTTTTCCCTCGCTCGACACCGCCAGCACGCGGCAATTCCGTGATCAAGAATCTCGATCTCGTGATCACACATCGCGTTTGCCGATAACCGTGTCATCGTCAGAAACGAGCCGCCGCATGATGTGAAGCAAGGGAGTGCGACTATCCGGCAACTACCCGGCAGCATGATAGACCGTACCGCAACAGCGCCGCCTCAGCCGCCATCCACAAACGTTTGTTTTTCAAGGAAAGCCAAAAATCTCCAGACAGCCTATTCCATCATCGGCCGGATACTTCAAATAGAAATATCGTGACCGGCGCGGCGGAATAAGACGCAACGACCGCAGTCTGTTTGTCTATCGGGTAGCCGGAGCGGCAATACCTGGCTCATCGCGTGCCATATTGCGGTTCGGCCTCTTCGACGGGAGCCTCGGAAACGACCCCTCGCGAAGGAGATAGTTGAGATGAGAAAATCGACCAAACTGTTGTTGCTGGGAGCTGTCAGCGCCATTGCGCTTGGCCTGAGCATCGCCTCGGTCCAGGCCGGTAGCGGGCCAGCCGCCAGCGGCAAATCGACTGCCGGGGCATCCTCCGGTAGCGGCGGCGTCTCTGTCTCGGCTTCGTCGAGCACGTCGGCAAGCACGTCAAGCAACGGCTCGGCCAGCGCATCGGCATCCGGCGGCTCTCAGGCGAGCAATAGCAGCGGCGGCAGCGCCACTGCGGGCGCTAACTCTGCCGCTGCAGCCAATGGGGCCGGTGCGTCGACCAGCACCGGCTCGAATGCTTCCGCCTCCAACGGCACGAGTTCCGGCAGTTCCGACTCCAACGCCCACGGATCGGTCTCCGGTCCGGGTTCGGTCGCGTCCGGATCGGCCGCCTCGGCCGGCGCGGCCTCCGATGCCGGCAGCTCCAGCGGCCAGGCCACAGGATCGGCATCGACCAGCATCAGCGGCAATGGCACGGGCTCGGCCAGCACCGATGCGCATGCCAGCGCAACGCCGAGCAGTAATGTCGGCGGCACAGCCAATTCCAATGCCAGTGGCGGCGTCACCAATAGCGGCGGCGTCAATGTCGGCTCGTCCGCCGGCGTCAGCGCTGATTCCGACGCGTCGGCCGCAGCCACCGGTGGCGCAAGCGTCAGCATCAGCGGCACCGGGACCGGGACCGCGCATAGCGACACCAGCACCAACGTTGGCCTCGCTGGTGCGAATAAATCCGCGGCCAATTCCAGCGTCGATGCCAGCCTGAACGGTCCAGGTTCGGCCACCGTCGGCTCGAATGCCAATTCCGATGTCAGCTCCAGCACCTCGCCAAGCGGCTCGAATCAATCGAGCTCAACGGCAAGCGCTGGCGCGACCGCGGATATCAGCGGCAATGGTTCGGCCACGGGTCATGCCGACAGCACCGTTGGCGCCGCAGGCAATCTTGGCACCGATACCGGCAACGCGGCCTCGGCCAGCTCCAGTGTCGATGGCAAGCTGAGCAATACGGTGAATGGCAAAGGATCGTTGGCTCTCGGCACGAATGCCATGGCCCAAACGAAAGAGGTCGACACCGCCACCTCCGTCAGCTACTCGTCCAAGGCCAATGCCGGTGCCACAGCCGATATCAGTGGCGATGGCTCGGCTACGGGTATGAGCAGTGCGAGCGGCAACACGACCGCTGACACCGCTGACAATACCTCGGCAGGTAATGCCAAAGTCAGCGGTACCCTGAGCAAAACAGTCAATAACAAGGGCTCGCTGGCGATTGGCGCGAACGTGGATGCCGAACAGGCCACGACCAATAGCTTCGGCAACTTCTCGTCGAGCGCGACCGGCGGCACGACCGCGAATATCAGCGGCGATGGCTCGGCCATGGGCCATACCGACACGACAGCCGAAGCAACCGACAAGCTGGGCAACTCGGCCACGGCCAATTCCAGCGTCGACGGCACGCTCGGCAGCACGGTCAATGGCAAGGGCTCCTTGACGACCGGCGCCAATAGCAAGGCCGGCGTCGTCGATACCGGCAATCTCGCCGGAGCCACCGATACGACGGGCCCGAGCAGTGTCTCGTCCACCGGTTCGGCCGGCGCCTCGGCCGATATCAGTGGTACCGGGTCGGCAAAGACCCATAGCGACAACAACTCCAGCGTCGATAATGAAAGCAACAAGGCCAATGCCGGGGCCACGTCCGACGGCTCGCTCGGCAGCACAATTGGCGGAACCGGCTCGGTCAAGTCGGCCACCAACACCAATGCCAGTGTTGGCGAGAACGAAGCCACGCCGAGCGAATCGAACACGGCAGCGTCCGGAGCCGGCGCATCCGCCGATATCAGCGGCACCGGTTCGGGGAGTGTCGGAACGAATTCCAGCTCCTCAACGCAGTGAGGACAGAAGAAGATACTGCATCATGGCTTTCATCGGCTCGGCGCCCAACGGCGCCGAGCCTTTCTTTTGCTCGCATTGCCACGGAATAATTTCGCGAAAAAGCCGTCTTATATGGCAGCCTCTGGAGTGCGATTCTGCCAGCCTGAAGCATGTCTTCTTCAAGCTGAATCGCCCTCTCATTTACCGGATGGAGACGGATTCAACTCGCAAGTGAAATCGCACCAGCGATTCCTCTTGTGAGCATCCGGTTCTAGGGCGAAGCGTTGTTCTGCCATGGTTCCGATCGCCCGACCGTTACACCGGCATGAAGGGCAGAACATTGCATGGGAGCCGTTACATGGAGAGCACGAGGATCGTGCGGATCGTCGCCGTCCTGGCGATGACCGCGACGCTGTCTGCCTGCGCCATCTACAAGCCGCCCTTTCCAATTCCCGAAGAAGCCGGTCTCTACGTGATGACCGGCGGTGAGAATCTGCAGCGGCTCGACGGCAATGCCGATTGGGAGAACACCACCTGGCCTGAACGCTCCTCTCTGGCGCCAACCGTCAAATTCGTGGTGTCCGATCCGTCCATCGCCAGTGATCCGGCCACAGCCGCCGGCCGCGTCGAATTATGGCGTGTCGCCTGGGTGCGCAGCGAGATCGGCACCAATCATCTGGCGATGCCGGTCAGTGGCAGCTCATGGGCCCTCGCCCGGCTCGATCCGTTCCGCGTCTCCTTCACGACGATGCGCGCACCACGCAGTCCGCAGGCCATGCTCATCGTCCCGACCGAGCCCCTATCCGCGGGCCTCTACGCCTTTCGCCTGAACAGCCAGGGAGTGTCCCGTGAAGCCCGTCTTGGCGTGTTGTGGAACTCCGTCGACCAGCGGCAGTATTCGGCAGTGAATTGCGTCGACCGCTATCTCGGTTCCGCAGCAACCTATCAGACCTGCATGAACGGCAGTGACACGCAGCAGGCGGCCACCCAAAAAACGAAGATGCCGGCCCCGGCCAGTAATGGGCTGACGATCACCCTGGATAAACCCGTGCAAAATGACATGGGCGTTCTGATACGAGGGGTCGTCACCAATACCACGGCCCACACGAAGCATCTGCCGCTCCTACAGGTGACCCTGCAGGATGCATCGGGGCAGGCGATCCGGCGCAGCATCATTCAGCCGAGCGCCGCCGAACTCGGGCCTGGCCAGCGGCTGATCTTCAAAGACCAGATACTCAACGGCGCCGGCGCGGCCAAGGTGAATGTCAAGTTCGTCCCCGAACTGACGACCGGCTCGTAAGGCCGCATGTAAGGCGAGATCTGCCGCAACATCGACGGCAATCCGGATGCTGCCACCGTCCGGATGACGGGAGCGATTGACCGGCCGCCACGGGCCAGCCAAAGGCTCCCGCTCCGATCCCCAACCGGTTGGGAACACTTCGGTCAATGGCCGGGGTGTTTCCTGCCCGAAGTGGTCTGCGACCCCGTACCGGTATGGCTCCCACGGTCGTCGCGGGCCGCTTCGGTGCCGGTTCAGCGTGCACCCATTCAAGCGCAGCTTCACCAAAGCGGGTGGGATAGATATGATGCGGGTCCGATCACAGAAAATCACGAGAGAATTTCATGCCCCTGCAAGTCGCCGATCAGTGGTTCGAGTTCCAGCGGATCGATGCCGACATCACCTTGATGTGGGAGCCGCATGTCTCGCCGATGATGCGTTGCAATATCTGGCATGTGCGGGGCCGTGACCGCGATCTCCTGATCGATACCGGCATGGGGCTCGGCAGCCTGAAGGAAGCCGCCAGGCACCTCCTCGACAAGCATGTGACGGCGGTCGCCAGCCATGTCCATGCCGATCATATCGGCGGCCATCACGAATTCGACGATTGCATCGCCCATCGCCTGGAGGCCGAGGGCCTGCGCCAGCCAAGCGGCGCCTATACCCTGGTGGATGAGGATTTCGACCCCGAGGATATCGGCACGCTGCTGATCGACGATCCGGGCCTGGGCGGCCCGCTGGTCACCGCCCTGCCCGCCGCCGGTTACGATCTCAAGGCCTATCGCCTGCTGCCCACCCGGGCGGTGCGCGAGGTCGATGAGGGCGACATCATCGATACCGGCGACCGCGCCTTCGAGGTGCTGCATCTGCCGGGACATTCGCCGGGCAGCATCGGCCTCTGGGACCGCAAGACCGGCACGCTGTTCTCCGGCGACGCGCTCTATGACGCCGAACTGATCGACAACCTGCATCACTCCGATGTGGCGCTCTATATCCGCACCATGAAGCGCCTGCGCGACCTGCCCGTCGAGGTGGTCCATGCCGGCCACTGCCCCAGCTTCGGCCGCGCCCGCCTGATCGAGCTGGTCGACCAGTATCTGGAGAAAGCCGAGGGCTGAGCGCAGGTTGGCGGCAGTATAGCGGCGCAGCGACACAACCTGCTCCCACGAGGGGAGCATGAGTATCTTTCCGGCTTCACGCAACGCCCGCGCGCTCTCACTTGTCATTGCCGGACCTGTCCTCGGGCTAGACCCGAGGATTGACCCGGCAATCCATATAAAATGCCGCGTACCGCATCTGCCGTGGACCTACTCCTTCGTCACCCCCGGGCTTGACCCGGGGGTCCATGCCAAGCGTCGTGTTCGGCAGCAACCATGGATTGCCGGGTCAAGCCCGGCAATGACAGATCAGAGAGGTCCGGCGGATGTCGCCCTGGCTAGTGCAACGCAGCGATCAACTGCCTGGCTCCGCTGCCCCCTCCCCGCCGCCATTGGAATTGCATCCCAGGCTGACTGCGCTACCATGACATAGATCAACAAGCTGACTCGGGGTGAGTCGGCGGCGATTATGTTGTGAAAAGAGACGGTTTCGTCGTCAGGCTGGCACCGCATCGCAAAGCCGGTCCCGGCGCGCCCGTCTCCAGGGGAGAGGGAAAATGGCATCTATCCGGACGCATGCGCCGTGGATCGCACTTGGCATTCTCGGCGCGCTCGGCCTCGGCATTATCGCCACCGAACGCGGGGAATCGGTCAACGCCCTGTGGGTGGTCGTTGCCGCCGTGTCGATCTATCTGGTCGCCTATCGCTATTACAGCCTCTATATCGCCCGCAACGTGATGCGGCTCGACCCGGCGCGGCCGACCCCGGCGCAGCGCCATAATGACGGGCTGGATTACGTGCCGACCGACCGCTATGTGCTGTTCGGCCACCATTTCGCCGCCATCGCCGGGGCCGGCCCGTTGGTCGGGCCCGTTCTCGCGGCGCAGATGGGCTATCTGCCCGGCACCCTCTGGATCCTGGCCGGCGTGGTCCTGGCCGGCGCGGTGCAGGACTTCATCATCCTCTTCATCTCGATGCGCCGAGACGGCCAGTCGCTCGGCGAGCTGATCCGCTCCGAGATGGGCGTGGTGCCGGGCGTCATCGCCCTCTTCGGCACCTTCATGATCATGATCATCATCCTGGCCGTCCTGGCGCTGATCGTCGTCAAGGCGCTGACGGGCAGCCCCTGGGGCACCTTCACGGTGGCCGCGACCATCCCCATCGCCTTGCTGATGGGCATCTATATGCGCCATATCCGGCCCGGCCGCATCGGCGAGGCCTCGATCATCGGCTTCGTGCTGCTGATGCTCGCCATCGTCTATGGCCAGAACGTCGCCAACAGCGAGACCTGGGCGCCGATCTTCACCCTGACCGGCACGCAGCTCTGCTGGGCGCTGATCATCTACGGCTTCATCGCCTCGATCCTGCCGGTCTGGCTGCTGCTGGCGCCGCGCGACTATCTCTCGACCTTCCTGAAGGTCGGCACCATCGTCTGCCTTGCCATCGGCATCGTGGTGATCGCGCCCGATCTGCAGATGCCGGCCCTCTCGAAATTCGTCGACGGCACCGGGCCGGTCTGGTCGGGCAACCTGTTCCCGTTCCTCTTCATCACCATCGCCTGCGGGTCGGTCTCCGGCTTCCATTCGCTGATCTCCTCCGGCACCACGCCGAAGCTGATCGACAATGAGAAGAACGCCCGCTTCATCGGCTATGGCGGCATGCTGATGGAGAGCTTCGTGGCGATCATGGCCCTCGCCGCCGCCTCGATCCTGCAGCCCGGCATCTACTTCACCATGAACAGCCCGGCCGCCAAGATCGGCACCACGGCGGAAAGCGCCGCCGAAGCCGTCACCGCGATGGGCTTCCCGGTGACGGCAGAAGAGATCAACACCATGGCCAGCGATGTCGGCGAGAAGACCATCGTCTCGCGGGCGGGCGGCGCACCGACCCTCGCCGTCGGCATGGCACATATCTTCTCGAACGTGATCGGCGGCAAGACGATGATGGGTTTCTGGTACCATTTCGCCATCCTGTTCGAGGCGCTGTTCATCCTGACCGCCGTCGATGCCGGTACCCGGGCGGGCAGATTCATGCTGCAGGACCTGCTCGGCGTCTTCGTGCCGAGTTTTCGCCAGACCTCGTCCTGGGTCCCGAACATCGTCGCCACCGGCCTCTGCGTCGCCGCCTGGGGCTACATCCTCTATCAGGGCGTCACCGATCCCTTGGGCGGCGTGAACACCCTGTGGCCGCTCTTCGGCATCTCCAACCAGATGCTGGCCGCCGTCGCGCTCATGCTCGGCACGGTCGTCATCTTCAAGATGAAGCGCGAGCGTTATGCCTGGGTGACGATCCTGCCGGCCGCCTGGCTGGTGCTCTGCACCCTGACCGCCGGATTGCAGAAGATCTTCTCCGACAACCCGGCGGTCGGCTTCCTCGCCCATGCCCGCAAGTTCAGCGATGCGCTGGAGGCCGGCCAGGTGATCGCTCCGGCCAAGGATATGGGTCAGATGGCACAGATCGTCTGGAACGACCGGCTGGATGCGGTGCTGGCGGGGATCTTCGTCTTCGTCGTGGTGGCGGTGGTGCTGTTCGGCATCCGCTCCTGCCTGCAGGCCTATCGCAGCCACGGCTGGACCGCGCGGGAACTCCCGCCGATCACGGTGACGACCGGGGCACGGGCGGCGGAATGAGCGCCGCCCGCCTCATCACCTATCCTTGACGAAAGGATCTCGGATGCAAGACGGCACGCCCACCTCCGACAGGCCAGTATCCTCGACCACGGAACTGGGGACACCGACCCTGCGGGAGAAGATCATGACCTTCCATCTCCGCCTGCGCGACAGCGCCCGGCTGATGGTGGGCGTGCCGAATTACGACGCCTATCTCGCCCATATGCGCGAGATCCATCCCGACAAGACGCCGATGACCTACGAGGAATTCTTCACCAACCGCCAGAACGCCCGCTACGGCGCCGGCGGCAAGGGCGGTTTCAAGTGTTGCTAACTTGTAGAGATAGCATTAGCAAATCTTTCAATTGCGAGCCAATCATGCTCGGGAAACTGTTCAATACTCCATAGCCAATGCGGTTCCTCAAATAGGAGGAAAACGAAGCGATGATATTTAATGTAGAAAGTCGCCAGATCAAACTCTGACCGCTTAGCCATCGCATGAGAGCGAATATTTCGAACGGTGCGAAACGACTTGCCGAACTCGTCAGGCACTTCTACTTCATAATACGAGATATGATTTTCATATGCTGGGGCATGCCCACGAATGATCCTATCTCGTCGTATTTTGAGTAATTTCTTCACTTCTGCATTCAGAATCTCATCTATCTCCTGCCCCTTGATTTCACGCCGAACTATGTTGTTCCGTTTAATGCATCCGAGATAGAACTCATATAGATGGGCAACAAAATCGGTATAGGCATCGTACATAGCCACCGCTGCCTTCCGCTCTTTGTTTCCTTTTAAAACAATGGAATGCCAACCAACAAAACGTGCAAACGCATCTCGGCATCTTTGGAATTCATGAGCGAGAGCATTCGTAAGCAACGGATCCATTCCCTTCCCCTTTACAGCCTCGGTGTCAGCACGACTTCGCCGTCGCGGAGGTCGTTATAGGTGGCGCTGCGGATGATGGCGTCGATCTCTGGCGCGGCGGCGGGGATCTGGCCGCAGCGGCGCAATTCGCGGCGGATGTCGATGGTGGTGCCGAGATATTCCAGCACGCTGCGCAGGGCGATGATCTCGCCGCGCGGATCGGGCTCGACGCCCATGCTGAGGCCGCTGAGATAGGGCCGCCGGGTGAAGTCGGTCAGATAGTAGCTCGCGAACCAGACCGATTTTCCGACCACGCATTCCCGCGCCATGACATGGATGCGGCCGTCGGTGACGAAGGCGCTGCCGGCATATTTGACGCAGCTTGGCAAGGTCGAGGTGCCGCCCGGCGTGAAGTCCAGCGCCTTCAGGGCGAGGCCGCGCGGCGCGGCGGTGAGGCGCACCAGCGAGCGGCTGATCATCGGCGCCCGCCGGTCGTCGCGCAGATAGAGGAAGTAATAGCCGATCAGCGCCAGGGCACCCGCCGCGTCATGGCCGGCGGCGAGCCCCGCCAGCAATCGCGCAGCCGCATCAGGCTGAGCTTCCTGGTCGCCGCCGAGACGCGGCGGGCGCAGGCGGATCAGTGCGCGGAAGGCGCCGGGCTCCAGCAGGATCTCGTGATCCTCGACGCCGAAGAAATCGCAGACCCGCCGCAGCGAATGCAGCGAGGGCAGGCTCGCGCCGGAGAGGTATTTGGTGAATTGCTGGCGGTTGATCCCGGCCTGGCGGCAGACCTCCGCGATCGAGCGGCTATAGCCGCAGAGCAGCTTCAGATTGGCGGCGAGATGATCGGCGGACATGAGATAACCTGGATGGCAGTGATTGGACTGGCAGCTTCCGCCGGCGGCAACCTCAACGGGAGGAACCTGACAGGTTTGGGAATTAAAAAATAAAACTGACGCGAATTGACGCGACTATAGGATCATTCCGCGTCAGGTTATAGTCATGTTTTCCGTTGCCGAGCCTGCCGCTGCCCGGCGATCCTCACCGCCTATCCGAACCGAAAAACTATCTGGGGTGGGAGATGTCCGTATCCGATCGGGACCGTTACCTGGGCATGGATCGCAAGATCGATCGCCGCGATTTCCTCAACGGCATGGCGATGACGGTGGGCGCCCTCGCCGCCTATGGCGCCGGCGCACTGTCGAGCCGCCCGGCCATGGCCACCGAGAGCGCCTATCCGCCGAAGCTCGCCGGGCTGCGCGGCCATAACCTGGAAGCGATGAACGTCATGCATGCGGTGCGCGACGGCACCTTCTGGCAAAAGGCCGGCAAGCCGGAAGCCGACAAGGAAAAGTATGACCTCGTCGTGGTCGGTGGCGGCATCAGCGGCCTCGCCGCCGCCTATCTCTATCGCCAACAGGCCGGCAAGGATGTGAAGGTGCTGGTGCTGGAGGCGCAGGACGATTTCGGCGGCCATGCCCGGCGCAACGAATTCACCACCAGCAGCGGCAAAAAACTGATCGGCTATGGCGGCTCGCAATCCCTGCAGACGCCGAGCTATTTCACCGAGGCGGTGACGAAGCTCCTCACCGATATCGGCATCGATACGGAGAAGTTCAAAACCTATTACGACAAGGACTGGGCGGAGAAGCGCGGCCTTGGCGAAGCGGTTTTGTTCCGCAAAGAGGTCTTCGGCACCGACAAGCTGGTGAAGACGATGGAGAAGGCCGCCGACTGGGTGCCGGAGACGCCGCTGAACGACAAGGCGAAGCGCGATCTCATCGAGCTGATCGACAATCCCCGCGACTACCTGCCGGGCAAGTCGCGCGAAGAGAAGATGAAGATCCTCTCCGACGTGACCTATGAGAAGTTCCTCACCGAGATCTGCGGCTACGATCCGCAGCTCGTTGCCTATTACCAGACCTCGACCCAGGGCTATTTCGGCGCCGGCATCGAGGGCACCACGGCGCTCGATGCCTGGGGCAACTGGAATCCCGGTTTCGGCGGCATGGATCTCGGCGAGAAGGCCTATAAGACCATGAGCCCCAGCGGCCGCCTCGCCCTCACCGATCCAGATCCCTATATCTTCCACTTCCCCGACGGCAATGCCGGCGTCGCCCATGCGCTGATCCGCGCCCTGGTGCCCCAGGCTTTGCCGGGCAAGGACATGGAGAGCCTCGTCACCACGCCAGTCGATTACGCCAAGCTCGATGTCGCCGGCCAGCCGGTGCGGGTGCGCATCAACGCGTCGGTCGTCCGCGTCAAGCATGACGGTCCGGCCGATCAGGCGAAGGATGTGGAGATCACCTACTTCCACGGCGGCAAGCTGCACAGCGTCAAGGCCGGGCATGCGATCCTCGCCTGCTGGCATCGCGTCATCCCCTATCTGACCGACGAATTGCCGGCGGCCCAGGTGACAGCGCTGAATGACCAGGTCAAGGTGCCGTTGATCTATACCAATGTGGTGCTGCGCAACTGGCAAGCCTTGGTCAAGCTCGGCATCAGAGGCTTCGACTGTCCCTCGGGCTTCTGGGACGGCGCCGAGATCGATTTCCCGGTCAGCATGGGCTCCTACAAATTCGCCCAGAAGCCGGAGGACCCGGTGGTGCTGCATCTCTCCAAGGTGGTCGTCACCGGCGAGCGCGGCGTCTCGCTGCGCGACCAGTGCCAGGCCGGACGCCAGACGCTGATGACGATGAGCTTCGAGGATATGGAGCGCGAGATCCGCGACATGCTGGCCCGCGCCTTGGGCGGCGCCGGCTTCGATCCCGCCCGCGATATCGAGGCGATCACCTGCAACCGCTGGTCCCACGGCTATGCCTATGAATACATGCGCCCGTGGGATGCCTATTGGCCCGATGGCGAGCTGCCCATCTTCGCCGCGCGCAAGCCCTGGGGCCGCGTCGCCATCGCCAATTCCGATGCCGGCGCCTATGCCTATGCCCATTCGGCGATGGACCAGGCGGCGCGCGCCGTGCGCGATCTCCTCGGCGATCCCGGCAACCTGCCGGCCTATGCCGATTTCCCCGGCCCGCCGCGCAACCTCCTCGGCCTCGGCTGAGCGAGGGCACCCGACGACAAAGCCGCCGGCCTTACCCGCCGGCGGCTTTGGTTTGGCGGCTACGGAGATTATTGCTGCGTCTCTCCGGCCGTTCGGCGAGCTTGCCAGCCCCGCCACTCTTTCATGAGCCCTGCTAACCGCCCGGGTGAAGACCCGGCGCTTCCTGGCCCGTCCGAGCCACATATTCCGTGTAGCCGCCGCTGAACTGATGTACGCCCTCAGGTGTCAGTTCCAGCACGCGGTTTGAGAGTGCGGCCAGGAAGTGGCGGTCATGCGACACGAACAGCATGGTGCCTTCGAATTCCGACAGCGCCGCGACCAGCATCTCCTTTGTCGCCATGTCGAGATGGTTGGTCGGTTCGTCGAGCACCAGGAAATTCGGCGGGTCGTACAGCATCTTGGCCATGACCAGACGCGCCTTCTCGCCGCCGGACAGCACGCGGCAGGGCTTCTCGACATCGTCGCCGGAGAAACCGAAGCAACCGGCGAGCGTACGTAATACGCCTTGCCCGGCCTGCGGGAATGACCCGTCCAGCGAGTCGAAAATCGTCTCCTCGCCGTCCAGCAGATCCATGGAATGCTGGGCGAAATAGCCCATCTTGACGCTGGCACCAATGGTCACCGTGCCCTGGTCCGCTTCGGTCGCGCCGGCCACCAATTTCAGCAGCGTGGATTTCCCGGCACCATTGGCGCCCAGAACGCACCAGCGTTCCTTGCGACGCACCTGGAAATCGAGCCCCGCATAGATCGGCTTGCTGCCATAGCCTTTATGAACGTTCTTCAAGCTCGCCACGTCCTCACCTGAGCGCGGCGGCGTGCGGAACTCAAACTCGATGGACTGGCGCCGCCGGGGCGGTTCCACCCGCTCGATCTTGTCCAGCTTCTTCACGCGGCTCTGGACCTGTGCCGCATGAGAGGC